>DASZJU010000492.1:0-24429 GCA_035947815.1 Reyranella sp.
CCAGGGCCCTGCCTTCCGCATCTCCTACGCCACCGCGACCGACCTCCTGGAAGAGGCCGGCCGCCGCATCCAGCGGGCCTGCGGGGCGCTGGCGTAGCGCACACTACCCCGGTCGACTACCCGCCACGTAGTTGCTGGACAATGCCATCGTCGCGATAGTCCTGTCGCAACGCGCGGCGCTTTGGGCGGCCAGCGGGTCGATAGAGCGGGGTCGAGTGATGAAGGTGGCCTTTGCCGGAGCATTCGCCGCGCAGATGGCGGAGCCCGTGCGGGCACGACTTGCCCTGCCGTGCGAGGTGGTGGTCGATGACGAGGCCGGCATCGTCGCGCGCCTGACCGATGTCGATGTGCTGGTCTCGATGGGATTCTCGGCCGGCATGGCCGAGGCGGCACCGCGGCTTCGGCTGGTGCAGGTGCCGGGCGCGGGCCTCGATCGCATCGATCGCGGCGCGCTCGGGCCGGGCACGCATCTCGCGAATGCCTACGGCCACGAGGCCGGCATCGCCGAGTACATCATCGGCGCAATGATCGCGCTCACCCGATCGTTCGGACGCCTCGACGCCAGGATGCGCCGCGGCGAGTGGGAAAGCCAGTGGGCGGTCGGTACATCCGCGCCGCCGCTGTGGCCGGAACTGGCGGGCAAGACATTGGGCATCCTGGGATTCGGTCACATCGGGCAAGCGCTTGCCCGCCGCGCCATCGCCTTCGACATGCAGGTCTGCGCCATCCGGCGACAGGCCCAAGCGGAAACACCTGACGGCGTGTCGTTCGTGGGCGGGCCTGAGCGCCTGGATGACGTGCTGCGGCTGGCCGACTACCTTGCCGTCACGCTGTCGCTTTCCTCGGCGACGCGCAACCTGATCGACGAGCGGCGCCTGCGCTTGATGAAGCCGACCGCTTTCCTGGCCAACGTGGCGCGCGCCGAGATCTTCGACGAGGGCGCGCTCTACGCGGCGCTTGCGTCCGGCAAGCTCGCCGGCGCAGCGCTCGATGTCTGGTACCGCTATCCCACCTCGACCGGGCCGACACAGCCGGCCACCCAGCCTTTTGGCGAGCTCGGCAATGTGATCATGACTCCGCACATTTCCGGCTGGACGGAAGGCACGCTCGAGGCGCGGGCCACGCTGATCGCCGACAACATCGCGCGGACGGCACGGGGAGAAATGCCCCTCAACGTCATCAAGCCTGCGTCCTGAACAGTGCCGGCGAAGGAAGGCGCCCATCGCTGGTCTTCACGCCTGCCGTTCTATTACGGCTGGCTGATCGTGGGCATTGCGTTCGTCACCATGGCGATCGCCGTGAGTGCCCGCACCGCCTTCTCGCTCTTGTTGCCGCCGCTGATCGACGAATTCGGCTGGCATCGCGGTGTCGTCGCCGGCGCCTTCTCCTTCGGCTTCCTGTTCTCCGCAGTCTTGAGCCCGATCGTCGGCCGTGTGATGGATCGCCACGGCCCACGCGTGGTGATCGAAAGCGGCGTATGCCTGCTGGCGGCCGGGCTTTTCCTCGCCCCCGCGATCAAGGAGCCCTGGCAGCTCTATGCGACGCTCGGCGTCCTGGTCGGTGGCGGCGCCAATCTCATGACCTTCACCGCGCAGTCGCTTTACCTTCCCAACTGGTTCGCCCGCCGCCGCGGCCTGGCCATCAGTATCGCCTTCACCGGAGTCGGCATCGGCGCCATCGTGTTGCTGCCCTGGCTGCAGACGATCATCGGCCGGGACGGCTGGCGCGCCTCGTGCTGGACCATGGGCCTGCTGGTGCTTCTCGTCCTGGCTCCGCTGAACCTGCTCGTGCGGCACAAGCCACAGGATATCGGCCTGTTGCCGGACGGAGCATCGTCCGTGCCCAGGGCCGGCAAGGTGCGCAGTGCCTTGACCATCGTCGATCCGGCCTGGGCATCGGTGGACTGGACGATCGCACGGGCAATCCGTACCGGCCGCTTCTGGTGGATCGTACTCGGATATTTCCTCGCCCTCGTGGCCTGGTATGTCGTGCAGGTTCACCAGACGAAGTACCTCATCGACGTCGGCTTCAGTCCGCTTGTGGCCGCGTGGGCGCTGGGGATCGTCAGCGTCGTTGCCATTCCCGGGCAGATCGGCTTCGGCGCCTTGTCCGACCGCATTGGCCGGGAATGGGTGTGGTCGGCGGGCTGCTTCGGGTTCGCCGTCTGCTATGCCGCCCTGATCGCCCTCGAGCGGGTACCCTCACCCAGCCTGCTTTACCTGATGGTGATCTCGCAAGGCTTCCTGGGGTATGCCCTGACGTCGGTCATGGGTCCCATCGTTGCGGAGATCTTCGAGGGACCGCACTACGGCGCCATATTCGGTGCCATCACCGTGGCCCTGACGGGCGGCGGCGCGGTCGGGCCATGGGTCGCCGGCGTCATCCACGACGCGACCGGCAGCTACGAGCTCGCCTTTCTCCTGACGATTGCCTGCTGCGTCGTTTCCGCAGCAGCGATCTGGATTGCGGCTCCGCGCAAGGTGCGCCTGGTGCCGGGCCGGGCATAGAGCGCACATCGTGCCACTTGAAACGACCTCTCCCACCGCCCACCGCGCACCCCGCAAAATCTTCCCCCGCCTGTGGATTGACTCGCCTAGGCCAGGGTGAAACGATTTCGAGGACAAGGCTTCGCTCCGGCCGAGATCCGTAGCGACCACCGTCCGGAGCTTTCATGCGCCACAGACGCGCAGAAGGGAGGACGTTGTCATGAACGACATCAAATCCGAGACCATCACCGGCGGCAGACCAGGCAGCGGCGCGCATCGCGTGGTGGCGCTGTGCGGGCCGTATCTTTCGGGCAAGACCAGCCTGCTCGAGAGCATTCTCTACGCCACGGGGGCCATCGGCCGGCGCGGATCGACTCGCGCAGGCACCTCCATCGGCGACGGTGCGGCCGAGGCGCGCAAGCGCGGCATGGGCACCGAGATCAACGTCGCCTCGGTCGACTATCTCGGCGACCAATGGAGCTTTCTGGACGTCCCGGGCTCGATCGAATTCCAGCACGACGCCTATGCGGCGCTCGCGGTGTGCGACGCGGCCGTGCTGGTCTGCGAGCCCTCGCCCGAGCGGGTGGTGGCGCTGACGCCGCTCCTGAAATACATCGAAGACCACCACATCCCGCACATCATCTTCGTCAACAAGATCGATTCCGCCCAGGTCCGCGTGCGCGACATGCTGTCGGCGCTGCAGGGCGTGTCGGCGCGCAAGCTCGTGCTGCGCCAGGTGCCGATCCGCCGCCCAACCAGCGACGGCGGCGAGGAGACCGTGGGCTACGTCGACCTCGTGAGCGAGCGGGCCTACCGTTATAAGAGCAGCGGCGCGTCGGACCTGATCGAGATGCCGGCCGAGATCCTGCCGCGCGAGGCCGATGCGCGGCGCGAGATGCTGGAAACCCTCTCGGAGTTCGACGACACCTTGCTCGAGCAGCTGATCGAGGACATCGCGCCGGAGAAATCGCTGATCTACCGCGACCTGCACGACGAGTTCGGCGCCGACCAGATCGTGCCCGTGCTGCTGGGCGCCGGCGACCGCGAGAACGGCGTGCGCCGGCTCATGAAGGCGCTACGCCACGACACGCCGTTCGTCGCCGTCACCGCCCAGCGGCGTGACCTGCCGTCCAACGGCGTGGCCATGGCCGAATGCTTCAAGGTCCTGCACCAGAGCCATGCCGGCAAGCTATCGCTCTGCCGCGTCTGGTCGGGCACGCTGAGCGAAGGCCAGAACCTCGGCGGCCAGCGGATCGGCACGCTGCTGCGGCCGTTCGGCCAGCGGCTCGACAAGATCAGCGAGGCCAAGGCGGGCGAGATCGTCGCGCTGGCCAAGGTCGACGTGCTGTCGGCCGGCCAGTCGCTCGCCGCCGCCGGCATCGCGCCGACCGACGACTTCCCGGCCGCCGATCCGCCGGTGTTCGCGCTGTCGCTGGCCGCCAAGAACCGCAACGACGAGGTCAAGCTGTCGGGCGCCCTGCACAAGATCGTCGAGGAGGATCCGTCACTCTCCTTCGAGGCGCGCGGCGAAACTCATGAGCTCTTGATCAAGGGCCAGGGCGAGATGCATCTCAAGGTGGCGGTCGACAAGCTGGCTGGCCGCTACAACGTCGCGGTCGACACCACGACGCCGCGCGTGGCCTACCGCGAGACGATCCAGGCCGGCACCCAGCAGCATGCGCGCTACAAGCGCCAGACGGGCGGCCATGGCCAGTTCGCCGACATCAAGGTCGAGATCAAGCCATTGCCGCGCGGCTCGGGCTTCCGCTTCGTCGACAAGATCGTGGGCGGTGTCGTGCCGCGCAACTTCATCCCCGCCGTCGAGGAAGGGCTGGTCGACTACACCAAGGAAGGCCCGCTCGGCCAGCCGGTGGTCGATCTCGAAGTCACGCTGTTCGACGGCCAGTTCCACGCCGTCGACAGCTCGGAAATGTCGTTCAAGATGGCGGCGCGCATCGCCATGAGCGAGGCCATGCCCAAGTGCCGGCCGGTCCTGCTCGAGCCGATCCTCAAGGTGACGGTGGCGGCGCCCAGCGAGTCGACGCCGCGCATCCAGCGGCTGATCTCCGGCCGCCGCGGCCAGCTCCTGGGCTTCGACGCCCGCGCCGGCTGGAACGGCTGGGACGAGGTCTCGGCGCTGATGCCGGAGGCGGAGATCGCCGACATGATCGTCGAGATCCGCTCGGTGACCCAGGGTGTCGGCACCTTCCGCACCGAGTTCGACCACCTGCAGGAACTGGTGGGGCGGACAGCGGAGCGCATCGTCGAGGAGACCAAGAAGCGCGCCGCAGCCTGACGCGCACCGTCGGTCACAAGGCCTGAGTTTTCCTCCCCTCGTACGACCGAGGGGAGGCAAGCGAGCATCGCCTTTTCCTCGATGCGGGCTTAGAGACGGTCTATGGTCGGAGCCTCCATGGCCAATGATCTGTTCCGTCGCCAGCTTGGCGCCTATGCCGCGGTCCACCGCGACTGGCGCAACAAGGCGACTCATTTCGTGGGCATTCCGATCATCGTCTTCTCGCTGCTGCTAGTGCTGTCGCTGTGGCGCTTCGAGCTTTTAGGCCGCGAATGGACGATGTCGCTCGCTGTGGCGATTGCGGCGGTCCTGGGCTGGATGGCGCTCGATCTCGGCATCGGCATCGTCATGGCCCTGATCATGGTTGTCGCCTGGTTTGCCGCGGAGGCGCTGGCCGGTGCCCTGGGCTCGGCTTCGGCCGTTTGGATGGCGTTTATCGCCCTGTTCGTCGTTGGCTGGGCGCTGCAGTTCGTCGGCCATCACTACGAAGGCAAGCGGCCGGCCCTGCTCCAGAATATCTTTCAGGCCTTCATTGGGCCGATATTTCTCGTCGCCGAGGCCATGGTGGCCATGGGCCAGCGCAGCGATCTTGCCGACGCCATGGGCGACGGCGATGTCACGGTCCGGTGAGCAGGGTTGATTTGCGACGGGCGCGCGACCAGGCCATGAGGAGCGCAAAGGAATTGGGTGCATGTTGATCAAGCGCAGGCGCGGCTGGGAATTGGGCGAAAATCAGGCAACGCCGGAGGGCCACTATCTGCGGCGCCGCGAACTGGTGCGCGCGATGGGCCTCGGCGCGGCGGCGGTGGCCCTGCCGCCGATGGCCTGGGCCGACACCAAGGACCCGTCGGCCGCCCTCTACCCGGCCAAGCGCAACGACAAATATGGCGTGCCGGCGCCGATGACCGAGGAGCGGCGCGTCAACACCTACAACAACTACTATGAATTCGGCACCGACAAGAGCATCTACCGCGATGCCCAGAAGCTCGAGGTCCGGCCGTGGACGATCAAGGTCGGCGGCCTGGTCGACAAGCCGTTCGAGATTGGCATCGACGATCTTCTCGCCAAGGTGCAGCTCGAGGAGCGGGTCTACCGCCACCGCTGCGTCGAGACCTGGTCGATGGTCGTGCCGTGGACCGGGTTCCCGCTGCGCTCGCTGGTCGAGCTGTGCAAGCCCACCGGCAGTGCCAAGTACGTCGTCATGAAGACGCTGCTGAAGCCCGCGGTGATGCCCGAGCAGCGCGACACTCTCTACCCCTGGCCCTACACCGAAGGCCTGGCGATCGACGAGGCGATGAACGACCTCGCCTTTATCGCCACCGGCCTCTACGGCAAGCCGGTCGCCAAGCAGAACGGTGCGCCGCTGCGCCTGGTGACGCCGTGGAAGTATGGCTTCAAGAGCGTGAAGTCGATCGTCAGCTTCGAATTCAGCGACAAGCGGCCCGCCACATTCTGGGAGGCGCTGCAGTCGAGCGAATACGGCTTCTGGGCCAACGTGAACCCGCAGGTCGCGCATCCGCGCTGGAGCCAGGCGACTGAAAAGCCGCTGGGCAGCGAGGAACGCGTCCCGACGCTGCTCTACAACGGCTACGGCGAATTCGTGGCCGGTCTCTACACCGACCGCAAAGCGGAAAAGCTCTTCATGTAGCTGCCTGCCTTTGCTTCGCCGCGCCGGCCCGCGCTACAACGGACGCCGGCCGCCGAGGCCAAGGGAGGATGTTTGGTGAAGTTGAACCGCCGCTCAGCGCTTGCGGGCGTCGCTGCCCTCGCGCCGGCACCGAAAGCCTTTGCGCAGGCATTCCCCAGCAAACCCATCAAGATCGTCGTGCCCTTCGCCGCCGGCAGCGCCACCGACCTCTCGGCGCGCGGCCTCGGCGCCAAGCTGCAGGAGATCCTGAAGCAGCCGGTCATCGTCGACGACTTCGCCGCTACATGAAGAGCAAAACCGGATGGTGGACGAAGTCGATCAAGGACGCCGGCATCGAGCCGGAATGACATCGGGAGGGAGCACCATGAACAAGGTCATCGTTGAGAAGGACGGTCCGGTAAGGACCATCTGGATGAATCGGCCGGACAAGCGCAACGCGCTCGACAGCGAGCTGTTGCGCGAGATGATCGAGGTGCTGCGCGCGCCCGTCGCGGCCGATGACCGGGTGGTAGTGATCCGCGGCAAGGGCTCGGTGTTTTGCGCCGGCCTCGACATGGCCGAGCGCAGCAAATCGGCCGGTGCCGGCGAGGCCAGCGGTATCGAGATCATGCTGCGCGCCATCGAGCTCTGCCCGCTGCCCGTCGTGGCCGTGGTGCAGGGCGATGCCATCGCCGGCGGCAACGAGCTGGCGCTGCATTGCGACATCGTCGTGGCGAGCGAGAAGGCGCGCTTCGGCATGTCGCTCGCCCAGGTCGGACTCGCCCCCAACTGGTTCCTGGCCAAGAAGCTGATGGAAGTGCTGGGACCGGTGACGACGCGCGAGATGCTGCTGCTGGGCGATCCCCTGCCCTCGACCAAGCTCCATGCGCTGGGCCTGATCGCCCGCTGCGTGCCGGCCGCCGAGCTCGATGCCGAGGCTGCGAAGGTGATCGAGCGCCTCGCCGCCAATGCGCCGCTCTCGCTCAAGGCGATGAAGGGCCTCACGGTGCGCCAGCTCGAGTTCCGCGACGCCATCAAGCACGACGACATCGACGCGCTGGTGCGGGCGGCGATGAAGAGCGGCGACGCGCAGGAGGGCATGAAGGCCCGCCTGGAGAAGCGCACTGCCAAGTTCCAGGGCAAGTAGCGTGCCGATCCGCCTGCGTCTCGACAAGCCGTGGCGGCCGCTCTCGGCCGATGAAGCGGCCCGCCTGCCCGGCCAGCTCGGCGTCTACCAGGTCGCCGATGCCACCGGCGCCATCGTCTATATCGGCCAGGCCGGCGGGCGCTCGCCCTTCGGCCTGCGCAGCGAGCTGCAGCGCGAGTTCAAGGAACGCGGCCCGGGTCACCAGTTCCGCGTCGAGGTGAACATGCAGTACCGCACGCGCTGGTTCGAGTTGCTGATGGTGCACCAAGCCGACCACGGCAGCCTGCCATCCGACAATGCCAAGAACCCGCCGCCCTCCTTGGGGCGGCTCAGCCCCGCCTGAAGGGACCGACGATGGATTTCGAACCCGACTCCGAACAGCAGATGCTGATCGACCAGGTCCGCCGCTATGTGCGGGAGGAGATCATCCCGCTCGAGGCCAAGCTCGACCCCGATGCGTCCGAACTCGACCCCGCCGATCACGCGCGCCTCGTCGAGAAGACCAAGGCGATGGGGCTGTTCGGCATCGACATCCCCAAGGAGTTCGGCGGTCCCGACATCGATATCGTCACCCGCGTCCTGCTGGCGATCGAGATGGCCCAGCATCGAGCCGGGCTCTACGTGCCGTGCTACGGCACGTTCGGCGGCGCGGGCCTCGCCCAGATCTTCGAGGCCAATGAAGACCAGAAGCAGCGCTATCTCTATCCGACGCTGCGCGGCGAGAAGAAGCCGTTCTTCGGACTGACCGAGCCGTCGGGCGGCAGCGACCCGGCGCGTGCCATCCAGACCAGGGCCGAGCGCAAGGACAATGGTTGGGTGTTGAACGGCGCCAAGATCTTCATCTCGGGCGCCGACCGCGCACAGTACGGCATCGTCTTTGCCCGCACCGACGCTTCCAAGGGCCGCGCCGGCATCACCTGCTTCCTCGTCGATGCCGAGACGCCGGGCTTCCATGTGCGACGCGTCGTGCACACGCTGCGCTCCTCGAGCTACGCCACCGAGCTCGAGTTCAAGGATTGCTGGGTGTCCGACCACCAGGTCCTGGGCGAGATCAACAAGGGCTTCGCCGTCGCCAACGATCGCCTGACGCGCCAGCGCATCCCCTATGCCGCGGGCTGCATCGGGGTCGCCATCGCCGCCCACGAAATGGCGATCGAATGGGCCAAGATGCGCTCGACCTTCGGTGAGAAGCTGGCCAACCGCCAGGCCGTGCAATGGATGCTGGTCGACAACGAGATCGACATCCGCTCGGCCCGTCACTTCACCCTGGAGGCCGCCGAGAAGGCGCGGCGCGGGCTGCCCTTCCGCACCGAGGCCGCCATCGCCAAGCTGATCGCCTCGGAGGGCGGCGGCCGGGTCGTCGACCGCTCCATGCAGATCCATGGCGGTATGGGCATGACCAAGGACCTGCCGCTCGAGCGCTGGTATCGCGAGATGCGCATCCGCCGGGTCGGCGAAGGACCGAGCGAGGTCCAGCGCATGGTGATCGCGCGCGAGATCCTGGGCAGCAATCTCAGATGAGCAAACCCCTTGAAGGCATCAAGGTCGTCGAGTTCGGCCAGAATCTGGCCGGTCCCTATTGCGGCCAGATCCTGGCCTTTCTCGGCGCCGATGTGGTCAAGGTCGAGCGGCCGGAGGGTGACGATGCCCGCAAGTGGGGCCCGCCCTTCATCGAGGGCGACGCTTTGAGCTTCATCGCGCTCAATCGCGGCAAGACGTCGATCACCTGCGATCTTTCAAACAAAGCCCAGCGCGAGGCACTGATCGAGCGTATCGAGGCGGCCGACGTCTTCGTGCACAATCTGCGGGCCGATGTGCCGGCCAAGTTCGGCATCGATGGGCCCGCGCTCACCAAGCGTTTCCCCAAGCTGGTCTATGCCGATCTCGGCGCCTTCGGCCACCTCGGGCCGTGGAAGGAGCGGCCGGGCTACGAGCCGATCATCCAGGCGGTGGCGGGGCTGATCTCGCTGAACGGCGACCCGTCGGGACCGGAGGCACGCATCGGCGTCTCCATCATCGACCTCTCGACCGGCATGTGGACGGCGATCGGCGTTTTGGCGGCCCTCGCCAAGCGCGCCGCCACGGGCCAGGGCAGCCTGGTCAACACCTCGCTGTTCGAGAGCGGGCTGATGTGGGCGTCCAACCACGTCGCGTCCTACTCGGTGACCGGTCGGATGGCGGCGCGCCAGGGGACCGGGCATCCCTCGCTCACGCCCTACCAGGCGTTCGAGTGCAGCGACGGACCATTGATGATCTGCCCCGGCAACGACCGGCTGTGGCGCAAGTTCGCCGAGGCGCTCGGTCATCCCGAATGGCCGGACGAGCCACGCTTCCGGACCAATGTCGAACGCATGCAGCAGCGCGACCTGCTGCTGGGCATGATTTCCGACATTATGAGGCCCGAGAGCCGCGCCCATTGGTCGGCCAGGCTCGACGCGCTGGGCGTGCCGAACGGCCCGCTCAACACAGTGCCGCAGGTGATGGAACTGGCGCAGGTGGCGGCGCTCGGCATGTTCGCCAAGCCCTATGCCGGCCACGACGCGCTGTTCCACGGCCTGCCGGTCAGTTTCGATGGCGTCCGTGCGGGAGGATCCGAGGTCGCGCCCAAGATCGGCGAGCACAACGACCGGGGCTGAAACTCAGCTGGCGAAGCTCAGGCAGTATTCGCGGACGCGTTCCAGCGGGATGCGGGCGTGGCTCTGGACAATGATGAACTTGCCGCCGGGATCGGTGCCATTGGGCAGCTTCACCAGGCGCTCGAAGTCGTCGGCGCCCCAGACGCAGGATTGCTCGGAGAACAGGTGCACATCGGCGGCGTAGCAGGTGTTCCAGTCGACGTGATAGTCGAACAGGTTGCCCTTGATCTCGGCGACGCTGGTGTAGAGCGAATACTCGGTCCACGGCACGCCGATCGGCTTGCGCGCCTTGCGGATCATCAACGCCGTCGCGGCGTCGTGGCCACCGTTGCGGACGTGCTCCAGTGTCTGCGCCGCCAGCCTGCCGTGCAGCAGGTTGGGCGTGACCGAGAGGCCATGGCCCTTGGCGTCGTACGCCGAACCCACGACGTCGGCGGCGTGGCGCCACCAATCGTGATGCAGCTTGGGCTCCCAGCGCGAGAGGCCCCTGCCGTCCAGCACGAAGGTGGTGGCATCGAAGTCACCGACACAGCAGACGTCCGAATCGAGCGTGAGATAGCCGCCGAAACCCAGCATCGCCGGAACCTTGAGCTTGACGATCTGCTGCCGGTACCAACCGGTCATCAGGTAAAAGCCACTGAACGGCGAGATGAAGTCGCTCTCCGGCCGGACCGAGACATTGATGTTGGAAAAGCGCGGCAGGCTGGTCCGCAGCAGGTGGGTGTCGCTGCCGGGCGACACGATCAGCAACTCGAAGGGCTTGGTGTCGCGCCAATGCTTGGCCAGCGATTCGATCAGGAGCCCCGCGCGCTCCAAATCGCCCCGGCGCTGGATCTTGCGCAAAGCCAGGGGGAGAATGGCGTGGCGAACCTCGGAAAACATCGACTTGGTTGTCTCTGAAAATACATGTGGTGTGTGGTCTCTGCCACATCAATTGCCGGAAGATGGGTATCATCGACCTGCCAGCGTCAGAACGTCCCACAGGGCGCGTGCCGCAGATCGGCCTCTTACCCGCTCAAAAAAAGACGCCGGGCCAAAAGGCCCGGCGAGTCAAACAGGGAGGCTTCACGTCTGGGAGACGTGGGATCATGAGGATCCCGAGTTTCGAACGCGATCAGCCGAAACCGCTCGTGTCGAAGACCTGAAGCCAACCTAGCCCTCAGCAGATGTATTGGTAGGGGGGAAATTCCGAACACTGGCATGCGAAGGACGCATGCCTTTCATTGACTATGCAATACTGCAGGTCTCAACCTCAGAAACGTGTCTCCGCGACCTTGCGCAAAAGAAAATCCCGGAACACGGCAATGCGCTTGGAATGCCGCAATTCCTCGGGATAGGTGAAATACACATCGGTCGTACGGACATTGAGGTCGGGCAGGACCATCTCGATCTTGGTCGATTCGCGGGCGAGGTAATCCGGCAACGAGGCGATGCCGAGGCCCGATTCGACGGCGCGGAAGATGCCGTAAACGTTGTTGACCCGCAGCACCACGACCCGTCCCGACTGGTCGACATTGCCTTCGCGCAACAGCCAATTGACGTCCTGGACCGGCGCCCGGGCGTCTTCACCGAAGATGATCAGACGATGCTGGTCGAGTTCCTCGACCGCCTGGGGCTTGCCGTACTTCTGGATATAGCCGTGCGAGGCGTAGACATGGCTGCGCACCGTCAGCAGATGGCGCTGCACCAGGCCGGGCTGGCGCGGCATCATCATGCGGATGGCAACATCGGCCTCGCGCATGCCGAGGTCGAGCTCGTTGTCCGACAGCACCAGGCTGACATCGATATCGGGGTACATGGTGATGAATTCGTGCATCTGCGCGGTGAGCCAGGTCGACCCGAAACCGACCGTGGTCGTGACTTTCAGGCGGCCCGCCGGCTTGTCCTGGTTGGCGCGCAGCAGCGCCTCGGCGGTGTTGACCTTGGCCGCCATGTCGCGCGCGGTGCGATAGAGCAATTCGCCCTGCTCGGTGAGAATCAGGCCGCGTGCGTGCCTGTGGAACAGCATGACGCCAAGCTGCTCCTCGAGCGCACCGATCTGACGCGAAATCGCCGACTGGCTGAGCTTCAGCGTCTCGCCAGCATGCGTGAAACTCCCGGCATCGGCTACGGCCTGAAAGATCCGCAGCTTGTCCCAGTCCATGACATCGCCTCCCTAAGGCGCTTGGCGGTACACGCCAAGCGCCGACTCGCGCCGCCGCTTACTCCGCGGCTTGCGCGAGGCGCGCTTCCTGGTGCGCCAACCATTTCTCCGCCTCGAGTGCCGCCATGCAGCCGGTGCCGGCTGCCGTGACGGCCTGACGGAAGATCTTGTCCTGCACGTCGCCCGCAGCGTAGACGCCCTCGATATCGGTCGCCGTCGAGTCGGGCTTGGTGATCAGATAGCCTTCGCCGTCCATGGCGAGCTTGCCCTTGAACAGCTCGGTGTTGGGCGAATGGCCGATGGCGATGAAAACGCCGTCGGTCGCCAGTTCCTTCTCTGCACCTGTCTTGACGTTCTTCAGGCGGACGCCCTGCACCAGCGGCGCGGGCTTCGCCTCACCCAGGATCTCCTGCAGCGTATGGTCCCACAGCACGGTCACCTTGGGGTTCTTGAACAGGCGGTCCTGCAGGATCTTTTCGGCGCGGAATGAATCGCGCCGATGAACCAGGGTCACCTTGGAGGCGTGGTGCGTGAGGTAGAGCGCTTCCTCGACGGCGGTGTTGCCGCCGCCCACCACGACCACTTCCTTGCCGCGGAAGAAGAACCCGTCGCAGGTCGCGCAGGCCGAAACGCCGCCGCCGCGGAACGCCTCTTCGCTGGGCAGGCCCAGCCATTTGGCCGTGGCGCCTGTCGAAATGATGAGCGAGTCGGCCTCGTAGCGATCACCGGAATCGCCGCCGCACACGAACGGCCGCCGGCTGAGGTCGACATCGACGATGGTATCGAAGAAAAGCTCGGTGCCGACATGCTCGGCCTGCTTCTGCATCTGTTCCATCAGCCACGGGCCCTGGATCACATCGGCAAAGCCCGGGTAGTTCTCGACATCCGTCGTGATGGTGAGCTGGCCGCCGGGCTGGATGCCTTGCACCAGCATGGGCCTGAGGCTCGCGCGGGCGGCATAGATGGCCGCCGTGTAGCCTGCCGGGCCCGACCCCAGGATGAGCACCTTACTGCGATGAGTCGCCGCCATGTCACTTCCGCATCCCGCCAACCGCATATCTTTCACATATATGCAAACCTCGCCGGGTATGCACGGGCGTTCTGCCTCTCCAGGCGCAATTGTTCACAGCCGGCCGCCCGAATCTCGCAACTTTATTGCGCGCGTGGCATGGTTCTGGCATAGACCGCGGCCAACGGGAGGAAAATCGGATGGCTCGCGCAAAGCTCGATCGAATCGACCGGCGCATTCTCAGCGACCTGCAGTCGAATGGGCGCATGACCAACGTGGAGTTGGCTGAACGGGCCGGCATATCTGCGCCACCCTGCCTGCGCCGGGTGCGGGCCTTGGAGCGCGCCGGAATCATCAAGGGCTACCACGCCGACCTCAGCCCCGAAGCACTGGGCTACAGCGTCTCGGTGTTTGCCCTGGTCGGCCTCAGCAGCCAAGCCGAGACCGACCTCAAGGCGTTCGAGGCGCTGATCGCCAAATGGGACGAGGTCCGCGAGTGCCATATGCTGGCGGGCGAAGCCGATTTCCTGCTGAAGATCGTGGCCGAGACGTGGGACGAATATCAGAAATTCCTGACGACCCGGCTCACCTCGGCACCCAACGTCAGCCATGTGAAATCGATGATGGTGTTCCGCACGGCCAAGCAGTTTCCCGGAGTGCCGATCTCTGTCGAGTAGGAGGACCTCATGGACGGAAGCGCCGACCTCTACACCTTCCGACGCGGCCTGATCGTCATGAAGGACACCCACATCAAGGTCGTCGCCTAGAAACCCTCTTGCGGGGTACGGCGTGTATCTATAGCATTTGAGAAATACACGGTGTTACCGTTTAGTGGAGGCCGCCATGACCAACCTCCTGAAATCGGCGCAGCTGCTGATATCGGACCTCGCCGCGACCCTGCTGTTCCTCGCCGTCCTGCTGATCACCAAGGACCTGATCCTCGCGGTGGCGCTGGGCGTCGGGTTGGGGATCGTGCAGATCGGCTGGTTGATGGCGCACCGCAAGCCGATCGACACCATGCAGTGGCTCAGCATCGGTCTCGTGGTCGTTTCGGGCGCAGCGACGATGCTCACCAAAGATGCCCGTTTCGTGATGCTGAAGCCCACCGTCATCTACTGCATCGTTGGCGCCTACATGTTGCGGCCGGGCTGGATGAACCGTTATCTGCCGCCGATCGCCGTGGCCGTCGTGCCGGACCTCGCCTATGTCTTCGGTTTCGTGTGGGCCGGCCTGATGTTCGGCTCGGCCGCTCTCAACATCGCGCTGGCACTCACACTCGATCCCGTAACCTGGGCAACGACGATGTCGATCTGGGGCATCGCCAGCAAGCTCACGCTGTTCCTGATGCAGTACGCCACGATGCGCACCATCGGCGTGCGGCGCGGACGCGCTGCGGCCTCTACTCCGACTGCGGCGTCTACTTGAACTGTACGCCCACGACCTCGTAGGAGCGCGCGCCGCGCGGGGTCTGGACCTCGACGGTGTCGCCCACGGTCTTGCCGATCAGCGCCCGGCCGATCGGCGAGGTGACGGAGATGCGCCGCTTGGCGAGGTCGGCCTCATAGGGGCCGACGATCTGGTATTTCACCTTCTCGTCGGTATCCTCGTCGGCCAGCTGCACGGTGGCGCCGAATTTCACGATCTTGCCGGAAAGCTTGCTGAAATCGATCACCTCGGCACGCGAGATGATGTCCTCGATCTCCGCGATTCGGCCCTCGATGAAGCTCTGGCGTTCACGCGCGGCCGCGTATTCGGCGTTCTCCGAAAGATCGCCATGCTCGCGCGCCGCCGCGATCGCCTTGATGATCGCCGGGCGTTCCACGCTCTTCAGCTGCTTCAGTTCGTCCGTGAGGCTTTTCAGGCCCTCGGCGGTGGTCGGAACCCTTTCCATTGCTTAATCGTCCTCAATGAATCGCGCGGCGTCAACGGCCAACGCGCCCAATTCGGGCCTCGCGCAAGTTGCGGGAGTTGGCGGCTAGAAGGTGGTCTTGAAGTAGGACTGCAGGGGCGCCACGTCGAGGGCCCCCTCGCTCAGCGCCGTGATGCCTTCGACCGACGCCTTGGCGCCCGCGACCGTGGTGTAATAGGCAATCTTGTGCATCAGCGCAGCGCGGCGGAGCGTGTAACTATCGGTCAGCGCACCCGCCCCGTCGACGGTGTTGAATACCAGCTGCACCTTGCCGTCCTTCATCAGGTCGACGATGTGCGGACGCCCCTCGAGCACTTTGTTCACCCTCTGCGCTTCGATACCGTGCCGGTGCAGGAAATCGGCCGTGCCGCCGGTCGCCACGACCTTGAAGCCGAGATCGAGCAGCCGCTTCACCGGCTTCACCATCTGGGCCTTGTCCTGGTCCTTGACCGACACGAACACCACGCCGTCCAGCGGCACCTTGCTGCCGGCGCCGAGCTGCGACTTGGCAAAGGCGCGGCCGAAATCGGAATCGAGGCCCATGACCTCGCCGGTCGAACGCATTTCGGGGCCGAGGATCACGTCGACACCCGGGAAACGGGCGAACGGGAACACCGCTTCCTTGACCGCGATATGCTTGCCGCGCGCCTTCTTGATGGCGAGCGACTTCAGCGATTCGCCGGCCATCAGGCGGGCGGCATACTTGGCGATCGGCTGGCCGGTCGCCTTGGCAACGAACGGCACCGTGCGGCTGGCGCGCGGATTGACCTCAAGCACGTAGACCTCACCGTCCTTGACGGCGTACTGCACGTTCATCAGCCCGACGACCTTGAGCGCGCGCGCCAGCGCCTCGGTCTGGCGCTCGATCTCGGCCAGGATCTTGGCCGGCAGCGAATGGGGCGGCAGCGAGCAGGCCGAATCGCCGGAATGGATGCCGGCCTCCTCGATGTGCTCCATGATGCCGGCGACGAACACGTTCTGGTCCTTGTCGGCCAACGCGTCGACATCGACCTCGATGGCGTCGCGCAGGTAGGAATCGATCAGCACCGGATTGGCGCCCGAGACCTTCACGGCGTCGCGCGTGTAGCGTTCCAGCGCCTCGCGATCGTAGACGATCTGCATGGCGCGGCCGCCCAGCACGTAGGATGGACGAATCACGACCGGGTAGCCGATCTTCTCGGCGACGGCGATCGCCTTTTCCTGCGACGTCGCCGTGCCGTTGTCGGGCTGGCGCAGCTTCAGCTTGTGGATGAGCTTCTGGAAGCGTTCGCGGTCCTCGGCGAGATCGATGGCGTCGGGCGAGGTGCCGAGGATGGGGATGCCGGCCGCCTCGAGCGGCTCGGCGAGCTTGAGCGGCGTCTGGCCGCCGAACTGCACGATCAGTCCCAAAAGCTCGCCGTTGCGGCGCTCGACTTCGACCAGCTCGATCACGTCCTCGGCGGTCAACGGTTCGAAGTAGAGGCGATCGGCGGTGTCGTAATCGGTCGAGACGGTCTCGGGATTGCAGTTGACCATGATGGTCTCGTAGCCGGCCTCGCGCAGCGCGTAGACCGCGTGCACGCAGCAATAGTCGAACTCGATGCCCTGGCCGATGCGGTTGGGGCCGCCGCCCAGGATGATGACCTTGCGGCGATCGGTGGGCTGGGCCTCGCACTCGGCCGGCCGCACGCCGTCGCCCTCGTAGCAGGAATAGAGATAGGGCGTGCGCGATTCGAACTCGGCGGCGCAGGTGTCGATGCGCTTGAACACCGGCTTGACGCCGAGGCTGCGCCGCTTGCCGGCGACGTCGGCCGCCGACTGCCCGCTGAGCTCGGCCAGGCGCTCGTCGGAGAAGCCCTTCTTCTTGAGATCGATCAGGCCCTTGGCGTCCTTGGGCAGGCCCTTGGCCCGCAGCTCCGCCTCGATCGCCACGAGCTGCTCGATCTGGCGCAGGAACCACGGCTCGTACTTGCAGGCGTGCGCCACCTCATCGACCGAGAGGCCGAAGCGGAACGCCTGGGCGATGGTCAGGATGCGGTCGGGCGTGGGCCGCGACAGGGCGCCGACGATGGCCGACTTGTCGGGCGCACCCTTGATCTCGATCTCGTTCAGGCCGGTGAGGCCCGTCTCCATCGAGCGCAGCGCCTTTTGCAGCGATTCCTGGAAGGTCCTTCCGATCGACATCGCCTCGCCCACGCTCTTCATCGAGGTGGTGAGCAGCGCCTCCGCGCCCGGGAACTTCTCGAAGGCGAAGCGCGGCATCTTGGTGACGACATAGTCGATCGTCGGCTCGAACGAGGCGGGTGTCGTGCCGGTGATGTCGTTCAAGAGCTCGTCGAGCGTGTAGCCGACGGCCAGGCGCGCCGCGACCTTGGCGATCGGGAAGCCGGTGGCCTTCGAGGCCAGCGCCGAGGAGCGCGACACGCGCGGGTTCATCTCGATCACGACCATGCGGCCGGTCTCGGGATCGACCGCGAACTGCACGTTCGAGCCGCCGGTATCGACGCCGATCTCGCGCAGGCATGCGATCGAGGCGTCGCGCATGATCTGGTATTCCTTGTCGGTGAGCGTGAGCGCCGGCGCCACCGTCACCGAGTCGCCGGTGTGGATGCCCATCGGATCGACGTTCTCGATAGAGCAGATGATGATGCAGTTGTCGCTTCGGTCGCGCACGACCTCCATCTCGTACTCTTTCCAGCCGAGCACCGATTCCTCGACTAAAACCTCGCCGACCGGCGAGGCGTCGACGCCGCCCTGCACGATGTCGAAATATTCGTCGCGGTTGTAGGCGATGCCGCCGCCCGTGCCGCCCAAGGTGAAGGACGGGCGGATGATGGCCGGCAGGCCGACATGGTCGAGCGCGCCGATCGCTTCCTCGCGATTGTGCACGACCTCGCTCTTGGGGCAATTTAGGCCGATCTTGGTCATGGCCTCGCGGAACAGCAGGCGATCCTCGGCCTTGTCGATCGCCTCGGCGTTGGCGCCGATCAGCTCGACCTTGTACTTCTTGAGGCGGCCGTCGCGATGGAGCGCCATGGCCGTGTTGAGCGCCGTCTGCCCGCCCATGGTCGGCAGGATGGCGTCCGGCCGCTCCTTTTCGATGATCTTGGCCACCATGTCGGGCGTGATCGGCTCGATATAGGTCGCATCGGCAAGCCCCGGATCGGTCATGATCGTGGCCGGGTTGGAGTTCACCAGGATGACGCGGTAGCCCTCATCCTTCAGCGCCTTGCAGGCCTGCACGCCGGAATAATCGAACTCGCAGGCCTGGCCGATCACGATCGGGCCGGCGCCAATGACCAGAATGCTCTTGATGTCGCTGCGCTTGGGCATGAAAAGCTACTTGCCCTTGCTCTTGTCGATCATGTCGACGAAGCGGTCGAAGAGATAGTGGCTGTCGGACGGGCCGGGCGAGGCCTCGGGATGGTATTGCACCGAGAAGGCCGGCATGTCGGTGCAGCGCAGGCCCTCGTTGGTGCCGTCGAACAGCGAGACGTGCGTTACCTCGACGTTCTTGGGCAGCGACTCGGGCAGGACGCAAAAACCATGATTCTGCGAGGTGATCTCGACCTTGCCGGTCGTCAGGTCCTTGACCGGCTGGTTGGCGCCGCGATGGCCGCGTTCCATCTTGCGGGTCTTGCCGCCCAGCGTGAGGGCAAGGATCTGGTGGCCGAGGCAGATGCCGAACAGCGGCACCTTCTTGTCGAGCACGCCCTGGACCGCAGGCACGCTGTAGTCTGCCGTCGCCGCCGGATCGCCCGGGCCATTGGACAGGAACACGCCGTCGGGCTTGTGGCGCAGGATGTCCTCGGCCGTGGCGGTGGCCGGAACGACCGTGACCTTGCAGCCGGTGTTGGCGAGGCAGCGCAGGATGTTGCGCTTGGCGCCGTAGTCCACGGCGACCACATGGTACTTGGGCTTGGTGAGCTTGCCGTAGCCCTTGCCCAGCGCCCACTTGGTCTCGTCCCAGCCATAGGTTTGCTTGGTCGTCACCTCGACGGCGAGATCCATGCCGTCGAGGCCGGGCCAGTCTTCCGCGACCTTGCGCAGCTTGGAAATGTCGAACTTGCCGTCGGGCGCATGGACGACCACGCCGTTGGGCGCGCCGCCGTCACGAACACGCCGCGTGATCGCCCGCGTGTCGACGCCGCAGACACCCGGCAGATTGTGGCCCTTCAGCCAGTCGTCGAGCGGCTTGGCCGCCCGCCAATTGGCGGGCTCGGTGATGTCGCCGCGCAGCACCACGCCGCGGGCGGCCGGATTGATGCTCTCGATGTCCTCGAGGTTGGTGCCGACATTGCCGATGTGCGGGAAGGTGAAGGTGATGATCTGCCCGGCATAGGAGGGATCGGTGATGATCTCCTGATAGCCGGTCATCGAGGTGTTGAAACAGACCTCGCCGACCGCGTGGCGGGCAGCCCCCACACCCTTGCCCCAAAAGACCGCGCCATCGGCCAGCACCAGCGCGGCCGTGGCCCAACGCGGCGCGGCGTCAGTCGCGCCGGCGGTCTTAGAAGGGGTCATGCTGAATTTGTCCGTTCGTGCAATCCGCCCAGCCCCGCCCGGGAAGGCGACCTCGCGAACCGCGCGGGTTTGTAACCAAGCGGTCGCATAGGGTCAAGGCGCTGCAGACCGCCAATTAATAAGCCTTTTCAATAACTTATTTGCTTTGCCAACAGCAGGGCGAGCGATTAGTTTCCGCCCTTCGATCCATCGGGACAAAGCCATGCTGCGCGACCAACTGAACGAGGCGATGAAGACCGCCATGCGCGCCCGCGACACCGCGGCGCTCGGCACCATTCGCCTGATCCTGGCCAAACTCAAGGATGTCGACATCGCCAACCGCACCGAAACCAGCCGCGAGGGCGTCGCCGACGACCGCATCCTGTCGATGCTGCAGGGCATGATCAAACAGCGGAACGAATCGGTCGTCCTCTACGAGAAGGGCAATCGCGCCGACCTGGCCGACAAGGAAAAGGCCGAGATCGTGGTGATCGAGCGCTTCCTGCCCAAGCAGATGGACGACGCAGCCGTCGAAGCCGCGGTCACCGAGGCGGTGGCTGCCGCCGGCGCCAAGACGGTCAAGGACATGGGCGGCGTGATGGCGGCGCTCAAGGCCAAGTATGCCGGCCAGATGGACTTCGCCAAGGCGTCGGCCGCGGTGAAGAAGGCGTTGACGGGATAGCTGTCTCAGCCAGGAGCGGATCGGCGCCGAGCGGTCCGAAGGGGAATTTCCGCATTTCCCGCATTTTCCGCTAACGGTTTTTCGTTGGTCGCGCTGGAGCGTCGCATCGCATAGCGGCACGCAGCAGGGGTTTGCGCAGTTTGCGCTACCCGCAGCTATTTGCGATGGCCCTGCGGCGTGCAGGCATCGCACGCCCCCGAGCGGGAATTTCCGGTAGTGCGGTAGTCGATTCTCGCTGGCTTGCTCGGCGGTTTCTTGCATTGGCTGAACCTGCACTGATCACGCGCGACGGCGACGGCGGCCTGGTTCGCGCTGACATCTTTATAAGAAATACTTAAGTAATAGTCAAGTGTGACTTTAAACAAACCTTACCCTGAGGAGGCCCGCAGGGCCGTCTCGATCGCGCGGGGTAACCCCCGCGCTTTGGTGGGATACACCATTGTCGTTGCCCATCCTTCGAGACGCCGCGCTCCGCACGGCTCCTCAGGATGAGGTTGGCTGTGAACCAACATGATCCCCGTTATCCCCGCTGGCGCCACGACAATGCGGGGGCCATCTTAGCGGATGGCCTTCCCCCCGGGCTTCCTCGATGAACTGCGTGCGCGCCTCAGCCTGTCCGACGTCGTCGGCCGCAAGGTGTCGCTGAAGCGCCGTTCGGGATCGGAGTATGCCGGCCTCTGCCCGTTCCATAACGAGAAGACGCCGTCCTTCACGGTCAACGACAAGAAGGGCTTCTTCCATTGCTTCGGCTGCGGCGTGCACGGCGACGCGGTGGGCTTCGTGATGAAGACCGAAGGGCTTTCCTTCCCCGAATCGGTGGAGAAGCTTGCCCGCGAGGTCGGCCTGCCGGTGCCGCGCGCCACCCCGGCCGAGCGCGAGCGCGCCGATCGCGTGGCGACCCTGCAGCAGGTCGCTGAAGAAGCGGCGCGCTGGTTCCAGAAGCAATTGCGCCTGCCTGTCGGGCGCCAGGGCCTCGACTATTTGCGCGGCCGCGGTCTCGAAGAAGCGACCATCGACGATTTCCGCCTGGGCTTCGCGCCCGACACGCGCGACGGGCTTTTGGCCGCCCTGAAGCGCGACGGCGTGCCGATCGACAAGATCGTCGAGGCGGGGCTCGCCATCCAGCCCGAGGACAAGCGCGAGGCCTACGACCGCTTCCGCGGGCGCGTGATGTTTCCCATCAGCGATCGCCGCAGCCGCGTCATTGCCTTCGGTGGGCGCGTGATGGGCGCCGGCGAGCCCAAATATCTCAACTCGCCCGAGACGCCGCTGTTCCACAAGGGCGCCAACCTCTACTGCCTGGATCGCGCCCGGGTGGCGGCGACCAAGGACCAGCCGGTGATCGTGGCCGAAGGCTACATGGACGTGATTGCCCTGCACGGCGCGGGCTTCGTCGGTGCCGTGGCGCCGCTCGGCACGGCGCTCACCGAAGGCCAGCTGGGCGAGCTGTGGAAGCTGGCCGACGAGCCCTACCTCTGCTTCGACGGCGACAATGCCGGCCGGCGCGCGGCGGCGCGCGCCGCCGAGCGCGCCCTGCCGCTGTTGCGCGCCGGCAAGAGCCTGCGCTTCCTGGTGCTGCCCGCCGGCGAGGATCCCGACAGCCTGATCCGCGTCAGGGGCGCCGACGCCATGCGCCGCATCCTCGATCTTGCGCGCCCGCTGTCGCACGTGGTGTGGGACATGGAGACCGAAGGCAAGGTCGCCGACACGCCGGAGCGCCGCGCCAGCCTGCAGCGCGCCGTCGAGCAGCGAGTGGCCGAGATCGCCGATCCGGTCGTCCGGGACTATTACCGGGCCGACATGCGCCGCCGGCTCGACCTTCTCAGGCGTCCCGACAGGCCGGCATGGCGACCGGGCGAGCGGCGGTTCTTCCGCAGTCCCGGTCCTGAGCCGGCACCCTTTGCCGCCGGCTCGGCCGCCCGGCGCGCTGGCACAGATCTCGACGCCTCCCGTCAGGAGCGCGCCCTGCTGGGCGCCCTGATCGAGCGGCCGGCGCTCCTCCATATCCTGGCGGAGGACCTAGCGGCGCTCACAATCACCAATGCGGAATTAGGCCGCCTGCGCAGCGGGCTGCTGGATGCGCTTTCGCTCGCCCCCTCCGGGGTCGATCCGGCGGCGGACGAGGCATTGGCCGAGGGGGGTGCGGCAAGTTCCTCCCTTGAAGCCCAGCTGATCGAGCAACATCTGGAGCGCTCCGGACTGCAGCGGGTGGCGGCCTCTGCCCAGGCCAAGGCCCGGGAGGTCTTCCGCAACGATCCGGCCGATGCCGATGGCTGGGTTGGCCAATGGCGCCGGGCCGCCCGTCACCTCAGCCAGCTGACAGCCGATCCGGAGGAGCTGAAACGGGCCGAGCAGGCCCTCGCCGAGGACTCGAATGACGAGAATCTGCGTCGGCTGGAGGAGATTCTGGATCGAATGCGGCGGCAAAGCATCGAGTCGGGGACGGGATAGCTGGCCTGCAGTCAAATCCCTGCCGCAACCCCTATCGCCGCTTGAACTTAAACCCCATATAGTAGAAGGGTAGTTTTAGCGGGGGTTGCCCTCCCTGCTTCCCCTTCTTGCAGCCAAATTGACGGCCAAAACCGGCCGTTTTACCTGTTTGTCGCACCTAAGGATAAAGAATGGCGACCAAGACCGCGCCCGCCGCCCAGCCTGAAGCCACTGACGCCCGCGAAGAGGGGCCCGATGCCCCCCTGCTCGACACCCTTGGCGCCGAGCTCAAGAAGCTCGTCCAAAAGGGCAAGGAGCGCGGCTACGTCACCTACGACGAGCTGAACGCCGCCCTGCCGCCCGACGAAGTGTCCTCCGAGCAGATCGAGGACACCATGGCGATGCTGTCGGAAGCCGGCGTCAACGTCGTGGAGGCCGAGGAACAGGAAGAGGCTCCCGCCGCCACCCCGGCCGAGCCCGCCAAGACCGCCGTGGTCGCTGCCGAAGCGACCGGCGAGGACGAAGAACTCGGCCGCACCGACGACCCGGTGCGCATGTACCTGCGCGAGATGGGCAGCGTCGAGCTGCTGAGCCGCGAAGGCGAAATCGAGATCGCCAAGCGCATCGAAGCCGGCCAGGACAAGATGATCGGCGGCATCTGCGAGAGCCCGATGACCATCACGGCGCTGCTGGCATGGCGCGACGCGATCAATGAAGGCCGCATCCTGCTGCGCGACGTGATCGACCTCGAGGCGACGCAGGGCGGCGCCCCCGGCGAGGGCAAGGGCGTCATAGCGGCACCTGTCGTTCCGGCCGCACCGCCGATGCCGCGCCCGGCGCTGCCCAAGCTCGTGCGTCCGGCCGCGCCGGCACTCAATGGCGAGGCTGGGCCGGCCGAGGCCGCCACCGAAGGCGGCGAAGAGGACGACGAGAACGCGCTGTCGCTGTCGGCGCTCGAAGAGAAGCTCAAGCCCGAGGTGCTGCGCACGCTGACGCGCATCGCCAAGGTCTATATCGAGATGTCGAAGGTGCAGAACCGGCGCCTGTCGACGCTGAGCCGTGGCCAGAAGCCCAGTGCCGAGTTCGAAAAGAGCTACGAGAAGCATCGCAAGAAGATCGTCGAGTTGGTGCGCACGGTGCACATCAACGCCAACCGCATCGAACAGCTGAAGCTTTCGCTCTACGACTTGAATCGCAAGCTGATGATGCTCGAAGGCCGCCTGCTCAGGCTGGCCGAAGGCTTCCGCATCCCACGCCAGGACTTCCTCGACAATTATCTGAGCCACGAGATCGATCCGAACTGGCTCGACAAGGTCGGCAAGCTCTCGGGCCGGGGCTGGAAGGACTTCGCCAAGAAGAAGGTGGTCGACGTCGAGAAGCTGCGCGCCGAGATCAAGGCGATCTCCGATGCCTCGGGCGCGCCGATCTTCGAATTCCGCCGCATGTGCAAGACCGTGCAGGACGGCGAGCGCGAGATGATGCGCGCCAAGAAGGAGATGATCGAGGCCAACCTGCGTCTCGTGATCTCGATCGCCAAGAAGTACACCAACCGCGGCCTGCAGTTCCTCGACCTGATCCAGGA
>DASZJU010000493.1:0-1716 GCA_035947815.1 Reyranella sp.
TCTCGCCCGCGGCCATGAGGGCACGGCCGCCGCCGGCCATGTCATCGAGGCGTTCGGCGGCTTCGTCATGGGCGGCAATTTCGTCATCGGCATCATCGTGTTCACGATCCTGGTGATCGTGAATTTCGTGGTCATCACCAAAGGCTCCGGCCGCATCGCCGAAGTCGCCGCCCGCTTCCATTTGGATGCCATGCCCGGCAAGCAGATGGCCATCGACGCCGATCTCTCCGCCGGCATGATCGACGAGAAGGAAGCACGGCGGCGGCGCAAGAACCTGGAGGACGAATCCGGCTTCTTCGGCGCCATGGACGGCGCCTCGAAATTCGTCCGTGGCGACGCCATTGCCGGCCTGCTGGTGGTTTTGATCAACGTCATCGGCGGCATGATCATCGGCATCCTGCAGCAGAATTTAAGCTTTGCCGACGCCGCGCGCACCTACACGCTCTTGACCGTCGGCGACGGCCTGGTCACCCAGGTGCCGGCGCTGATCGTATCGATCGCCGCCGGCCTCCTGGTGTCGAAGGCCGGCGTCAGCGGCGCCGCCGACAAGGCGCTGCTCAGCCAACTCTCGAGCTACCCCAAGGCGCTCGGCATGTCGGCCGCCGTCATGCTGGTGATGTCGCTTCTGCCCGGCATCCCGATGATCCCGTTCCTGATACTGGGCGGTGGCACGGCCGCCCTGGCCTACACGATCAACCGCCGCAACAAGCTGGCGATCGCCGCCGAAACCAAGAAAACCGAGACCGCGCAGGCCGCGCCTGTGGAAGAGCCGATGTCGGCTGCGCTCAAGATGGACGATCTCAAGGTCGAGCTCGGCTACGCGCTGTTGCCGCTGGTCAATGCGCCCGACGGCTCCGACCGCCTGACCGAACAGATCAAGGCGCTGCGCCGCTCGCTGGCGATCGAGATGGGCTTCGTCATGCCCGCGGTGCGCATCCTCGACAACGTCCAGCTCGACGCCAACAGCTATGTCATCAAGATCAAGGAGGTCGAGGCTGGAACCGGCAAGGTGTGGCACGGCCAGTACATGGTCATGGATCCGGCCGGCAATCAGGTGACGCTGCCGGGCGTGCACACCACCGAGCCGACCTTCGGTCTGCCGGCGACCTGGATCGACGCGGCGCTCAAGGAGGAAGCTTCCGTCAAGGGCTACACCGTGGTCGACGCGGCGACCGTGCTCGCCACCCACCTCACTGAGCTGATCAAGGCCAACATGTCGGAGCTGTTGTCCTACGGCGAGGTGCAGAAACTGATCAAGGAATTGCCGAAGGAGCAGAGCGAGCTGATCAAGGACATCGTGCCGTCGCTGATCACCATTTCCGGCATCCAGCGCGTGCTGCAAATCCTGCTCGCCGAGCGGGTGTCGATCCGCGATCTGGCCACCATCCTCGAAGGCATCGCCGACGGGCTCGGCACGACGCGCAACCCGGCAATGCTGGCCGAGCACGTCCGCGCCCGCCTCGCCCGCCAGCTCTGTGCCCAGCATATGACCGGTGCCGGCCATCTGCCGATCATCGCGCTCACCGCCCGATGGGAGCAGGCCTTTGCCGAATCGATCGTCGGCCAGGGCGACGACCGCAGCCTCGCCATGCAGCCGTCAAAACTCACCGAGTTCATCAACCTGGTCCGCGAGAAGTTCGAGCTGGCCGCGAAAGAAGGCGAGGCGCCGGTGCTGGTCACCTCGCCCGGCATCCGGCCGTTCGTGCGCGGCATCGT
>DASZJU010000494.1:0-6715 GCA_035947815.1 Reyranella sp.
TTTGCGCTGATCTCGCCGGTGTTCTTCCAGGTCGTCATCGACAAGGTGCTGGTGCATCGCAGCATGAGCACGCTCGATGTCCTGGTGATCGGCTTGGTCGCGATCTCCGTCTTCGAGACCATTCTCGGCATCCTGCGGACCTATGTGTTTTCCCACACGACCAATCGAATCGACGTCGAGCTGGGGGCGCGGCTGTTCCGCCATCTCCTGGCGCTGCCGATCGCCTATTTCCAGGCGCGTCGCGTGGGCGATTCGGTCGCCCGGGTGCGCGAGCTCGAGAACATCCGGAACTTCCTGACGAGTTCGGCGCTGACGCTCGTGATCGACCTTTTCTTCACCTTCATCTTTCTCGCCGTCATGTTCGTCTACTCGCCGCTCCTGACCTGGATCGTGATCGCCTCGTTGCCGCTCTACATCGCGATTTCGGCCGGAGCGACGCCGCTGTTCCGGCGCCGGCTCGACGAGAAGTTCCAGCGTGGCGCGGAAAACCAGGCGTTTCTCGTCGAATGCGTCGCCGGCGCGGAGACGCTGAAGGCGATGGCGGTCGAGCCGCAGATGCAGCGCCGATGGGAAGAGCAACTCGCCGGCTATGTCGCGGCCAGTTTCCGGGTCATCAGCCTGGGCAACACCACGAGTCAGGTCGTGCAGCTCATCAGCAAGCTGGTCGTGGCAGGCATTCTTTATTTCGGGGCAAGGCTGGTCATCGACGGCGACCTCACCGTGGGCGAACTGGTCGCCTTCAACCTCCTGGCCGGTCGTGTCAGTGCGCCGGTGCTGCGCCTCGCCCAGATCTGGCAGGATTTCCATCAGGCGCGCCTGTCGGTCCAACGGCTTGGCGATATCCTCAACACCCCGGCCGAGCCGATCTACAATGCGAGCCGCACTTCGCTCCCTGCGATCCGCGGCGACGTCACGTTCGAACATGTCACCTTCCGCTACCGCGTCGACGGGCCGGAAGTGCTGCACGATGTCAGCTTGAACGTTCCGGCCGGCCAGTTGGTCGGAATCGTCGGCCCGTCCGGGTCGGGCAAGAGCACGCTCTCCAAGCTCGCCCAGCGCCTCTATGTCCCCGAAAGCGGCCGCGTGTTGGTCGATGGCGTCGATCTCGCGCAAGTCGATCCGGCCTGGCTGCGCCGCCAGATCGGCGTCGTGCTTCAGGAAAACGTGCTGTTCAACCGCTCGATCCGGGAAAACATCGCGCTGGCCGATCCCGCCCTGCCGACCGAGCGTGTCGTTGCCGCGGCGAAGCTTGCCGGTGCCCACGACTTCATCCTCGAATTGCCGGAAGGCTACGACACGATCGTGGGAGAGCGCGGCAGCAGCCTGTCTGGCGGCCAGCGGCAGCGCATCGCCATCGCCCGTGCGCTGATTGCCGACCCGCGCATCCTCATCTTCGACGAGGCGACGAGCGCGCTCGACTACGAGAGCGAGCGCATTGTTCAGCAGAACATGGCCCAGATCGCCCGCGGCCGAACGGTGCTTGTCATTGCCCATCGGCTCTCCGCGCTGCGGCTTGCCGATCGCATCATCACCATCGAGCGCGGCCGCCTGGTTGAGGACGGCACGCACGACGATCTGATCAAGACCGGCGGCCGCTATGCGACGCTCTATCGGCTCCAGGCAGGTTTACATGAGATCCGCTAAGAATATCGTGGCCTTCCCGGCCGAGCGCGCGGAGCGTCGAAAGGACGAACTGGCGTTTCTGCCCGCGGCGCTCGAGATCGTCGAAACGCCGCCGTCGCCGGTCGGGCGCGCCGTCGCTTTCACCATCATCGCCGTGTTCGCTGTTGCGCTAGGCTGGGCGTGCATCGGCACGGTCGACATCGTCGCGGTGGCGCCGGGCAAGATCATTCCCAGTGGCCGCACGAAGACGATCCAGCCGTTCGAGACCGGCGTCGTGCGGGCGATCCATGTCCGCGACGGCCAAAGCGTCAAGGCCGGCGACGTCCTTATCGAGCTTGATCCAACCATGACCGGCGCGGAGCTCGGACATTTCAAGAGCGATCTGATCGCCGCTCAACTGGACGCCGCCCGGCTGCGCGCGGCGTTGGCCGCCAAGGACGATCCGGCCGCGGAGCTCAAGCCGCCGCCGGATGCGCCGGCCGCGCTGGTCGAGATGCATCGCCGCTTCCTGATCAGCCAGACCGCCGAACAGCATGCCAAGCTTGCCGCCATCGACGGGCAGGTGGCGCAGAAGGAAGCCGAACGCGCCACCATCACGGCATCGATCGAGAAGCTCAAGGCGATCATTCCGCCGCTGGAGGAGCGGGTCGAAATCCGCAAGCGCATGTTCAACAAGGAACTGGGCTCCAAGATCGTCTACCTGACCGAGCTGCAGGACCTGCTCGGCCAGCAAAAGGAGATCCTCGTTCAGGAAAGCAAGCTCAGCGAGACGGAGTCGGCGATCGCCGCCCTGGCCGAGACGCGGCTCAAGACCGTGGCCGAGTACGAACGCGGCCTGTTCGACGATCTGTCCAAGGCCGAGCAGAAGCTGGCGGGGCTCGGCCAGGACATCATCAAGGCGGAACAACGCACCAGTCTGCAGAACCTGACGGCGCCCGTGGAAGGCGTCGTGCAGCAGCTCGCCATGCACACCATCGGCGGCGTCGTGACGCCGGCCCAGGCGCTCATGGTCATTGTCCCGGCCGAGAGCCACTTGGAGATCGAGGCGATGATTTCCAACCGCGACATCGGCTTCGTCGAAGCCGGCCAGGACGCGGCGATCAAGGTCGATGCGTTCAATTTCACGCGTTACGGCCTGCTGCACGGCAAGGTTCTCGCCGTCTCCCCGGACGCCATCTCCCGCGACAAGCCGCAGGACAAATCGACCGACAAGCCGCAGGGCGCGGAAGCAAGCAGCAGCGAACCGAAGGGCCAGGACTTGTCATACGCCGCGCGCGTGTCGCTCGACCGCACCCGGATGCAGGTCGAAGACAAGTCGGTCAATCTCTCTCCTGGGATGGCCGTCACGGTCGAGATCAAGACCGGCTCGCGCAGCATCATCAGCTACCTGCTCTCGCCGCTCGCGCGCTACAAACATGACAGCTTGCGCGAGAGATGATGGCGCTGGAACGGCCTCCAGGAACGGGCGGCGTCAGCCTCCCGAGACGTTGCTGAGGCTGTAGACGGGCTGCGGCTCGTCGATGTCCTTGAGCAGGTGGCGCCCGAGCAGCACGACTTCGCGCTCGGGCAGCAACGCGGCCAGCGCCTGGGAGACGACGATCGGCCGGTCGAGCTGGCCGCAGAGCTTTTCCAGCCGCGCCGCATGGTTGACCGCCGGTCCGATCACCGTGAAGTCGAGCCGTGCGCTGGCACCGATGTTGCCGAACATGACCTCGCCGACGTGCAGCGCCAGGCCGAAACGCACCGAGGGCTCGTCGACCGTGGCGCGCATCAGGTTCAAGGCGGCGATCATGCGGTAGGCGCCCACCGCTGCTTCGATGGCGCGCGTCGCCGTCGCCGACCGCTCGGCCGGCGAGGCGATGGGCAGCATGGCCAGCATGCCGTCGCCCATGAATTTCAGGATCTCGCCGCCCGCGCCGGTGACGGCGCCGCCCATGATGCTGAAATAGTCGTTGAGCAGGCCGATGATGGCGTCGCGCGGCAGGCGGTCGGAGGCGCGGGTGAAGCCGCGCAGGTCGCAATACCACAGCACCGCCTCGATGGTCTGGCCATCGCCGCGCTTGACCTCGCCCGCAAGGATGCGTTGGCCGGCGGCGCGTCCGACATAGGCGTCGAGCAGGTTGACCGAAAGGTCGCGCAGCGAGTGCGTCTCGACGATGCGCGTGAAGGCGAACTGCAGCTGGAACATGCGGTCGAGGTCGACTGCCGAGAAGCCGCCCGGCTTGTCCGACACCACGCTCAGCGCATCGACATGGCCGGTCGTGAACAGCAGCGGCAGGGCGACATAGTCGGTCGCGCCATCGGCCTTGAGCTCCTTCAGGACTGGCGCCTGCGGCTCCACGTTCTCGAGGCGCACGCGAATGGTGCGGCGCTGCTCGAACACCGGTGGCAACGGATTGTCGAGATATTCGCTGCGCTCCATCAGTCCGTGCGTGGCCTCGCTGACCTTGACGCCATGGCCGCGCCGCCAGGTATAGGCCTTGCCGGCGAACTCCGGATGCAGGGTGAGCTGGAAGTAGGCCAGCCGATAGAGCGGGATGCCGGCGGCAACAAGCTGCTCGCCGGCTGCCCTGATCAGCTGGCCGGTGTCGGTGATGCGATAGGCTTCGGTGACGAACCAGCGTGCCAGCGGGTCGCCGTAGACGCGGTTCGGGATGTCGTCGTCCATGGCCGGATCATAGCGCCGCCGGTGCCCGCCGGCGCGCCGGTCGGCAAGGTTATTCGGCGGCTTCGAGGCGCAGGTTCTGCGCGGCCGCGACCTTGGCGCGGGCCAAATCCTCGCCCCGGCGCTTGCTGAGCGCCGCCCCGCCGCCTGCCGTCTCGGCAAACAAGGCGAGCTTGTCGAGATCCTCCTCGACCACCGGCGACAGCGCGAGATCCATGTATTCGTGGCGCTTGGGGTCGTTCTTGACGGACTGGCCGATGCGCCAACCCTGCCAGGCGAGGCGGGCGTAGATCTTGAGCTTCTTCCAGCTTTCGAGCGCAAGCTTGTAGTGGAAGACGCCGATCGGCTCGATCTTCATGCCGTAGCGGCGGTCGCGGCGGTATTTCAGACGCACGATGCCGCCTTCCAGCGGATGAACACCCTCGGCCTCGAACATGATCTTGAACATGGTCATGAACTGCGCGGGCTCCGCCGGATTGCGGCCGGGAATCGCGCCGTGGCGAAGAGCCACCGTCCTGATGTGCTCGGGCGTGTAGTAGGTTTTCCAGGCGTCGCGATAGGTCTGCTCGAACTCGGCGTCGCTCATCTTCGGATGATGGACGACGCGGTGATGCAGGTCGTACTTGTTGAGGTCGGGGTCCATCCATACGCCCTGCTTCCAGAGGACCTGGTGGTCTTCCGAACCCGGCAGCGGCGTCAGGATGAACAGCTCGAGGATGTCGAGCGGCAGCTCCTTCTTGATGATCTCCATGTCGCGCAGGATCGACTCGCGCGTGTCGCCGGGGAATCCCAGGATGTAGCCCGCCCAGGTCGAGGCCCCGCTGGTGTGCCAGGCCTGCAGCATCTTGCGGTATTCGGTGATCTTGTTCTGGCGCTTCTTGGCGGCCAGCAGGTTGTCGGGATTGACGTTCTCGAGCCCGATGAACACGCGGTAGACGCCGGCCCAGCGTGCCTTGTGGATGAAGTTCGGGATGCGGTGGCACTGGGTATCGACCTGGATGATCAGGGACACCTCGATGCCCTCGTTTTCCTTGAGCTCGATCAGCCGGTCGAAGAAGTCTTCCCAGTGCTTGTTGCGGGCCATGTTGTCGTCGGTGATGAAGAACGACGTGATGCCCTGCTTGTAGTTCTCGCGGACGATCGCTTCGAGGTCGTCGGCGCTGCGGAAGCGGCTCTTGCGACCCTGCACGTTGATGATGGTGCAGAACGAGCACTGGAACGGGCAGCCGCGGCCGAGATCGAAGCTCGAACTGCGGCCTTCGTTGCGGGCAAGCGCGGCCGGCGGCAGGCTGGGCGTCGGCGCGCCTTCGATGCCCGGCAGATCGTCCATGTAATTGTAGAGCGGCTTCAGCGTGCCGTTCCAGGCGTCGCGCAGCACGATGTCGAGCCGGCCTTCCTCGGCCTCGCCGCCGAAAATCGAGACGCCCATGTCCATGGCTTGCTGGATCTCCGGCGGGATCACCGGCAGCATCGACAGGCAGCCCGACACATGGAAGCCGCCCAGCGCCACCGGCAGGCCGGCCTTGAGGAACTGGCGGGCGAGGTCGACGGCGCGCGGGAACTGATTGGACTGCACACCGACCAGGCAAATCAGCGCCTTGCCGCCGCTGCGCCGGACGTCGGCAACGATGCGGTCAGGCCGGATGCGGATATTGGTTTCGTCCATCGGCTTGATGACGATATCGACGTCCGGCCCCAGAACCTGGCGTCGCCGGCAATCGTCCCCGAGGCCATAGAGGGCGGCCAAGGTATTCGACGGAATATGCGATTGCAGCCACGTGATCGGGTAGCCGTCATCGTCGTAGTGCGTCGGCTTGATCAGCACCAGCTGGAAGGTCGTCTTCCCGGTCTGCACGTGACGAGGCATGTTTGCGCGCCCTCAGTGCAGGATCACCGGATATTCGGTCTCTTTTTGCACGAGTCCGTGACAGGCTTAGGCAGCGGGCGAGACGACGTCTGTATCGAATTGAACACATCGCCTGGCTTTGACCGGTAAATTCGCTGGGGCAGGCCGCGTCCTTACACGGCTTCGTCCAGGACAGGCCGAGCCGGCCCGCCGAAGCGCGCCCTGAGCCGCGGTGCGACATCGCGGGCGAAGCGCTCGAGGCTCGCGCTCATCTCTTCCGGACGCATGCCCGGCGGCACCGCCCAGGTCACGATATCGGTCAATCCATACTCTTCGATGAAGGCGGCCAGCTCGGCCACACAATGATCGACGTTGCCGACCACCCAGGTCTGTGGGATCCGCTGTTCGTCGGTGATCCCCGCGACGCCGCCATGCCCGCCCGCTTCCTCGCGAAAGCGGTTGTAGACCTCCATCCGCCGCCGCTCGGCGATGCGCACCGCGCCCCAATCGCGCTCGCGATCGTCGGTGACGAGACAGGACCGGATGATGCCGACGCGATACGAAGCGGGGTCGCGGCCGTC
>DASZJU010000495.1:0-8005 GCA_035947815.1 Reyranella sp.
CGTCGAGCCGGGCCGTATGGACCACGACCAGCACCGATTCGGGGATCTTGAAGGCCATCCGCAGCAGCATAGCCGGAACGTTGACTCCCCGCCGCCTGCCGCTATGGTCCGGCGGCATTTTTCGAGGGGAGCCATGAGCAACGAGCTTCAGACCGTCATCGACGCAGCGTGGGAACAGCGCGATGGCATCAGCAGCGCGACCAAGGGTCCGGTGCGCGATGCCGTCGAGGCGGCGATCGCCGGCCTGGACGACGGCACTTACCGCACCGCCGAGAAATTCGGCAACGAATGGGTCGTGAACCAGTGGCTGAAGAAAGCCGTCCTGCTCTCGTTCCGGCTTTACGATTCAGTGCCTATGGACGGCGGTGCCGCGTTCCCCGGCCTGGGTGCGGCGCCGTGGTTCGACAAGGTGCCGCTCAAGACCACGGGCTGGGATGCCAAGCGCTTCGCCAAGGCAGGCTTCCGCGCCGTGCCGGGCTCGATCGTGCGCCGCGGCTCCTATGTGGCGCCCTCCGTCGTGGTCATGCCGTCTTTCATCAATCTCGGCGCCTATGTCGACAGCGGCACCATGGTCGACACCTGGGCGACCGTCGGCTCGTGCGCCCAGATCGGCAAGAACTGCCATCTCTCGGGCGGCGTCGGCATCGGCGGCGTGCTCGAGCCGCTGCAGGCCAACCCGGTGATCGTCGAGGACAATTGCTTCATCGGCGCGCGCTCCGAGGTCGTCGAGGGCGTGATCGTCGGCACCGGTTCAGTGCTATCGATGGGCGTCTTTATCTCGGCCAACACCAGGATCGTCGATCGCGAGACAGGCCAAATCCATGTCGGCAAGGTGCCGCCCTATTCCGTGGTCCACCCTGGCACCATGGGCGGCAGTGCCGATCGGCCAGCCCGATACTGCGTGATCATCACCAAGACGGTCGACGAGCGCACGCGGTCGAAAACCTCGATCAACGAGCTCTTGCGCGACTGAGCCGAAGCGGGGATCGTTAAGTCGATGCCTGATGTATCGCACTTTCCCGCAATCCCCGAACGCCTGTGCTGGCGCGGCGATAGTCTGCCTGCCGGCGCCGGGCGCATCGCGCTTCCCGCCGGGGTGGAGAAGGAGCTCGACGGAATCGTCGCGGCGCTCGATCGCGACCCGCTGCCGCTCCTGGTGCTGCGCCCGGAGGATTTCGCGCTCGACGCCTCCCGCGCCTTCATGCGCACCGTGAAGCAGAGCCTCGATGACGGGCCGGGTTTTGCCATCGTCGATCGCCTGCCTGTCGAACGCTGGTCGCAGGCCGGTGCGCGGGCCGTGTGGTGGCTTTTAGCCTCCCTGGTCGCACGACCGGTGGCGCAGAAGTGGGACGGCACGTCGATCTACGACGTTTGTGATCTCGGCCGCCCGCCCGGCAACGGCGTGCGCCCCGATGTCACCAACGCCGAGCAGAATTTCCATACCGACAACAGTTATAACCACGTGCCGCCGCACTATGTCGGCCTGCTGTGCCTGCGCACGGCGATGGCAGGCGGGGTGAGCGGCATCGTGAGTTTCGCCACCGCCCATGAAGAGATGCGCCGGCATCATCCCGATCTGCTATCCCGGCTCTATCAGCCCTTCTATTTCGACCGTCAGCGCGAGCACGCGCCGGGTGACGCCATGACGACGTACCATCCTATGTTCGAGCGCGAAGAGGACCGCCTGATCGCGCGCCTGTCGCACTTTCAGGTGACGAACGGCCACAAGCTCGCCGGTGTGGCGCTCGATGCAGAAGGCGCCGCCGCCCTCGACGCTTTCGAAGCGATCCTCAATGCACCGGGCATGGCCGCACGCTTCCAGTTCGAGCCGGGGCAGATTCAGCTCATCGACAACCGCGCGCTTGGCCACAAGCGCACCGCGTTCCGCGACTGGCCCGAGGCGGAGCGCAAGCGCCTGCTGGTACGCCTGTGGCTACGCGATCGCGGCAGCCGCGCCTACAACGGCTGACTCAAGCGAGGTGCCGCCGGAACTCCGGCTGCTTCTTGAGATGCGTGCCTTCCTTGGCGAGGATCTTGGCCGTGCGTTCCGGCGCGAAGCCCAGCTCGACGAAGGCCGGGCCGACATTGGCGACCTCGCGGTATTCCGCGATCTTGCCGTCGCGCAGCTTCATCATCGACACACCCTCGAAGCCCACGCGCTTGCCATCGGCCTCGGGCAGCTTCGAGACGTAGCTGAACGTATAATAGGCGTAGAGCATCTCCCCGTTGCTCACCGGCCGGTGCATGTCCCAGCGGAAGTCGCGCGCCGTGCGATGGAACCAGTCGTCCACCATTTCAGCGATTTTTTCACGCCCTTTGAAGGCACCGTAGAAGACGTCGTTATAGACGCCGTCCTCGGTGAACAGGCTGGCAAAGGCCTTGCCGTCGCGGCGTTCGACGGCGGAGCAGAATTCCTTCAGGAACCCGGTTGTATCCATGATTAATCCTCCCGGAGTTGACACAATCATGACTAAACTCACGCAGGCGGCCAAGGGAGCAGCGAGGGAGGCAGGGATATGAGTTTCTGGATTGTCATCGGCGTCATCGTCCTGATCGGGCTATGGGCAATCGCCGTCTACAACGGCCTGGTCGGTGGTCGCAATCAGGCGCAGACCGCGTGGAGCCAGATCGACGTCCAGCTCAAGCGCCGGCACGACCTCATTCCCAATCTCGTTCAGGTCGTGAAGGACGCCATGGGCTACGAGCAGGAGACCCTCACCAAGGTGGTCCAGGCGCGCAACAACGCCGTCGCAGCGTCAGGGCCGGCCCAGGCCGGCGCTGCCGAGGCGGCGCTCAGCCAGGCTACGCGCGGCCTTTTTGCCCTGGTCGAGTCCTATCCGCAGCTCAAGGCCAACGACAACGTCAAGCAATTGCAGGAAGAGTTGACCGCGACCGAGAACAAGATCGCCTTCTCGCGCCAGTTCTACAACGACTCGGTCAACGCCTATAACAACCGTCGCCAGAGCTTCCCGGCGGTGCTGGCGGCGGCCTCGTTGGGTTTCGGCCCGATCGAGCTCTTCAACATGCCCGAGAGCGAGCGAGAGGTGCCCAAGGTGGCGCTGCGCTGACGGGCTGCGCATGAGCGCCACCACCGATTTCGTCGCGGCCCAACGGGTCAACCGGCGCAACACGCTTCTTTTGCTGATCGTCCTGACCGCGCTCGCCGCGGTGACCGGCTACGTGATCGGCTGGCTGCTGGAAGGCGAGGCTTCCGACGCGGTGCCGTTGTGGAGCAGGCTGGGGCTGTTCGCCGCCGCGCTGATGGCCGTCGTCAGCGTCGGTTGGAGCATGATCTCGCTCGCCTTCGGCGACAAGATGGTGCTCACCATGGCCAACGCCCGGGAGATCGACAAGGCGGACGCGCCGCCGCTCTACAATGTGGTCGAGGAAATGGCGATCGCCGCCGGCGTGCCGATGCCCAGGGTGATGATCCTCGAGACCGACGCGTTGAACGCCTTTGCCACGGGCAACAAGGTCGGCCACGGCACCATCGTGGTGACGCGCGGCCTGCTGGATACGCTGAGCCGCGACGAGCTGCAGGGCGTGGTGGCGCACGAGATGGCCCACCTCGCCAACCTCGATACGCGCTACATGGTGATCGTCGGAGTGACGGTCGGCCTGATCGCGCTGGTCTGCGACATGCTGTTGCGCACGATGGCCTGGGGCGGATCGGGCCGCAGCAGCAGCAGCGACAAGAAGGGCTCAGGCGGCGGACTGCTGATCATCCTGCTGATCGTGGTGGCGATCTTCGCGCCGCTTGCCGCCAAGGCCGTGCAGATGGCGGTGTCGCGCCAGCGCGAGTATCTTGCCGACGCCACGTCGGTGCAGTTCACCCGCAATCCCAACGGTCTGATCTCGGCCCTCGGCAAGCTCGCCGACAAGGCGGCGCCCTTTCCCGGAGTGAGCCGTGCCACGCAGCATCTCTTCATCGTCAATCCGGTGCAGACCTTCACCGCCAAGTCATCGGCACTGCTGGCCACGCATCCGGATGTTGCGGACCGTATCGCTCGCCTGCGCAATCTGGGCGGCTAGCCTCGTGCCCGCGGGCGCCTTCGACCTGCAGGGCCATCGCGGCACGCGCGGCCTCGCACCGGAGAACACGCTGGCGGCCTTCCGCACCGCCGTCGCTCTCGGCGTCACCACGCTGGAGACCGATCTCGCCGTCACCAAGGACGATGTTTTGGTCATCAGCCACGACCCGATGCTCAACCCCGACCTGGTGCGCGGGCCCGATGGAAAATGGATCGGCGCCGGTGTCCCGATTCACGCGCTCACCCTGGCCGAGCTCAAGCGCTACGACATCGGCCGGCTCAATCCGGCAGCCCAGTACGCGCAGCAGTTTCCCGAGCAGAAGCCGGTCGACGGCGAACGCTTCCCCACGCTGGCGGAGCTTTTCGCGGCGGCGGGGCCGGACGTGCGCTTCAACATCGAGCTCAAGACCGACCCGACCAAACCGGACCTCACGGTCGATCCCAACCGTTTCGCGCAATTGACTGTCGACGCGATCCGGCTGGCCAAGGCGGGCGGCCGCACCACGATCCAATCCTTCGACTGGCGCGGGCTGATCGCGGCGCGCCGTCTCGCGCCCGAGATCGCCACCAGTTGCCTGTCGATCGAGAGCAACGGCATGGACACGGTAGGCCGGGCCAGCGGACGGCCGTCGCCGTGGCTGGCCGGGCTCGATCTGGCCAACCAAGGCGGCTCCGTGCCACGGTTGGCCAAGCAAGCGGGCTGTGCCGTGTGGTCGCCGTTCTGGCGCAACGTGACGGCCCAAAACGTCAAGGAAGCCCAGGCGCTCGGCCTGAAAGTACTGCCATGGACCGTGAACAATCCGGCCGAGATGGCCCAACTGATCGACATGGGAGTCGACGGCCTGATCACCGACTATCCGGACCGCGCCCAGCCGGTTTTGGCCGCCAAGGGGCTGACTTTCCATTAGCCAAGGGACAGTTGTGCCTGTCGCGATTCGACCGTTCGAAGCACGAGATCTCGAGTCTCTCTTTGCGATCTCGCTCGCCACCGGGCTTGCGGGCAGCGACGCGTCGCGGCTCTACGACGATCCAAGGATGATGGGGCAGATCTACTCGGCGCCCTATGCGTTGCTCGATCCGGATCTCGCCCTCGTCGTCGAGGACGGACAGGGCGTGGCAGGGTTTGTCGTCGGCACCGTCGATACGTCTTCCTGGGAGAGAAGACTCGACGGCGAATGGTGGCCCTCGCTCCGGCGGCAGTATGTCGATCCGACGGCTACGCCAGAAGCTTCCCGGACTCCCGACCAGCGACGCGCTTTCATGATTCATCATCCAACGCGGACGCCGCCTGCGGTGAGCCAGAAATACCCGGCGCATCTCCACCTGAATCTGTTGGCGCGCCTGCAAGGCCGTGGTGTGGGATCGATGTTGTTCGAGGCCTGGCTGGCTTTGGCAAAGGATCGCGGGGCCAAGGCGTTGCATGTGGCGGTCAACCGGGCAAACGAGCGGGCCGTCCGGTTCTGGGCCAAGCAGGCGTTCAGGGAATTGTCGCTTGAGGACTTTCCCAAAGGACGGACAGTCTGGATGGGTCGCAGCTGACGACGGCTCGGCTCCCTGTACGGCGATGCCTATTTTAAAGCAGCGCCCAAAGTTCGGGCAATTCACTCCGGGATTGACTCCACGCGCGCTGTGTTCTGTATACAGACATGCGCCCTTTCCTGCCCGAACCCGACCTCAGCGAACGTATCCACGACGCCGTTTTGGACGCCATCTGCTCCGGCGAGCTGAAATCGGGCGCCCGCATCACCCAGGAAGAACTCGCCCAGCAGTTCGGCGTGTCGCGCCAGCCGGTGCTGCAGGCGATGATGCTGCTGCGGCGCGAGGGCTTTCTGATCGACTCAGGGCGCAAGGGCGTCTGCGTGGCGCCGCTCGATGTCCAGCAGGCGCGCAACCTCTATGTCGTGCGGGCCGCCCTCGATGGCGCGGCGGCACGGTTGGCGGCGGCGCACTACACGCCCCACCTTGTGCAGCGCGGTCGGCTGCTGCTCGACGTCGGGCGGCGGGCGGTAGCGAGCGGCAACGTTCCTGCGGTGATCGAAGCCGACATCGATTTCCATCTGTTCATCTACGAGGCGTCGGGCAACCCGCTGATCGGCGAGACCGCCCAGCCGCACTGGCAGCATCTGCGCCGCGTGATGGCGGCCGCGCTGAGCGAAAGCGACTTGCGCGTCAGCGTGTGGGACGAGCATGAAGGCATCCTGCGCGCCCTCGAGGCCGGCCAGGCGAGCGAGGCCGAAGAGTTGTGCCGTGGCCACGCCGAGCAGATGGCCGACATTCTCACGGGACGTCTGAAGGTCGTGATTTCCCGCGCGGCCTGATCGCCGCGCTAAGACAAGCCAGGAGGAACCGCCATGAAGCTCACTCCCGAGCAGCTCAAGCGTTTCGACGACGAGGGCTATCTGTTCTTCCCGAACTACTTCTCGCCCGAGGAGACGCAGATCCTCAAGGAGTCGATCCCCGGGGTGTTCGCGCAGCGCCGCAAGGAGAACGTGCGCGAGAAGACCGGCGACGTGGTGCGCACCGCCTTCGCCGTGCACACCTACCATCCGGTGTTCGAGGCGCTGGTCCATCATCCGCGCTTCGTCGAGCCGGCCGAGCAGTTCCTGCGCGACCGGACCTACATCCACCAGTTCAAGATCAACGGAAAGGCCGCCTTCGACGGCGACGTCTGGCAGTGGCACCAGGACTACGGCACCTGGAAGGCCGACGACGACATGCCCGAGGCGCGCGCCATGAACCTCGCGGTGTTCGTCGACGAGGTGAACGAGTTCAACGGGCCGCTGTGGTTCATCCCGCAGAGCCACAAGAAGGGCGCGATCGAGGCCAAGCACGACCTCACCACGACCTCCTATCCGCTATGGGTGATCGACAACGACACGATCGCCAAGCTGGTCGAGCAGGGCGGCATCGTGGCGCCCAAGGGCGGTCCCGGCTCGGCGATCTTCTTCCACGGCACGCTGGTCCATGGCAGCCCGCCCAACATGTCGCCGTGGGACCGCCAGATCATCTATGTGACGTACAACGCCGTCTCCAATGCCATCCGTCGCTTCAAGCGGCCGGCCCACATCGCCCACCGCGACTTCACGCCGGTCGATGCCTGGGAGGACGATGCCGTGCTGCGCGCCGCCCGGCGCCAGCAGGCGGCTGAATAGCGAGATCAACGGGAGGAAGCAACAATGAGTCTCCATGGCATGCTTCTGGCGCGCGCCGCCGAAGGCAACCCGCTGCGCATCGGCCTGATCGGCGCCGGCAAGTTCGGCTCGATGTACCTGTCGCAGATCCCGACAACGCCCGGCATCCATCTCCTGGGCATCGCCGATCTCTCGCCGCCGCGCGCGCGGGAAAACCTGGCGCGGCTGGGCTGGAAGCCGGACGTGACGTCGGCCGCCTCGTTCGCCGAAGCGCGCCGCCATGGCAACACGCATCTCACCGAGGATTGGCGCGCCCTGGTGAGCCATCCCGAGATCGACATCATCGTCGAGGCGACCGGCGATCCAATCGCCGCCGTCGAGCACGCGCTGGAAGCCTTCAGGAACGGCAAGAGCGTGGTCATGGTCACCGTCGAGGCCGACGCCTTCTGCGGCCCGCTGCTGGCCAAGCGCGCGGCCGCAGCCGGGGTGATCTATAGCCTCGCCTACGGCGACCAGCCGGCGCTGATCTGCGAACTGGTCGACTGGGCACGCGCCTCGGGCTTCTCGGTGACGGCCGCCGGCCGCGGCCACAAGTGGTTGCCGCATTACGCGCAATCCACCCCGGAAACAGTGTGGAAGTACTGGGGTCTCAACGAGGAGCAGGCCAAGCGCGGCGGCCTGAACCCCAAGATGTTCAACAGCTTCCTCGACGGCTCCAAGCCCGCCATCGAGAGCACGGCCGTGTCCAACGCCACTGGCCTGACGCCCGCGCCGGACGGCCTCGCCTTCCCGCCCTGTTCGGTCGAAGACCTGCCGTTCGTCATGCGCCCGGTCTCCGAAGGC
>DASZJU010000496.1:0-24279 GCA_035947815.1 Reyranella sp.
GCTTACCGCGGCCGTGACGAGATCGACCGCATCGCAGGCGTGATCAAGGCTACTCATCCTGACTTCCAATATCAGCCGCTCTCCCCGCCTGAGGAGATAGGCGATGGCTGTCGGGTCCGGTGGGTGTCGGGCAGCCCTGGCCAGCCGCCAGCTTACGCCGGAACCGATTTCCTAATCGTCCGCGACGGCAAGATTGCCGCCCTCTATCTCTTCTTTGACGAACTTCCTTGACCCAAAGCGGAAATGGCGGACCAGATTACCCGATCACCTCGTCGGCACGGGCGCACGCCTCTGTATCGCCATCAGCGCAATGATGCTGAGCAGCGCCGTTGCCATCAGATAATAGCTCGGTGACAGCGGATCGCCGGTCTGCGCGATCAGCCAGGTCGCGACAAACGGGGCGAAGCCGCCGAAGATCGTCACCGAGATGCTGAAACTCAACGAGACGCCGACCGCGCGGGTCTCGACCGGAAACTGCTCTGACAGCACGGACGGCAGCACGCCGCTGTAGCCAGCCTTGATCAGGTTGAGGAAGCCGACAGCGAACGCCGCCGTCGCCAGCGAGGGATAGGCATCCATCAGCCAGAAGCAGGGGTAGGCGGCCAGCAGGAACAGCCAGGCGGCTATCAGCATGATGCGGGAGCGCGGCACGATCTTGTCCGACCAGTACCCGGCAACGACCGAGAAGACGGCGAGAATGATCCCGCCCAGCAGCGTTGCGGCAAAGCCGGTATAGGCCGGCAGATGCAGCGTCTTGACCCCGTAGGTCGGGACATAGAGCAGCAGATAATAGGAGCTGTTCGAAACGATGGAGGCGCCGAGCGCCAGCAGCAACGCGACCGGGTAGCGGCGCAACAGCTCACCGATCGGCACCGTGGGCGGCTTTTCGGCCGCGAGAAAGTCAGCCGTCTCGGCGATGCGCGAGCGGATGTAGAGCCCGGCGGGGCCGACCAGGAGACCGAAGATGTAGGGAATGCGCCAGCCCCAATCGATCAGCTGCTCGTGAGAGAGCAGCGTCGTCAGAGCGAGGCCGAACAGCGAGACGATGACCGAGACGATGCCGGTGGTCGCCCATTGCCAGCTCGCGCTGAATCCCCGGCGCTCGCCGCCGTGCTCGACCAGAAAGGCAACGGCGCTGCCGAACTCGCCGCCGACCGAAAACCCCTGCAGCACGCGCGCGATCGTAATGATGATCGGCGCGGCAATGCCGATCGTCGCATAGCCTGGCGTTATCACCATCAGAGTCGTGCCAATCAACATCAACCCGATCGACAGGGTCAGCCCGGCTTTGCGGCCGGCGCGGTCGGAATAGGTGCCGATGAAGATTGCGCCCAACGGTCGGACGACATAGGCGAGGCCGAAAGTGCCGAAGGTGATCAACAGCGATACCGTCGGGTCGCTGGCGGGAAAGAACACCTCCGCGATCGTCACGGCAAAGAAGCCATAGACGAGGAAGTCGAACCATTCGAGCACGTTGCCGATCGTCGCGGCGACGATCACGCGCCGGAGGCCCGGATGCACCGACGAGGTGCCGCCTGTTGCCGTGTCGATAGCCATCCCGCGCTCCCTTGGTTCCCAGCGTCCAATTCGGGCAAACCGCAGACTCAAACGCGACCGCCCTGCATACCACGATTGGTGCTTGACCGCCCGCGATTGCCGACAACGGGCGCGAGGCGCCCTGACCAGGGGCATGGCGGCGGCCTTTTCACCCCGCTATCCTCTGCCCGGCCACGCACCCAGAGGCACATCCCATGACCACGACCATCGAAGGCGCGGAACTCACGCAAATCGGCCCGGGCACGGTGATGGGCCAGCTGATGCGGCAATACTGGCTGCCGGCGCTGAAGTCCTCGGAGCTCGAGCGCGATGGCGACCCGCTGCGCCTCATGCTGCTTGGCGAAAAGCTTATTGCCTTCCGCGACAGCGCGGGGCGGGTGGGCGTGCTGGACCAGCGCTGCGCGCATCGGTGCGCCTCGCTGTTCCTCGGCCGCAACGAGGAGGGCGGCCTGCGCTGCATCTATCACGGCTGGAAATACGACGTTTCAGGCAACTGCATCGACATGCCAAGCGTGCCCGAGGATCAGGATTTCAAGCACAAGGTGAAGGCCAAGGCCTACCGGGTCGTCGAGCGCGCTGGCCTTGTCTGGGTCTATATGGGCGAACGCGCCGAGGCGCCGCCGTTGCCCGGCTTCGAGGTGCTCGACCTGCCATCCGACGAGATCAACGTCAGCTTGATCCAGCGCAACTGCAACTGGCTGCAGGCGCTCGAAGGCGAGATCGACACCGCGCATTTCGGCTTCCTGCATGGCGGCCACGTCAAGCCTGAGGACGTGCCGGAGGACGAGCCGTTCTACAACACCATCACCAACCGCGCGCCGCAGTACCACGTCGCCGACGCGCCGTGGGGCACGCAGTATGCCGGCTACCGCAGCGCCGGCCCCGGCCGCACCTACTGGCGCTTCGCCAACTTCCTGTTCCCCTGCTGGTCGCAGGCGCCCAACGGCGAATTTTTAAGCCACATGCATGCCCGTGGCTGGGTGCCGCTCGACGACGGCCACACCATGTTCGTCTTCATCTGGTGGAAGCACGCCAAGTCGGCGCAAGCCCTGCCGCAGCCCACCTTCAAGGACGGCACGCCGATCGGCGGCACGGGACGCGGCGGCATAAAGATGCTGCCCAACACCACCGACTGGCTGGGCCGCTGGCGCATGGCGATGAACGAAGACAACGACTGGGGCATGGACCGCGACGCGCAGCGCCGCAACAAGATCTACAGCGGCATCGACGGCATCCACCTGCAGGACCAGGCGATCACCGAGAGCATGGGCCCGGTCACCGATTTCGGCTTCGAGCACCTCGCCCCCTCCGACCAGATGATCACCCGCACTCGCCGCCGCCTCCTGCTCGCCGCCCGCGCCCTGCGCGACACGGGCGAACGGCCGGCCAGCGTCGACGACCCGGGCGTCTATCGCGCCGCGCGCAGCGGCTACTTCACCGCCCCCGGCGACCAGGCTCCGTGGCAGGATGTCTACGCCCGGACGCTGGCTGCGGCGGTCCATCCGGCGCCATGAAATTCGGGGTCACCGTCGCGCCGCGCGTGTCGGACTGGAAGCTGTTCGTCGACCTCGAGACCATGGGCTACGACTGCGCCTGGGCGGCCGATTCGCAGATGCTCTATTCCGACGCCTACGCGGTGCTGGCGCTGGCGGCGGCCAACACCTCGCGCATCCGGCTCGGCACCGGCGTGTCGGTGGCGGGGGTGCGGCTGGCGCCCGTCACCGCGCATTCGATCGCCACCATCAACAAGCTGGCGCCCGGCCGCGTCTTCCTCGGCATCGGCACCGGCCACACCGCGATGCGCGTCATGGGCAAGGACCCGATGAAGGCCGCCGCCTTCCGCGAATACCTGCGCGTGCTGCGGGCCCTGCTGCACGGCGAGGAAGTCGACTACGCGCTGGGTGAAAGCGAGCGTACCGACATCCGCTTCCTGCATCCCGGCGCGGGCTTCATCGACGTCGACCATCCGGTGCCGATCTACGTCGCCGCCGACGGTCCGCTGGCGCTCAAGACGGCCGGCGCCTACGGCGACGGCCGCGTATGTTCGCACAACCAGACAAAGGCGCGGCTGCAGAAGAGCCTGGAGGCGATGCAGGCGGGCGCCGCAGCCGTCGGTCGCGTCCTGCCCGGCGACTTCCACACCGCCGCGCTGAGCTACGCCTGCGTGCTGAAACCCGGCGAGAGCATGACCGCGGACCGGGTGATCGACGAGATCGGCCCGATGGCCGCCGCGACGCTGCACTACTGGTGGGAGCTCTATCAGAAGGACGGCGACACCAGCACGGTCGCTGGCCGCTGCCGCAACCTGTGGGACGAGTATCTCGCTTTCACCGCCAAGATGGAGACACCAACCGCCAAGCGCTACCAGCAGGTCCATCTCGGCCATTGCACCTTCCTGCCGGCCGAGGAGCGCCGCTTCATCACCGAGGACCTGATCCGCTCGACCGGCGGGCTGGTCGGCACGCCGGACGAGATCATCGCCCTGCTGCGCGAGCGCGAGGCGATGGGCTTGAACGAGATCACGCTGCTGCCGGCGATGGAGACTGCACGGCGCAACCTCAAGGACTTCGCCGAGAAGGTGATCGCGCGGTACTAGCGTCAAGACCCAATAGAGTGTGAGCGTCTACTTCGCGACACCGCTCCGGGGCGCCGCGATCGATCAGTACCCCTGCGTGATGTCGACTTCTTGCAGGAGTTTTCCTCCGGCCCTGAGGCTATGGATGTTCGCGACGACCTCGGTTACCAGCTGGGCGACGGTCGGCCGCCGCGCCACGTGCGGCATCACCGTAACCTTGGGATGAAGCCACAGCGGGCTTTCCGGCGGCAGCGGCTCGGGCCAAAGTGCGTCCAGTGCGGCGTATGACAACTGTCCCGAATCGAGCGCGGCGATCAGGTCGTTGTCGACCACATGCCTGCCGCGCCCGACGTTCACCAGCATGGCTCCTCGGGGCATCATGGCAAACGTGCGCGCGCAGAAGATGCCCTCGGTTTCCGCTGTCAGCGGCAACAAACAGACGGCGATATCAGTCTGACCGAGAAAGGGCGCAAGCTGATCGCGGCCGTGGAAGATGGGGACCTCCGCGGCCTGCCGCGGCGAGCGGACCCACGCGGAGACCTTGAAGCCGAGCGACTGCAAGACCAGCGCCGGCGCCGTGGCCATCATTCCGAATCCGAGAAAACCGACGCGCCTTTGCTCGGGCCGGATGATCGGTGCCCTGCGCCATTCCCGTTTCGCCTGGGCCGCCTGGTAGGCAGGCATATCGCGATGGAAGCGCAGGACGTGCATGATGACGTATTCCGTCATCATCGGATCGCCGCCCGGCGGTTCCACCTTGCCGAGCGGGACCTTCGGCAGTTTCGGATGCTTGACGATGTCATCCACGCCGGCCGCCCGGCTGAACATGGCCTTCAGGTTGGGAAAGGCGGGAAGCAGGTCGAAATCGGGATGCATGAACGCGAGGTATTCGATGTCCTTCACCTCGCCCACCTCGGGCCAGATGCGCATTGGCAGATCGGGAATCTGCTCCTTGAATGTGTCGCGCCATGCTTGGGCATTGCCGATGATCTTATCCAGATTGACGATGAGCAGCGCCATGCAGCCTCCCGGGCGACGCCAAAGGCGACGCGTCACGCCTCAAGATGATAGAGGAGAAGACTGATCGACCCAAACCGATGGTTTGAGGAAGCATGGGCGCTCGATGTCGGCGTAGCGCTGGCAGGTTAATCCGGCGCTGTTCCCCTGAACTGCGCTGTCGCAAATGTCGCAAACCACCGGAAATGGCCAACTGCCTGATACGGCATGGTTTTGTCGGACGCCGGATGCCAATGTCGAAGCGCCGGAAATTACGGGAAATTCCGTCGCCGATCGCGAACCGAGCGGAGGCACATGCTGTGCCGGAGACACGACCATGAGTGACAGCGAGCTCTGCTTCACGCCGGCGACCGAGTTGGTCGACGCCATCCGCGCCAAGAAGGTGTCGGCGGTCGAAATCACGACCGCCGTGCTCGATCGCATCTCGAGGCTGGAGCCCAGGCTCAACGCCTTCGCCTATCTGGCGGCCGAGGAGGCGATGGACGCAGCCCAGGCCGCCGACCGCACATTGGCCAACGGCCAATTCGTCGGACCGCTGCATGGCGTACCGGTGACCATCAAGGATCACGAGGCCGTGCGCGGCATGCAGATCGAATTTGGCACGCATCTGCGCCGCGGCGACGTCGCGGCGGCCGACAGTGCGATGGTATCGCGCCTGCGCCAGGCGGGCGCGATCATTCTCGGCAAGACGGCGACGCCCGAGTTCGGCTGGATGGGCGTCAGCAACAGCCCGCTGACCGGCATCACCCACAACCCCTGGAAGCTCGGCCTCAACGCCGGCGCCTCGTCGGCCGGAGCGGGCGTCGGTGCGGCGGCCGGCTATGGCCCGCTGCATCAGGGCAGCGACGGCGCGGGGTCGATCCGCATGCCGGCGCATTTCTGCGGCGTCTATGGACTCAAGCCGAGCTATGGCCGCGTTCCGCAGTCGCCGCTGGCCGCCAGCGACTACACCGTGCATCTCGGCCCGCTCACACGCACCATCGCCGACGCGGCGTTGATGCTGAAGACGATGGCCGGCCCGCATCCGGACGATCATACGAGTCTCGAGGCGCAGCCCGCCGATTATCCGCGTTATCTGGAGCATCGTCCGCGCGCGCCACGCATCGCCTACAGCCCGGCTCTCGATCATGCCCGAGTCGATCCGGAAGTGGCTGACCTGGTCGCCAAGGCGGTCGAGGTGTTCGAAAGGGATCTGGGCTGGCGGGTCGAGCCGGTGAAAACGCCGTGGGGGCCGAAGGGCCCCGAGCTCGCGCGCTTCTTCTGGCCGGCGCATTTCAGCCGCCATGCCGACCGGATTGCGGAATTCCGCGACCGCATGGATCCGGGCTTCGTCGCCTGCATCGAGGCCGGGCTGCACATCACGATGGCGGACTACCAGAAGATGCGGCTGGTCAAATACGCCTATTGCAGCGAGATCCATCATTTCTTCGAGGATTGGGATTTCCTGCTGACGCCGGCAGTGTCCGTCGCGGCGTTTCCGGCGGAGCTGCTGCAGCCGCTTCACTGGCCGCAGCATCCGTGGGATTGGCTCAGCTGGGCGGAGTTCTCCTACCCTTTCAACCTGTCGCAGAATCCGGCGGCGTCGATTCCCTGCGGCTTCACCAGGGACGGCCTGCCGGTCGGCCTGCAGATCGTCGGACGGCGCTTCGACGACCTTGGCGTCCTGCAGATGTCCGCCGCCTTCGAGGCGGCACGTCCGTGGGCATCCAGGCGGCCGTCTCTCGATTGAGAGGGGCGGTCCTCGGCCCGATTACGCCGGCGGTTTCCACCGGCGCAACGGCGTATGGCGCTCATATTCCTGGGGGCTCGGCGAGCTGATGAGCTCGATCGTCGAGCCCCACGGCGTGCGGCCATAGCGCCACCTGTTGCCCTTCCCCTTCTCGAGCCCCTCCATGTCGTTGGGGCCCGCGAGCATCGTGCCGCCGGCTGCAACGAAGCGCTCGGTGGCGACGTCGATGTCGTCGACATAGACGGCGAAATGCTGGAGGCCGAAATCGCTGAAGCGGACAGCCGGCCGCTGATCGGGTCCGCGCACTTCGAAAAGCTCGAGTCCCGGGCCGTTGCCGAGCTGCATCATCCTCATGGTGACCAGCGCCGTACCGGGCGCCATGCCGACCAGCGCCTCGGCCTGGGCGCCCTCGAACGGTTGGTCGGACCGCTTGATGTTGTCGAACAGAGGTTTGGCATCGAAAGCCTCCTCGAAGAAGCGCGACGCCGCATCCAGATCAGGTACAGTGATACCGAGATGATCGATTCCCCGAAGGGTCTTGCGCTGGGACATCCACTTTTTCCTTTCGGCGCCAGCCTAGCCGAACCGCCGCACGCGCACGCGCCCATTCTGCGTTGGGCTATGCAAAGGGCGGCCTCACGGGACGGCATGCGCGCTGCTAGACTCCTAGGACTTCCCGTTTCCGGGGTGCAATGACGTCCTCTCGCTTCACCCGCCGTGTATTCGCGGCGACGGCTTTGACCCTGGGGGCATTCGGCCTCGCGGCTTCGAGGGAGGTCCAGGAGGTGGACGAGCGTCAACCGGACTCAGGCTTTCCCGAGGGCTTCCGCTGGGGAACGGCCACATCGGCCTATCAGATCGAGGGCGCCACGCAGGAGGGCGGTCGGGGCGTTTCCATCTGGGACACGTTCGCCCGGCTGCCCGGCAAGATCCGCGACGGCGCCACCGCCGACATCGCCGACGATCACTATCATCGCTACAAGGAGGACGTGGCGCTGATGAAGGCGCTGGGTGTGTCGACCTACCGCTTCTCGATCGCCTGGCCGCGCCTGTTCCCGGAAGGGCGCGGGACGCCCAACCCGAAGGGCCTGGCGTTCTACGACCGGTTGGTCGACGAACTGCTGGCCCATGGCATCGAGCCCTTCGCCACGCTCTATCACTGGGACCTGCCCCAGGTGCTGCAGGATCGCGGCGGCTGGGAATCGCGCGACACCGTAGAAGCCTTCGCCGCCTATGCGGGCTTCATCGCTAAAAAGCTGGGCGACCGGGTCGGCCACTTTTTCACCCTGAACGAGATGCGCACCTTCGTCGAGCTGGGCTACGGCAACGGCATCTTCGCCCCGGGACTCGTCCTGCCGAAGGCGCGGCTCTACCAGGTGCGGCACCATGCCGTGCTCGGCCACGGCCTTGCCGTGCAGGCCGTGCGCGCCAACGGTCACGGCGGCATCAAGGTGGGAATGGCGGAAAACATCATGACCGCCCTGCCGGCGGTCGAGACGCTGAAGAACATCCACGCCGCCGAGCTCGCGACGCGCGAGATGAACGCGCCCTACCTCACCGTGATGCTGGAGGGGCGCTACACCGACGCCTACCTGGCGGCAGCCGGCGCCGATGCGCCGCGGTTCACCGAGAGCGAGCTCAAGACGATTTCGACTCCGGTCGACTTCGTCGGCATCAACGTCTACGCCCCGGGCGCCTATGTGCGGGCGAGCGATGCGGCGCCGGGCTATACGGCGATACCTCTGCCGCTCTCCTATCCGCACATGGAATCGCGCTGGCTGACCTTCGGGCCCGACACGCTCTACTGGGCGCCGCGCCAGGTGGCGAAGCTGTGGAACGTGAAGGACATCTATATCACCGAGAACGGCACCTCGGCCGCCGACCAGCCGGCCGCCGACGGCAAGGTCTACGACATCGATCGCGTCATGTTCCTGCGCCAGTACCTGGCTCAGTTGCGGCGCGCCACCGTCGAGGGCGTGCCGGTGCGCGGCTATTTCGTCTGGAGCCTTTTGGACAATTTCGAATGGCTCGAGGGCTATGCGGTCCGCTTCGGGCTGCACTACGTCGACTACCAGACGCTGAATCGCACGCCCAAGCTCAGTGCCTCGTTCTATAAGAAGGTCATCGCCCGCAACGCCCTGGTGTGACCACGGATTCTCTACGCTTGATGTGGCCTGGATAGATCGCGATAGTTCGATCGGCCGTGTCGAAGATCACTTATAGACAAAGGGTCCATACGATCATGACGACGATCGATTCATTCCGCAGCAGCGTGTCGGCTACGACGCCGCCGCCAGATGTCGGGCCTGCCTTGCAAGCGCTCTGGTGGGCACTTCGCGGTGATTGGAAAAAGGCGCATGAATGCGTCCAGCAACATGAAGGCGAGCGAGACTGCGATTGGGTGCACGCACACCTGCATCGTCAGGAAGGCGACATGAGGAACGCCGGCGGCTGGTACCAGCGCGCCGGTCAGCCTGTGCCTGACCTGTCGCTACAAGAAGAGTGGAGCCTCCTCGCGACAGAGATGTTGTCGCGAAAGTAGGGGAACGGCCGCCCGTCAACCGAGGATGCGCTGTCGAGACGCGCGGATCATCGCCGCCGCCCGTTCCGGTTCGAAGCCGGCCAGCACGCCCGCCCTCATGCGGATCTCGCCGTCGACCATCACCGTGTCGATGTCGCGCGGGCTCGTCTGAAGCAGGACATGGGCGCAGGCGTCGCGGGCGACGGAATCGCCGAACGGGCCCTTGCGGACCAGCACGATGTCCGCCCGCTTGCCGGGTGTCAGGGAGCCGATCTGGTCGTCGAGGCCCAACACCCGCGCCGTCGCGATGGTCGCGGTTTCGAGCAGCTTGCGCGGCGTCAGCAATGGCAAGCCGGGCCGCACGGCCGGCCGCCGTCCGACGACGCTCGAGAAGCTCCGCTCCATCGCTCCGTCGAGAAAACCCTGGACGTTGAACATGACGCGCAATTGCCCGATCGGGTCGGACGCGATGGAACAGGGGATGTCGCAACCGAACACGACCTCGACACCGCGATCGATGGCGCGGCGCACGACATCGGCCGGCGTGCCCTGCGTGTCGGCGGTCGGGGTGAAGCACAGCGGCATGCGGGCCTTCGCCATCAGCTCGAGCTCGCCATTGCTGATTAGGTTGCCGTGGATCACCAGAAGATCCGGTCCCAGCAGGCCGCTGGCGTTCAGCCGGCTGATTGTGCCGGTCTCGTTGACGTGGATGCAGCTCGGGGCCTTCAGCTCGCGCGCAAAGGCGAGCTGCTTTTCGAGTCCATTCTCCAGCCCGAGCGCGCCGATGGACTCGACGCCGAACCCGATGGTGGTGAGACCTGCCGGATCGTGGAACTTGTCATGAACCAGCCGGCCGTCGGCCAGGCGGTCCTCCGGCCGGGCAAACTCATCCGGCAGAACCGGCATGAAGGAATAGGTGAACAGGTGGCGGATGCCGGTTTCCTTCAGCGCCGCGATCGAGGCGGGCGCATAGGCCGGGCTGCGGATGTCATGGCAATAGTCGACAACGGTCGTGGTGCCGTAGGACAGCATCTCGAAGCCGCCGACATAGGCCGCGTTGAAATTGTCTTCGGCCGTGAAGCGGCTGCGCAGCGGCAGCAATGCGGAGTAGTAGGCGCCTGGCCAGAGGTCGGGCACATAGCCGCGCAAGACGGTCTGCCACAGGCAGGTGTGGGCATCGATGATTCCGGGCAGCGCGATCATGCCGGCGCCGTCGATCCGCTCGGCATCCGCCGCGTCGAGCGACGGCTCGACGGCGCGGATAGCGCCGTCCTCGATCAGGATGTCGGCCGAGGCGAAATCGCCCAGGGACTCGTCCATCGTGACGACTTGGGCGTCTTGAATAAGAATTCGCTTCGGCATCACGGGTACTCGCTCGATTCGCGGAAGTGAGGTTCAGGAGTCTTAGTCAATGTGCTGGCCGGACGCTATGGTTCAGAGACAGGAGGGGGAGCGATGCGCAAGGTCTGGATCGAGGTCGCGTTGAATGGTGCGTGGGGTCGCCGATTCCAACCCGGCATCCCCGACACGATCGAGCAGATCGTTGCCGAGGGCATCGCCTGCGCGCGCGCCGGGGCCTCCATCGTTCACACCCATGCCTACGCCGATGGCGGCAGACAGACTTTCGACTGGCAGGTCTACGCCCGCATCATCGAGGGCATTCGCGCTGAGGTGGACGTGCCGGTCTATCCTTCCTACCCGACGATCGGCGAAGGCGGCATCGATGACACCGCCGCCTCGCGCTTTGCCCATATCGAAGCGCTGGCCGATCGCGGCCTGCTCGACTTCGCCGTGATCGATCCCGGCAGCGTCAACCTCACCCTGGCGAAGACGCGAGCCGGCGCGACGCCGGCCGCGACCTATGTCAATCCGGAAGCGCATGTCCGGCACGCGCTCGACTTCGCGGCCCGCAAAGGCCTTCACCCGGCTTTCGCCATCTATGAGCCGGGCTTCACGCGGGCCGGCGCAGCGCTCGCCCGCGCCGCCGGCGTCAAGCCGCCGCTCTACCGCTTCATGTTCTCCGAGACATTCGCCTTCGGCTTCCCGCCGAGGCCATACGCGCTCGCGGCCCATCTCGCGTTGCTGGAAGATGCGATGCCGTCAGCCCCCTGGATGATCGCGGCCCTGTCTGCCGATGTCCGGCCGCTGATCGGCGAGACCGTGGCCCGCGGCGGTCACGTGCGCGTCGGCCTCGAGGATGCCCCGTTGGGCACGGGAATGGGCAATCTGGCCTGGGTCGAAGAGGCCGTGCGGCTGGTGCGCGAGGCTGGCGCCGAGCCCGCGACCGGAGCCGATGTGCGGCTGGCACTCGCCACGCTGGCGCTGGCGTGAAGATTGCGTTGGGGTAGGCTGAGCTTCCGAAAGCGACAGAGAAGGGGGGAACGGGATGCTGGCCGAACCCGGTCATTACGACTACGCACCGTACAGCGGACGCCCGAAAATCGTCTGGCCGGGCGGGGCGCGCATCGCCGTGTGGCTGGCGCCCAACATCGAGCACTACGAGCTCGAGCCGCCCGACAATCCGCGCAAGACCCCGTGGCCGCGGCCGGTGCCGGATGTGCTCAACTACTCCCATCGCGACTATGGCAATCGGGTCGGCTTCTGGCGCATGGCCGACACCATGGCCAAGCACGGCGTGCGCGGCAGCGTCTCCTTGAACGTCGCGGTCTGCGACCATTACCCCGAGATCATCGAGCGCTGCTGCGCGCTCGGCTGGGAGCTGTTCAGCCACGGCACCTACAACACGCGCTATTTCTACGACCTGTCGGAAGACCAGCAGCGCGCGGTGATCGCCGACAGCCGCGAGACCATCCTGAAATACAGCGGCCAGTCGCTCGACGGCTGGCTGACGCCGGCCATCACCAACGACGAGACGACCCAGCACGTGCTGGCGGAGGAGGGCATCAAGTACACGCTCGACATGGTGCACGACGACCAGCCGATGCCGGTCAAGGTGCGCAACGGCCGGCTGATCAGCGTGCCCTATTCGCTCGAGGTCAACGACGTGCCGCTGTTCCAGAACCGCAACACGCCGGTCGAGCGCTACACGGCGATGGTGAAGGCGCAGTTCGACCAGCTCTATGCCGAGGGCGCGGAGAGCGGCACGGTGATGTGCCTGCCGCTCCATCCGTTCCTCACCGGCCAGCCGCAGCGCATCGCCGCCCTCGACGAGGCGCTCGCCCATATCGTGGCGCATGACGGCGTCTGGCTGGCGACAGGACGCGAGATCGCCGCCTGGTACACCGAGCATTACTACGACACCTTCTCGACATGGCTGGCGGCGGGCACGCCGGGAGGCCGGCGATGAGCGGTCCGGGCATTCCCAACTATCTCGACTATCCGTGGCGCCGGCGCGGTCTCGACCACGACCGGTTCCTGCATCGCAACCTGCCCCAGGCCAAACCGACTGTCTGGCCGGGCAAGGCGCGGGTGGCGCTGTGGGTCGCCGTCCACGTCGCCCATTTCCCGATGGACATGCCGCGACAGCCGTTCGTGGCGCCGGGCGGCGTCGATCGGCCCTACCCGAGCTACTGGGACTACACCCAGCGCGACTACGGCAACCGGGTCGGCATTTACCGCCTGATGCGGGCGCTCGACGCGCGCGGACTGCGCGCGACGGCGCTGCTGAATGCCGCCGTCGCGACGCGCTATCCCGCGCTGGCCAAGGAGATTGCCGCCAGCCAGTGGGAGGTCGCAGCCGCCGGTGTCGACATGGGCCGGCTGCATCACGGCGGCTTGCCGGAGGCCGAGGAGCGGGCGCTGGTGAAGCAGGCTGTCGCCGGCTTGCGCGGCACGTTCGCCTCGAAGGTCCGCGGTTGGCATTCGCCCGCCCATTCCGAATCGATGCGCACCCTCGATCTCGTGGCCGAGGCCGGCCTCGACTACGTCACCGACTGGATCAACGACGATATGCCCTATCCGGTGACCACGTCGGCCGGCAAGTTGACGGCGATGCCGCTCGCCTGGGACCTCAGCGACCAGCGGCTGCTCTTCCAGCAGCACATGGATACGGCGGAGTTCGTCGAACAGGTGCTGCGCGCCTTCAAGACCCTCTATGCCGAGGCGGCCAGCACGGGCAGCGGCCGCATCCTCACGCTGACCATCACCCCGTGGCTGATGGGCCAGCCGCATCGCATCCGGGCGCTGGGCGCGATGCTCGACCATATCCTCGAGCACGCCGGCGTCTGGCCGGCCACCGGCGCGGAGATCGTCGATGCCTGGCAGGCGAGCGGCGAAAAATAGGGAGGCGCCACCTCCCTATTGTTGAGTCTCGGACCGAGCCTCACTTTTGTGTCGTCCTGAGCGTAGCGAAGGACCTCATCGCCGCTTGCCGTGGGCATGAGATCCTTCGCTTCGCTCAGGATGACACTGCTTCTCTAACCAGCAGCCCGCCTTTCCAGATCCGCACGAGCGTGACGAGCGCCGCCAGGCCGATGGCGGCGACTCCGAACATGCCTAAAAAGGCCTTCTGGCCGTAGGCCGCGTAGAGCACGCCGGCGAGCTGGAAGATCACTGCCTGCGTGGCGCCCGTGCCCAGCGCATAATAGACGCTCTGGCCCAGCGCCACGCCCGACGCCGGCAGGGCGCGCTGGATGAAGGCCATGGCGCCGAGATGGCAGGCGGCGAAACTGCCGGCATGCAGCGCCTGCAGCAGGACGAGCGCCCACAGCTCGGTGGTGAAAGCCATGCCCAGCCAGCGCACCATGGCGCAGGCGAGGCCAAGCCCGATCAGGCCGGTCGCTCCGAGCCGCGCCAGCAGCCAGCCGCTGCCCAGCATCAGCACGATCTCGGCGGCGACGCTCTCGGCCCACAGCAGGCTGATGGTGACGTCGTTGATGCCGGCGGCGCGCCAGGTGAGCGTGCCGAAGCCGTAGAGCACGGCATGGCTCGCCTGGCAGCAGCCGGCGGCCAGCATGAACAACAGGAACGGCCGCGAGGTCAGCAGGTCGGGGATGCCGAACGGGGCGTGCCTGCCCGCCTCGCGATGCCGCGCTTCGGCCGCCGGCAGCAGCAGGCCGAGCGGGACGAGCATCACGATGCCGGCGAAGCCGACATAGAGCACCCAGGCGGGGCCGTTATGGTCGACGGCCACGCCGCAGATCACCGCGCCCAGGATGAAGGCCACCGAGCTCCAGACGCGCAGGCTGCCATAGTTGATGCCGCGCGCCCGGGTCTCGTTCACCAGGATGCCGTCATAGAGCGCCATGGTCGGCGCCCACACGCCGCCCCACACAAGGCTGACCGCCAGGATGGCGAAGAAGGTGGTGGAGAACTGGTAGCCGGTCAGCAGGACGGTGGCCGCGCCGGCCAGCACTAGGATGACGCCGCGCACGTTGCCGAGCCGGTGCGCCACCCAGCCGATGGCGAGCGTCGACAGCACGCTCACGAGCTGGCGGCTCATGAATACGGTACCGATCTGGGAATCGCTCATGCCGCGGTCGCGCAGCCATACCGGCCAGTAGCTCATGAGGGCGCCGGCGGCGAAGAAATAGGCCGCGCCGTAGCCGGAAAGCCTGAAGCCGATGAGCCAGCCTGCCATCAGGCGCCGAACTCGCACCGCACCTCGAGCGGCGAGGCTCGATGGGATTTACGCACTCCAGATGCTAACATGACGCGCGTAGGAATAGACGGAGGACGAGTTTGCGGCAATCAGAGACCAGAGGTGGCGCCGCATCTGCTCCATCGACGCCGTCCGACAGGGCCGAGCGGCGGCAGCTTACTCTCTTGTTCTGCGAGCTGGCCGATTCGGTGGCCCTCTCGGCCCGACTCGATCCCGAGGATCTTCACGACTTCTTCATGGCCTATCAGCAAGTCTGCGCGCTTTCGGTCGAACCTTACAGCGGCTACCTCGCTCGCTTCGCCGGCGACGGCGTGCTGATCTATTTCGGCTATCCCGTCGCTTTCGAGGACAGTGCCGAGCGAGCGGTGCGCGCCGGCCTGCAGCTCGTGCGTGGGATTGCCAAGCTGCGGGCGGAGCGATTCGCCGGGCTGGACATCAAAGTGCGGATCGGCATCGCGACCGGCCTGGTCGTCGTGGGCGAAGCCTTCGCCGAGGGCGAAGCAGACCGTCACGGCGTCGTCGGCCAGGCGGCAAATCTCGCTGCCCGCCTGCAGACCATGGCCGAGCCCAACACGGTCCTGGTGTCGGAATTCACGCGCCAGCTCGCCTCCGAGACGTTCGAGTATCGCGACCTGGGCAGCCACCAGCTCAAGGGATTCAGCAAGCCGGTTCCGGTGTACCAGGTGATCGGACAACGCGAGGTGTCGCGGCTGGAAGCACGGGGCGCGGCGCTCACCCCCTTCGTAGGGCGAGCGCAGGAGATTGCCCTCCTGCTCGATCGCTGGGAGCGCGCAACGTCGCGCGATGGGCAGGTTGTTGCCCTGGTGGGGCAGGCGGGCGTCGGCAAATCGAGGGTCATGGCGGAGGCTGTGGAAAGAATTGCTCGCCGCAGCGGGTCGGCACCGCCGCCGGTGGTCCTGCAATGCTCGCCGTACCATTCGAACGTGCCGCTCTTTCCCGTGGTCAGGCACCTTGCGCTGGAAGCTCATATCCAGACGGAAGATCCGCCGCCCGTGAAGTTGGACAAGCTCGCGGGCCTTTTCGTCGGAAATTCGGCCCGCTATGGGAGCGCGCCGCTGTTGGCCGATCTGCTTGGTGTCGAGCACGCCACGGACCTGGCGCCTGTGGCCGCCGACCCGGTGGCAAAGCGGCAGCTCATGATCGAGGCGTTGGTCGACCTGTACGACAGCAGCAGCCGGGATCCGGCGATGACCCTTGTGTTCGAGGACGTGCAATGGATCGATCCGACCTCGCGAGAGCTGTTGGGCCGGCTGACCGATTGGGTGAAGGACGCCAATGCCCTGATCGCCGTCACGCTGCGGGCTGACAGCCGCCGCGACGCCGACAGGATCCTGCGCCGGGCCGGCCTCATCGGGCCTGACGGCGATGTTTCCGATCACGTCACGATCCACGAGATACGCGAGCTGGACAAGGAAGACGGGCGGAGATTGGCCGTCGCCGCCGCCCACGGGGCAGGCCGCGCCATCGACGCCTCGCGACTGGATGCGCTGGTCGACAGTAGCGGCGGCATCCCGCTTTTTCTCGAGGAACTCGTCAAGGCGGCGGCGAATGGGGTCGAGCTTTCCGACGGCCGCGGCAAGGCTATCGAGGTCGGCTTGGTGCCGAACACGATCCGTGACGCCCTGATGGCGCAACTGGATCAGCTCGGTTTTGCCAAGGAGGTGGCCCAGTACGCTTCCGTCATCGGCCACGAATTCCTGGGGGATTTGTTGGCCAGGATCATGCAGCGACCGCTCGACGAACTGGTACCGACGCTCAAGACCCTGGTCGATGCGCGCATCCTGGCCGGCGGGAGGACGCCGTCGGACAACTACTTGTTCAAGCACGCGTTGATCCGCGACATTTCCTATCGCTCCCTTCTCAGGCAGCACCGTCGGCAAATCCATCTCCTCGTGGCCCGCGAGTTGGCTCGCCATCCGGCGGAAACGGGCGCGGTCAGCGACGACCTGGTTGCCCAGCATTATGCGCTGGGTGAGGCTTCCATGGATGCGATCGCCTGCTGGCGCCGCGGTGCCGGTGTGGCGATCGCACGATCCGCCAATGAAGAGGCGGTTGCGATGCTGCAATCCGCCCTCAAGGAACTGGAGAAGATTCGCGGCTCGGCCGACCCGGCGCTGGAACTCGATCTGGTCGTCACCCAGGCCATGGCCATGCGCTCGCTACGCGGCTACTCGGCACCGGAAGTCGAACAAGCCCTCGCCAGGGCGCGGGTGCTTTGTGCCAATAGTGACGACATCGGCAAGAAGGTGAGCGTCGAGTGGGGGTTGTTTCAGTGCAGCTTCGTCGCGGGCGATATCGAGCGTGCGAGGGGGTTCGCGGCCGAGCTGCACACGCTGGCAACACAGGAACCCGGCGAGGCGTTGGTCGACGCGCATCTGGCCAACGGCATGGTGGCATTCGACGCCGGCGAGTTCGCGGCGGCGATGGCATCCCACGAATCCGGTGCCCGCCTGTGCCAGCCGGAAATCGACCAGCCCCGCTTCCACACCCACGGCCAGAATGCCGGCCTGTTCTGTCTTTCATACTTGGCACGCACGCAGTGCATCGTGGGCCATCTCGACCGCGGCCATGCCACCATCGCGCGAGCGCGGGAGATCGCGGCCATGCGCTCACAGGAACCTGGCCACATTCACAGCTCACTCAATGTGACAATCCAGGCGGTCCGCCTTTTCCATATATGCGGCGATCTCGAAGCCGAGAGGCGGCTAGCCAGCGAGACGATTGAAGTAGCGCGCCGCAACCGTTACGTGTATTATGAGGCCATGGGGAGATGCCATCTTGGCTGGGTTGCGGGGGCGGAGGGCAACGTCGACGACGGCGTGGCGATGTTGTCGGCTGGGATTGCGGCGCTTCGGCAGACCGGTACCGCTCTTTCGCTGCCTGGGTTTTACCTGCTCTTGGCGCAGCTTCACGTTTACGCCGGCCGCCTCGACGAGGCTTCGTCGGCGCTCGCGATGGCCACCGGATCGGATTGGCGGGCCGTGTGGGCTGCCGATGCCGAGCGGGTGCGCGGCGACATCCTGGCTGCCGATCGAGCGGCGGCGGAGGCTGCCTACCGGGCGAGCCTTGCCGTCGCCCGCCGCCAGCAGGCCGGACTGTTCATATGCAAGGCCTCGATGAGCCTGGCGCGGCTGCTGCAGTCGTCGGGCCGACGGGAAGAGGGGCGCGCATTGCTTACCGAGTCCCTGGCGCATCTTCACGGTGGAGACGAGTTCGGCACCGTGCGCCAGACGCGGCTGATGATCAACGAGATGACGGGCTAGAGCAGCGGCCACCGACTACGCGAAGTATCAAAGAGCGGGCAGAACAATGAGTCCACCACCACCCCTTTCCGTGCCGATCTCCAAAGGCGCGGTATGTTTCTGCCTGGACGAATTCTCGAAAGGACCGGGCGCGCGGGCGCGAGTCCAGGCGCTGCGTGATGCCATCGCTGCGCTGGCCCCGGCCTACGCCGGGCTTGCCGAGGTCTTCGACCAGCATCTGGTGCAGCATGTGTTCGCCAGCGCCGGTGCCAGGCAGAAGATTCTCGCGCATCTCAAGATACACTGGTTCGACGATACGCCGGACACGTTCTTTCCGGGCACGCCGGTCTCCAAGATCTATGCCGAAGGCCTGCTCAAGACTCTCGATCTGGTCTTGGGCAATGCCAATGAGACTGTCACGATCAGTTCCTGGTGGCTGCTCGACCAGTCCGAATTCAAGATGCTGACCCTCGGCGATCTCGAAGGTGACGCGGTGGCGGGATCTGTCACCCTGCTCATCCTGACGCCGCGGCCCGAACACGATACCGACGAGCCGTTCCCGCCGGCGATTCTCGGCGAGGCGGCGGAAGCTTTCGTCACATCGCTGCAGGACGGCGAGATCACGACGGAGCGCGTCAGGGACCTGCAGTAGGCAAGGCTCGACCGTGCCTTCCCGTCGGACCCTGCGGCTGACTTTCAGGTCGTCGAGCGGCGGGGTCGAGATGCTGTCCGTCGAGCGGCTTCAGATGACCACGCCGCCGCAACCGGGCAAACGGCCGCAGGCCGGCAAGTGCGGCGGATACTGGTTCGAGCTGCGCGGGGAAGCGGGCGATGTGCTGGCGTACCGGGTGATCGGTGTCTCCGTCCTGAACTCCGTCGTGGTACACTCGCCGGAAGGCTCTCCTCAGCGCGTATTCGGCGAATCGAGGAACATCGTGTTCGAGGTGCTGCTGCCGGACATCGACGGCGCCCGCACCGCGACTCTCGTCGGCAATCCGATCGAACCGGGGGAACGCGTGAGCAAACCCTCGGCCGACCTCGCCACCTTTGAGCTTTTTCCGCCGCCACGGGGAGAAAATCGATGAGCGCCAATGACGGACACGTCGTCGGTGTGGTGAAGCTCGTCGACAATGGGCCGGATACCGAGCGCTGGAACCTGGTCATCGTCGGCGATGGTTACCAGGAGGGGGAGCTGGCGCAGTATCACGTGCACGCCCAGCATTTTGTCGACCGGCTGCGGTCGACGGCGCCCTTCGGCGAAGAGTTCGGCGGCATCAACGTCTACCGCATCGACGTCGTGTCTCTCGAAAGCGGCGCCGACGATCCGGGCTGCGCCGGCGGGCCGGTCGTGATCGCCAAGACCTATTTCGACGCCACCTTCTGCAGTTCATTCCATGGCGAGATGCTCGATCGGCTGCTGACCGTGGACGAAGCCCTGGTGCTGTCGGTCAGCAACGACCATGTGCCGAGGAAGCACTACGCCGTATGCATCGTCAATTCGCCGACATACGGCGGCTCCGGTGGTTCGATCGCGACTTGCTCGGTGCATGCGCAGTCGGCCACCATTGCCATTCATGAGCTGGGCCACACTGCCTTTGGGCTCGACGACGAGTATGGCGGAAACGAAGACGACATCCCGCCTGGCGAGCCCGCCAAGCCGAATGTAACGCGCGACACCAACCGGGCCACGAATAAATGGCGGGCGCTGGTCGCGGCGAGTACCCCCATGCCGACCCAGTGCAACCCTGCGTGCGTCGGGTCGGGCTGCGTCGCGCCGCCCGCGCCGCCGCCTCCGGCGGCGGTGGGCACCTATGAAGGTGCGATGGGCAAGGACTGCGGCGTCTATCGCCCCATGATGTCCTGCTACATGCGCGAGTTGGGCCGTCCGTTCTGCCTGGTCTGCGCCGGTGTCATCCGGGAAACACTGCAGGATTTCCAGCCCTAGTGATTGGGTATGCCGGCAAAGAGGTAGCCTCCGTAGCCGGAAAGCCTGACGCCGATGAGCCAGCGTGCCATTAGCGTTGGATCGTCAAGATTGTCATCCCGAGCGCAGCGAGGGACCTTTGATCGGCGGCGCAAAAGGTCCCTCGCTGCGCTCGGGATGACAACGGCGCATGCATCAAGGACGTGATTCCGCACGCTAGGCGCCGAACTCGCGCCGCACCTCCGCCGTGTGCTCGCCCGCCGACGGCACCGCGCCCAGCCGCTCGGGTTCGCCGGCATAGGAGACGGCGAGCGCCGGAATCGAGACCTCGCCGTTGGGCGTGCCGAAGTCCACGCGCCGCATCTGCGGATGTGTCGAGAGGTCGGCCACCGAGCTCACCCGCGCCCAGGCGATCTGCGCCGCGTCGAGTCTTGCCGCGAGCTCGGCGAAGCGCTGGGCGCCGAAGCTCTTTTGCACGATCGCATTGGTGTCGTCGCGCCGCGCGTTGCGCGCCTTGTTGGTGGCGTAATCGGGATCCTTCTCCAGGCCCGGCCTGTCGAGCACATCGTGGCAGAGCCGTTCGAACTCGCGGTCGTTCTGGATCGAGATCAGCACCGGCACCTTGTCCGCGGTCTGATAGACGCCGTAGGGCGCGATGAAGGGGTGCGTGAGGCCGAGCCGCGGCCACGTGTAGTCCGCATAATCCTTGGCGAGCAGCGGCACGGTCATCCACTCCGCCATCGACGAGAACAGCGAGACCGAGAGCGCGCGGCCCTCGCCCGACTTCTGGCGCGCCAGCAGCGCCTCCAGCACGGCGGCGTGCGCGTACATGCCGGTGCCGATGTCGGTGGCCGAGATGCCGACCCGTCCCGGGGCATGCTCGGTGCCGGTGATCGAGGCGAGCCCGCTTTCGGCCTGCACCAGCAGGTCGTAGGCGCGGCGGTTCTTGTAGGGCCCATGATCGCCATAGCCCGAGATGTCGACGGTTATCAGCCGCCGGTGCGCCGCCCGCATCGCCGCCGAGCCGAAGCCCGCGCGCTCGGCCGCGCCCGGCGCCAGGTTCTGGATCAGCACGTCGGCCTTGGCGATCATGCGATGCAGCAGCGCGAGGTCGTCCTTGTGCTTGAAGTCGAGCGTGACCGACTGCTTGCCGCGATTGAGCCAGACGAAATAGCTCGACAGCCCGTGCACATAGCCGTCGTAGCCGCGCGCGAAATCGCCCTCCGGCCGCTCGATCTTGATGACCCTCGCGCCGGCATCCGCCAGGCGAGCCGAACAATAGGGGGCGGCCACGGCCTGCTCCACACTCACCACCAGCAGACCGTCCAACGCTCCGGGCATATCGATTACCTCGATTTCAGTTTGTCACCACGCTCCGCGCGGCGCCTGCATGTGCCTCCCCACGCGCAAGCGTGGGTAGGTGGCGCCGTCTCGCGGCTTGTAACCAAGCCGCTGCGGCGACGGAGGGGTCATGAACCGGCAGATGATGCATGACCCCTCCGTCCGCTGCGCGGACACCTCCCCACGCGTTGCGTGGAGAGGAAAGAAGATCGTGCCATAGTGCGAGCCAAGCGAGAACAATTCAGAGGAAGGAAAAATGCCGGGACCGCTTGTAGGCGTACGCGTGATCGATCTGACGGCCGTGCTGCTGGGGCCGTTCGCCACCCAGCATCTGGCCGACATGGGCGCCGACGTGATCAAGGTCGAGCCGCCGGAAGGCGATCTGCTGCGCGTGTCGGGCGGCTCGATGGGGCGCGACAAGAGCATGGGGCCGATCTACATGGCGGCCAACCGCAACAAGCGCTCGCTCTGCCTCGACCTCAAGAAGCCCGCCGCCTGCGCCGTGCTGAAGGACCTGATCAGGACGGCCGACCTCTTCATCCACAATAGCCGGCCGGCAGCGATCGAGCGCCTCGGCCTGGGCTATGAAGACCTGAAGAAGATCAATCCTTCGATCATCTACGCCTACTCGCTGGGCTATGCGCGCAAGGGTCCCTACGGCCACAAGCCCGCCTTCGACGACCTGGTGCAGGGCGTGAGCGGCGCCGCCTCGCTGCAGTCGAGGGTCGACGGCCAGCCGCCGCGCTTCATGCCGAGCCTCATAGCCGACAAGACCACCGGCCTGCACCTCTGCATCGCCGTGCTGGGCGCGCTCTATCACCGCAAATGCACCGGCGAAGGCCAGATGATCGAGGTGCCGATGCTGGAGACGCTGGCGTCGTTCTGGCTGACCGAGCACCTGTTCGGCGCCACCTGGACGCCCGAGCGCGGCGCCATGGGCTACGACCGCATCATCAACAAGTATCGCCATCCGTTTCCGACCAAGAATGGCTATGTCTGCGCGCTGCCCTACACCGATGCGCACTGGCTCACCTTCTTCGACATCGTCGAACGGCCCGACCTCGCCCAGGACAAGCGCTTCGCCGACCGCACCGAACGGCCCAAGCATTTCAGCGAGCTCTATCAGGTGCTCGATTCGCTCCTGAAGCACCGCACCACCGAGGAGTGGCTGGAAGCGTTCGACAAAGCCGACATCCCGGCCATGCCGGTACGCACGCTCGAGGAGCTTTTAGACGATCCGCACCTCAAGGCGACCGGCTTCTTCACCGAGCGCGAGCATCCGACCGAAGGCCCGATCACGACCTTCGCCAGTCCGCTCGATTTCGAGAAGACCAAGGTCGAGTTCCGCCGCCACGCGCCGCGCATCGGCGAGGACGGTGTAGAGATCCTGCGTGAGGCGGGCGTGAGCGACGCCGAGATCGAGAAGCTCAAGGCCGACAAGGCTCTGATCGTGCCGTCCTAAAGCGTATTCCGATTGAGAAGACTCGGCATTTAATTCGCCTCCCCCGTAATCGGGGGAGGTGGCCCGAAGGGCCGGAGGGGGAAAGCCCCAGTCGCAGTGTCCGCAGATTTCAGATCATGGTCTTCAAGATCATCCTGGGGCCTTCGAGCCTGAATGAATTTCTCAACCGGCTGGCTGCAGAGGACGGTACGAACGCCTAGGATCAGGTGGAAAGAGGGTGCCTCGTCGATCGCAGCCTTGGCCTGCGCGTCCCACTGAAGCGCTTCGGGGCGATTGCACGGGTCGCGCCGGGGGAATTCAGCAGACCGCAGGCTGCCGCCCGACGCGCGGGCGAACCACGGCGCGGCAGCTCATGAACCCATCTCGGGCGCTCAACTAGGGCAACGTAATCGTAAGCCCTGGACCCGAGCGCGCTCCGCCGTAGTTGGAGTAGCCGCCCGTCGATCCGTAGCCGTAGCGGGCCGGATAGCTGCCAGATCCTTGATAAGAGCCATAGTTTGCCGGATAGCTCGACGGATAAGCGTAGCCTTGCTGCGAGTAGCCGGAGCCAGGGTAGCCTTGCTGCGAGTAGCCGGAGCCTGGGTAGTACTGGTCCGCACAACCGACGACTGCAAGGGTCGCTATTGCGACAACGAAACTGACATATCTCATGGCGGTCTCCTTTTATGGGAGTCAACCTGCGCACCTGCCGAACGTTGCGTGTGCCGCGAGATAAGCCGGCCCGATCCGGCGTGGCCTACGTCACCCTGCCACACGCTGGCCAGGAGCCAGAACAGCCAAACGGCGAACGCTCCTGCGTGCCCGTCCGGCTATTGCTGCAAGGGCTGCGCGGAGGTGCCCGCGTCAGAGCCAAGGAGCCGCCTCAGCGTCGCACGGGCGCGCGAGACCTGGCTCCTCACCGCGCCGACCGAGACGCCCGATTGGTTGGCGATTCCCTCGTGGGAGCAGCCTTCGAGCGCCGTCAGCAGCAACGCCTTACGCTGGGCGACCGGCAGAACCCGGAATGCCTCCTTGAATTCGCGCATGACGAGGCCGCTCTCCTGCAGCGGCTCGAGCGACAGCGTGCCTGAGATGGTGTCATCCAGCTTCACGGTCGGACGCTGCCGGCGCAGGCCTGAGATGAATTCATTGCGTTCAATCCGCAACAGCCACCCCGAGAAGTTCGTGCCCGGGTGAAACGTCTGGCGGCCGGCCAGCGACTTCAGGACGGTCTGCTGTACCAGGTCGTCGGCGCGGTCGGTATCGTGGGTCAGCGACATCGCATACATGCGCAGTCGCGGCAGCATCGCCGCGAGATCGGCGTGAAAGCGGTCCCTCGCCGCCCGCTCAT
>DASZJU010000497.1:0-8640 GCA_035947815.1 Reyranella sp.
GCGCGCCATCCCTTGAAGCTTCTTTTGCTCCGGAGCGAGGTCAAAAAGCATTGTTCTGTCCTCCATGATCCTCGCCTACCTTGATCTCACCAGATCAATTCGCACAAGCGAATAAAAGCCATGAAGATCAACCGACTGGCGCAACCCGAAGACGGAGGCTACCCTCCCGGCACAAACAAAAAAGGGAAACGCCAAAGTGTACGACTTCATCATTGTCGGTGGAGGCTCTGCGGGCTCGGTCCTGGCCCAGCGGCTCTCCGCCAGGAGCGCCAACAAGGTCCTTGTCTGCGAGGCGGGTCAGGACACCCCGCCCGGCAACGAGCCGGCCGAAATTCGCGACAGCTATTCGGGCAAGGCCTATTTCGATCCGCGCTTCCACTGGACCGAGCTCAAGGTCACGACCCAAATCGTCAGCCACAACAACCCGCAAGCCGAACGCCCTCCCTTGCGCAAATACGAGCAGGCGCGCGTGCTGGGCGGCGGGTCCTCGATCAACGGCCAGTTGGCCAACCGCGGCGCGCCGACCGACTACGACGAATGGGAGGCCCGCGGCGCTGAGGGCTGGAGCTGGAAGGACGTGCTGCCGTATTTCAGGAAAGTCGAGCGCGACCTCGATTTCGACGGGCCGTTCCACGGCAAGGACGGCCGCATCCCGGTGCGCCGCATCCCGCCCGAGCATTGGACCGGCCATGCCAAGGCAGTGGCCCAGGGCTTCGAGGCCAAGGGTTTCAAATTCCTGCCCGACCAGAACGGCGAGTTCGTCGATGGCTATTTCCCCGTCACCCATTCCAATGCCGAGGAACGGCGCGTGTCGGCCGCCATGGGCTACCTCGATGCCGAGACGCGCAAGCGCTCCAACCTCACCATCTCGACCGACACCCAGGTGAAGGCGCTGCTGTTCGAGGGCACGCAATGCGTCGGCGTGACGGCCATGGTAGCGGGCCAGGAGCAGGAGTTCCGCGCCCGCGAGGTGATACTGTCGTCGGGCGCGATCCACACGCCGGCGCACCTGTTGCGCGCTGGCATTGGGCCGGTTGGTCATTTGAGCGAGATGGACATCCCGGTGGTCGCCGCACTGCCCGGCGTCGGCCAGCGGCTGATGGATCATCCTTCGATCGCGCTGTCGTCGTTCATTCGCCGCGGCGCGCGCATGAACCAACACACGCGCCGGCATATCCATGTCGGCCTGCGCTACTCCTCCAATTTGCCGGGCGTGCCAAAGGGCGACATGTTCGTGGCCGTGGTCAGCAAGTCGGCCTGGCATGCAGTCGGCCAGCAGATCGCCTCGCTGCTCACTTTTATCAACCGCACCTACTCCGAGACCGGCCAGGTGAGGCTTGCTTCGCGCAACTGGCGGGCCGAGCCGATAGTCGAGTTCAACCTCTTGTCCGACAAGCGCGATCTCGATCGCTTGATGAGCGGCTTTAAGCTGATGGCAGCGGTGCAAATGACTGATGTCCTGAAGAAGGTCACTGACGCGCCCTTCCCTGCAGCTTATAGCGACCGCGTGCGCGCAATCGGCGTGGTCAACACCAAGAACAAGATCCTGACCAGCATCGTCGCCCAGTTCCTCGAGGGCCCTGCCGCGCTGCGCCGCTTCATGATCGACAAGTTCGTGGTCGAAGGCTTCACGTTCGACCAGGTGATGAATGACGACGAGGCGCTGGAGGCCTTCGTGCGCAAGTCGGCGATCGGCGTCTGGCACGCCTCCTGTACCTGCCGCATGGGCCGGCCCGACGATCCGATGGCGGTGGTGGACACGCAGGGCCGCGTCAAAGGCGTGCAGTGCCTGCGCGTCGTCGACGCCTCGGTGTTCCCGGTGGTGCCCTGCGCCAACACGAATTTCCCGACCTTGATGACGGCGGAGAAGATCTCGGCAGCAATGATGGCATGAAATCATATCCGGACCGCGGGCGTCCCGCCCGCTCATGATCATGAGCGGGTCGCGCGGAGTAACCTCCGCGCTGAGACGCCCGCGGTCCGCATGAGGAGGAAGATATGTCGGTAATCCTGGGCAGCGGCGAGCATCGTTATCGCGTGGTCGAGAACTGGGCGAAGCTGCCCGACGGCTGGGAGTTCCGCGACGTCGCGGCGGTCGCAGTCGACAGCAAGGACCGCGTCTATGTCTTCAACCGCGGCCAGCACCCGATGATGGTGTTCGACCGCGACGGCAAGTTCCTGCGCTCGTGGGGCGAAGGCCTGTTCGGCCGCGCCCATGGGCTGCACATCGACAGCGACGACAATCTTTACTGCACTGACGACGGCGATCACACGGTCCGCAAGATCGCCACCGAGGGCAAGATCCTGCTGACCATCGGCGTCCCCAACCAGCCCGCGCCCTTCCTGAGCGGCCAGCCGTTCAACCGCTGCACCCATACCGCCCTCTCGCCCAAGGGCGAGATCTACGTTTCCGACGGCTACGGCAATTCCTGTGTCCATAAGTATTCGCCGGACGGCAAGCATCTGATGTGCTGGGGCACCACCGGCACCGATCCCGGCCAGTTCAACATCGCCCACAACATCGCCACCGACGAGGATGGCTGGGTCTATGTCGCCGACCGCGAAAACCATCGCGTGCAGGTATTCGACGGCAATGGCAAGTACGAGCTGCAGTGGAACAACATGCACCGGCCTTGTGCGCTCTATTGCTGCGCCGGCGGCGGCAAGAACCCGAAATTCATAATCGGCGAGCTGGGACCGGGCATGCCGGTCAACAGCAAGCACACCAACATCGGCCCGCGACTTGCCATCGTCGACAAGAAGGGCGGTTTGATCGCGCGGCTGGGCGGCGAGCATGGTCCCGGCCAGGAAACCGGCCGCTTCCTGTCGCCGCACGGCCTCGCCGTTGACAGCAAAGGCGACATCTATGTCGGCGAAGTGAGCTACACCAACTGGTCCGGCACGCATCCCGGCGCGCCGGTGCCGAAGTACCTGCGCTCGCTGCAGAAGCTCGAGAAGGTCGCGTGAGTGGAGGCACCCCATGGAGACTAGGGATCGCCTGCACCTGATCGGCAGCATCCCGCTCGACAACAGCGAGCAGGTGTTCCGCCGCCTGACCGACGAGCTGGGGCCCTTCCTGCGCTGCATGCCCGACGGCGAGACCGGCGAGCGCTCGCGTTGGGTCTATTTCCAGCGTCAGATGCTGCAAGACCATCCGGCGATGGAGATCGATCCGACGGTGCCGCCCTACAAGTTCGTCCAATGGAACGGCAAGGTCGTGCGCGAGATCGAGCAGCTTCGCTTCAAGCCCGGCATCGACCCGGTGACGGTGGTGTTCGAGACCGGCTACGACAAGGCCGCTCTCGCTTCCTGGGAAATCTTCAAGCGGCTGCGCGGCTCCGGTGCGATCCCCGGGCACGTCCGCTTCCAGGTCTGCATGCCGACGCCGCAGGCGAGCGGCTATCTCTATGTCAGCGGACCGGCACGCGAGACCTATTTCACCGTTTACGAACGCGCGCTCAAGGCGGCGCTGGCCAACATCGTCAAGGTGATCCCGGCGGCGGACCTGTCGATCCAGTGGGACGTCTGCCAGGAGGTGCTGGCCTTCGAGAACTATTTCAAGGACCGGCCGGCCCACTACAAGAAACAGATCTTCGACATGCTGGGGCGGCTTGGCGATGCCGTGCCGGAAGGCGTGGAAATGGGCTATCACCTCTGCTACGGCTCGCCGCGCGACGAGCATCTGGTTCAGCCCAAGGATTCCGCCATTCTGGTCGAGATGATGAACGGCATCGCCGCCGCCACCCGGCGGCGCATCGATTTCCTGCACATTCCCGTGCCCAGGGACCGCACCGACGACGCCTACTATGCGCCGCTCAAGGATTTCAAGCGGCCGACGGGAACCAAGCTCTATCTCGGACTGCTGCACCATGACGACGCTGCCGGCGACGCCAGGCGCATCGACGTGGCGCGGCGGCATGCCGGGGATTTCGGCCTGTCGGCCGAGTGCGGCTGGGGTCGCACCGAACCTGGGCGCCTGCCCGGTCTGTTGAAGGGTCATCGTACAGCGGCGGAGGGATTGTGATGGTCGAGCGAGTTCTGGTGGTGGGACCGAAGGATTGCATTGCGATGGTCGACGACCTCGCACCCAAGGGCTTCGAGATCGTCAAGGCCCTGCACAACTCGCCTGAGATGAAGGCGGCGATCCCCGGCACCGACTATTTCGTGGGCTTCGTGCAACAATACGTGAACCCGCAGCTCTTCAAGGACGCGCCCAGGCTAAAACTGATCCAGATGCTGAGCGCCGGCTACGACCGTGCCGACCTCGAGGCTGCGCGCAAGAGCAAGATCCCCTTGTGCAACAATGGCGGCGCCAACTCGGTCGCCGTCTCCGAGCATGCTTTGCTGCTGATGCTGGCGGTGTCGCGCCGGCTGATCACCCAGCACAGCAACGTCACCGCCGGGCGCTGGCACGGCAATGCGCCGCCGACCGTCCATCAGGTGCGCGACAAGGTGCTGGGCATCGTCGGCCTGGGCACAATCGGCAAGAAGGTGGCGCGGCTGGCGCAGGCCTTCGGCATGATCGTGCACTACTACGATATCGCCCGGCTCAAGGAGGAGCAGGAGGACGCGCTCGGCGTGCGCTTCCGCCTGCTGCCCGAGATCCTGCGGACCTCCGACATCCTGTCACTGCACGTGCCGCTCAACGCATCGACGCAGGGCATGATCGGCGCCGCCGAGCTTGCGGCGATGAAGCCGTCGGCCATCATCGTCAACACCTCGCGCGGCCCGGTGATCGACGAGAAGGCGATGACCGCGGCGCTCTCGGCCGGCAAGCTGTTCGGTGCCGGCCTCGACGTCTTCGACGAGGAGCCGACGCCGCCCGACAATCCGCTGCTGAAGCTCGACAACGTGGTCCTGACGGCGCATCTCGCGGGACCGACCTTCGAGAGCAACATCACCCGCCTGCGCAACGGCTTCGACAACGTCCAAAGGGTGGCGCGCGGCGAGCCCGCACTCTGGGTCGTGCCTGAACTGCTGGAACAGACGTAGTGGCACGCTGATTACCGACGCTCGCATCAAGCTGGAGTGACCGCGAGCGCCGGTGGCTAGCGAACAGGCAGGTGCCTGATTTTGTGCATCGCAGCAATATCCTTGGAATCGCCTTATTCTTTTGCTACATCACAATGTGCACTGCAGCAAAATAGTGCCGCCGGGAGGACGCCCGCCTGTCTAGCGTTTGGCGAGGAGGGATTGATGCCCGATTCCGGTTACGGGATGGATGAGCTGGCGGGGCCACGCGGCGAGCTTGCCTCGCGCGTGCTGGCCATGCCCACCGACACCAACCCCAAGGGCGACATCTTCGGCGGCTGGATCATGTCGCTGATGGACATGGCGGGAAAGATGTCGGCGACAACCGTCGCCAACGGCCGGGTCGTGACGGTCGCCGTCGACCGCATCGTGTTTCGCGAGCCGGTGAAGGTCGGCGACGTCGTCTGCTGCTACACGCAGACGCTGAAGACGGGGCGTTCCTCGATCACGCTCTCGATCGAAGTCTGGGCCCTCCGCCAGGGCCAGGGCGACCGCATCAAGGTCACCGACGCCGTCTTTACCTTCGTTGCCGTCGACGACGATGGCCGGCCAAGACAAATCGTCGGAGCCGCCTAGGCGGTTTGCAGCCGCGTCTTGAACGTCTCCTTGAATGTCAGGATGGCGAGCACGGAAATCGCCGCGGCGGCCATGATCATGAAGGCCGGGCTGTAGTCGTTTTCAGTGCGTGCCACCAGCCACGTCGCGACCAGCGGGCTGAGACCGCCGATGACGCCCAGCGTGACGTTGTAGCCGAGCGCGATCGCCGTGCAGCGCACCTGCCACGGCACGGCTTCCACCATGACCGCAGGTTGGCAGCCGATGAAGGTGCCGACCGCCAGCACGAAGCCGAGCTGGCCCACCAGGACGAGCGCCGGATCGGGATGATGCAACAGCCAGAACAGCGGCCACGCTGCGATAAAGGCGAATATCGTGGCGCCCAGCATCACCGGCCGGCGGCCGATGCGGTCGGAGAGCCAGCCCATCGCCACCATCAGCGGCAGCAGCACGACCATGCTGATGCTGTTGATCTCGAGCGCCCGCGCCGGCGCCACGCCGTCGGCGAACTGCAGCCAGCTCACGATATAGACGAACATCAGGTAGAAGCCGACCGAGTTGAAGACCGAGAGCGCCGCGAGCCGCAGCAGCAACGGCCCGTGATGGCGCAGCGTGTCGAGCAGCGGCGAATGGTCGGGCTGCTTGGCCTTCACCTCCTCCTGGATGCCGCGCCGCAGCGCGAAGCCCGCGAGGCCCACGACCAGTCCGATCAGGAACGGGATGCGCCAACCCCAGGCCTCCAGCATTTCCGCAGGCATCGCCTCGGCCAGCACGGCGCCCGTTGCCGAACCCGCCAGGATACCGCCGACAGCGCCGCAGCCCGCCATGGCGCCGATTAAGCCGCGCTGGTCGGGGCGCGCCTGCTCGACCACGAAAATGATGGACGTGGTGTACTCGCCGCCCACCGACAGGCCCTGGATCATGCGCAGGAGCGTGAGCAGAATCGGCGCCGCCACGCCCAGCGTCTGGTAACCCGGCAGGACGCCGACCAGAAAAGTCGGGACCGCCATCGCCGCCACCGAGAAGGTGAGCGCGGCGCGCCGCCCGTAGCGGTCGCCGATATAGCCGATCAGCGCCCCGCCAACCGGCCGCATCAGGAAGCCCACGGCGAAGATGCCGAAGGCTGCCAACACCTGGGCGACCTTGTCCTGCTGCGGAAAGAAGGCGCGGCCGATGGCGGCGGCGAAGTAGCCGTAGACGGCGAAGTCGTACCATTCGAGCACGTTGCCGATGGCGCCGGCCGCGATGACCCTGCGTGTATTCCCGACGGCCATGAATGCTTTCCCCTCAAACCCTCAATCAGGATCGCGGCGGGCGGCGTCAGGATCAAGCGGGTCGCGCAGCATCGTGGGCTCGTCGATCCCGACCGGCGAAGAAACCGTCGTCGAGGGCGCGCGCGGCAGGTGGCCGGCCAGCCGCAAGCTACGTTCCAACAAGACCTCGTAGATCGGCCGACCGTGCAGCCACTCGGCGACGACATGGGCCGTCACGCAGGTGATGATGACCGGCAGGATCAGCTCGTAGCCGCCGGTCAGCTCGACCACCAGCACGACACCGACCAGCGGCGCGCGGATGGTGGCCGAGAACAGCCCGCCCATGGCGGCGACGGCGAAGGCAGCGCCGATCAGCGGCGGCACGGGCAGCGCAGCCATCGTCAGCAGCATCTCGATCAGCGTGCCGGCGATCAGGCCGACGATGGTGGCAAAGGCCAGCATGGGCGAGAAGATGCCGGCCGGGACGCCCACCGGATAGCTCGCCATGGTGCCGACGAAGCGCACGACCGCGATCAACAGCAGGGTCAGGATCGGCAGGTCGGTCACGACCATGCGCGGGATCAAGGTTTCACCGCCGCCGACCGCGAACGGCAGGACGGTTGCCAGTGCGCCCACCGCCGCGCCGACGATGACGGCGAAGGCGAAGGGCGCGCGTCGGAACGCCGCCGCCCGCCAATCGAGCGCCGCGACCAGGCAGCGATTGAACAACACGCCCAATATGCCGAGCCCCGCGCCCAGCACCATGAAGGTCGGCAGCAGCAGCAACGGCACGGCATGGGTGTCGATCCTGAGCGGCGGCGCGGTGCCGCCCACCAGCTCCATGCCGAGGGCGCTCGCCGCCGAAGCCGCGATCACGCCGACATAGGAGCGGAACGTGTAGCGGAACTGCTTTCGCGTCTCCTCGATCACGAACAGGATGGCGGCCAGCGGCGCGTTGAAGGCGGCGGCCAGGCCCGCGGCGGCGCCGGCGGCCAACAGCGCGTGGAGATCGAGGCGGCTCAGCTTCAGCCACTCCGAGAGGGCGGCGCCGATGGCCGCGCCCATGTGAATGGTCGGCCCTTCGCGACCCGAGACCAGGCCCGACGACAGGCCCAGCACGCCGCCGACGAACTTCACCGGCAGCACGCGCCGCCAGCGCACCTCGCGCAGTCCTTCGAGCGCGCCTTCGACCTCCGGCACGCCGCTGCCCGCGGCCTCCGGTGCGACGCGCTGGGTCAGCAGGAACGCCAAGGTAACGCCCACTGCGGCGATGCCGGCGGCGGCGGCGATCGTGAGCGGGCCCGGGCCCACACGCTCGGTCAGCCAGATCGGCCAGCGCAGCAGGGCATCGACAGTGAAATGGAAGGCGCCGCCCACGATCCCGGTGGCGAAGCCACAGGCGCCGGCGATCCAATAGAAGAGGCCATCGGAGATCGCCGGGCGCGTCGGTCGATCTCCAGCACTCAAGACGGATCCTCCAGTCGAGACAATGGCGTCGCGGGCGAAAAGCTATGTAGCAGGCCGCCGCATCGGCAGGCAACGACGCGGCGGATTTCACCGTCGGCACGCGGCGCGTTGTTCGCGAGATACCGGCTATTGCGTAGACTTTTCGGGGAGCGTGAACCCGGACTCAAGCAGCTTCTTCTCCAATATCGGGATGCCCGCCGCTGTGTTGCCCTTCTGGCAGTCGTCGAGCGCCACCGCCGCCTCGGCGTCGTATTGCCGGCCCGGCGAATTCTGAACGTAGCGGCGATAGAGAGCGGTAAGCTGGGCGCAATAGGCCGCGTCGCCGCCCTGCGCG
>DASZJU010000498.1:0-3994 GCA_035947815.1 Reyranella sp.
AGACGAGGTCGTCGCCCTCGATCTCGGCATTGACCGACGGCAGCTCCTTGAGGGCGGCGATGCAGGCCTTGACGAAGAACGACATGAAGCCCAGCCGCGCGCCGTGCTTCTTCTCGAAATCCTCCTTGAGCCGCTCGCGCAAGCCCATGACCGCCGTCATGTCCACCTCGTTGAAGGTGGTGAGCATGGCCGCGGTGTTCTGCGCCTCCTTCAGGCGATTGGCGATGGTGCGGCGCAGCCGCGTCATGCGCACCCGCTCCTCACGATCGGCGCGCAAACGCGGGCCGGCGGGCGCCGCGGGCTTTGCCGCCGGCGCCCCCGGGGAGCCAGCGGGCGACGGGATCGAAGACAGCGCCGCCAGCACGTCGGCCTTGGTGGCGCGGCCGTCCTTGCCGGTGGGCTGGATCGCGGAGGCGGCGACTCCTGTCTCCTCGACGAGCTTGCGCACGGCCGGTCCGGACGCCGCAATGTTGGCGCCGGCCGGAACAGGTGCGGCGGCGGCGACCGCCGCCGGTGCGGGAGCCAGTGCGGGCGCAGGAGGCGGTGCAGGGGCCGGCGCAGGCTTTGGCGCGACCGGCGCAGCGGCCGGGGTCGCGGCGGCGGCGGCAGGCTTTGCGGCAGCGCCCGCGGCACCCGCCTCGATGTGGCAGAGCACGCCGCCCACCTGGACGGTGGTGCCTTCGGCCACGGCAAGGTCGACGACGCTGCCGGCGACCGAGGCGTTGACCTCGACGGTCACCTTGTCGGTTTCGAGCTCGCACAACGGCTGATCGATGGTCACCGCGTCGCCCGCCTTCACCAGCCACTTGGCGACGGTCGCCTCGGTGACCGATTCACCCAATGCGGGGACCTTGATCTCGACGGCCATGACTAACTCCTCCTTGGTGCCGCCCGCCCGACCTCAGCCCAGCGTCAGCGCGCGGTCGACCAGGTCGGCCTGTTCCTTGACGTGCGTGCGCGCCGAACCGGTCGCCGGCGACGCCGCTTCCGGCCGGCCGATATAGATCGGCCGCGCGTTGAGGCCCGACAGCGCCCGCTCGATGCGGCGGTCGACGAACAACCAGGCGCCCATGTTCTCGGGCTCCTCCTGGCACCACACCACTTCGGCGTTGGGATATTGCGACAGCCGCACGCCCAGCCGGCTGAACGGGAAGGGATAGAGCTGCTCGATGCGCAGGATGGCAATGTCGTCGATCTTGCGCTTGCGGCGCTCGGCCACGAGGTCGAAATAGACCTTGCCCGAACACAGGATGACCCGCCGCACCTTGATGTCATCGGCGAGCGGGTCGGTCTCGGCCAGGATGCGCTTGAACGAGGTGCCCGGTCCGAAATCGGCCAGGGTCGAGACGCACTCCTTGTGGCGCAGCAGCGACTTGGGTGTCATCACCACCAGAGGTTTGCGGAACGATCGGCGCACCTGGCGGCGCAGCGCGTGGAAGTAGTTGGCGGGCGTCGTCGGCACGACGACCTGCCAGTTGTCCTCGGCCGAGAGCTGCAGATAGCGCTCGAGCCGGGCCGAGCTATGCTCCGGCCCCTGCCCCTCGTAGCCGTGCGGCAGCAGCATCACCAGGCCGTCCATGCGCAGCCACTTGCTTTCGCCGGAGCAGATGAACTGGTCGATGATGACCTGCGCGCCGTTGGCGAAGTCGCCAAATTGCGCCTCCCACAGCACCAGCGCGTTGGGCTCGGCCGACGAATAGCCGTACTCGAAGCCCAGCACGCCCGCCTCGTTCAGCGGACTGTCGATGACCTCGATGCGCGCCTGCTCGGCGGCCACGTGGTTCAGCGGCACGTACTTGGCCTCGGTGACCTGGTCGACCAGCACCGAATGGCGCTGCGAGAAGGTGCCGCGGCCGGAATCCTGGCCGCTCAGCCGCACCGGCGTGCCTTCGGCGAGCAAGGTGCCCCAGGCCAGCGCCTCGCCGGTCGCCCAGTCGATGTCGCGGCCGGTATCGATGGTCTTGCGCTTCTCCTGGAGCTGACGCGCGATCTTGCGGTTCAAGTCAAAGTTCTTGGGCGGCTCGGAGATGGCACGGCCGACCGCCAGGAGCTGCTCGGTTTCGACGGCGGTCGCGCCCTTGCGGTCCTCCTCGCCCGGCGCGACCGTCATCCCGGCCCAGCGGCCTTCCAGCCAGTCGGCCTTGTTGGGCTTGTACTGGTTCGCCGCTTCGAGCGCCTTGTCGAGCTTCTCGCGCAGCGCCGCATCGAGGGCTGCCACTTCGGCCGCGGTGACGAAGCCTTCCGCCTCGAGGCGCGCGGCATAGACCTCCTTCACCGTCTTGTGGCCGGCGATCTCCTTGTACATCAGCGGCTGGGTGAACATCGGCTCGTCCGACTCGTTGTGGCCGTGCCGGCGGTAGCAGAACATGTCGATGACGATGTCGCGCTTGAAGTGCTGGCGGAACTCGGTAGCGATGCGCGAGACATGGACCACGGCCTCGGGATCGTCGCCGTTCACGTGCAGGATCGGCGCCTGCACGATCTTGGCGATCTCCGTACAGTAGGGGCCGGAACGCGAGTAGGTCGGCAGCGTCGTGAAACCGATCTGGTTGTTGACCACGAAATGGATGGTGCCGCCGATGCGGTAGCCGCCGAGATCGCTGAGATCGAGGCTCTCGGCGACCAGTCCCTGGCCGGCGAAGGCCGCGTCGCCGTGCATCAGGATCGCCATCACCTGGCTGCGCTCGGTGTCGCCGCGCTGGTCCTGCTTGGCGCGCGCCTTGCCCAGCACCACGGGATTGACCGCTTCGAGATGCGAGGGGTTGGGTGCCAGCGAGACGTGGATGGTCGTGCCGTCGAACTCGCGGTCGGCCGAGGCGCCAAGATGGTATTTCACGTCGCCCGAGCCGCGCATTTCCTCGGGCTGCGAGGAGCGACCCTGGAACTCGGAGAACAGCGCCGTGTAGCTCTTGTGCAGGACGTGCACGAGCGTGTTCAGCCGGCCGCGATGCGGCATGCCGATCACCACGTCGCGGATGCCGAGCTGGCCGCCGCGCTTCAGGATCTGCTCGATGCCGGGGATCATCGATTCGCCGCCGTCCAGGCCGAAGCGCTTGGTGCCGACGAACTTGACGCCGAGATAGCGCTCCAGCCCCTCGGCCTCGACGACCCGCTCCAGGATCATGTGGCGGCCTTCGGGGGTGAACTCGGTACGGTTCTCGACGTGCTCGATGCGCTCCTGGATCCACGCCTTCTGGTCGGGATCGGAGATGTGCATGTACTCGACGCCGATCTTGCCGCAGTAGGTCTTGCGCAAGCGGTCCCAGATCTGCCGCAAGGTCGCCGATTCGCCCAGCCCCAAGGTGCCGAAGATCAGGATCGGACGATCCCAGTCGCCCTCGCCGAAGCCGTAGGTCGCGGGGTCGAGCTCGCGATGCAGGCTGTGGCGCACCAGTCCGAGCGGATCGAGGTCGGCCTCGAGATGGCCGCGGATGCGATAGGAGCGGATCAGCAGGAAGGCCCGCGATGTGTCGTAGGCGGCGGCGCGGATATCGGCCTCGGTCTTGCCGGCGATCGCGGCAGGTGCCGCGGCGCCGTTGCCCTTCACGTTGCGGTTAGCGAGTGATGGCAGGCTGTCGGGATCGACGGCGCCGATGACATGGGCGCCGTTGGGAGCCCACGATGCGCCGCGCACTTCGGCCAGCACGTCGCCTTTCTGCTCGCCGAGCGCCTCGAAGAACGTGCGCCATTCGGCATCGACGGCGTTCGGGTCGCCGAGATAGCGCTCGTAGAGCTCTTCGATGAACGGCGCGTTGGCGCCGAACAGGAACGATGTCTGCTCCGCTCTCATGGCCTGTCTCCTCTTGCTCCTCTCCCGCGCTAGGGGGAGAGGAACTTGATGTGGTCAGCCCTTCATGGCCTTAAGCATTTCCTCGCCCAGTGCGGCGGGAGAATCCGCGACCCTGATGCCCGCGGACCGCATGGCGTGGACCTTGAACTCGGCGGTGTCCTGGCCACCCGAGATCACCGCGCCGGCATGGCCCATGCGACGGCC
>DASZJU010000499.1:0-2093 GCA_035947815.1 Reyranella sp.
GAACGCGCAGCAGCCTGGGCCGAGATCGAGGGCGCCTTGCGCCAGTTCGACGGCGCCGACGAATTCGTGGTGCCGCACACCTTCCTGATCGGCGTGGGGATGAAATAGCCGCCGCGACGGCCCGCGAAACCGCCAGCGAGACACCCTCTGTGTCCTCCGTATGGCCTGCCCCGTGTGCCGTCCACGACCGGGCCAGAGCGACCGGTGACGGCGCGCCGCGCTCAGCGAATGCCGAGGCGCGCGGCGCACGCCGGCTGGGGCGCCTCGATGCGCCGGCTCTCGCCCTTCTTCACGATGTAGGCGATGAGCAGCCTGGTATTGCTCTGACCGGAATTCACGGCGGCATGCGGCTCCGCGCCCTCGCTGAACGATTGCCCGGCTGCGTAGACGCGCTTCACGCAATCCTTGTCGTAGAAGTCGATGCTGCCCTCCTTGACGGTGACGAGCAACAGCCCCGGATGGCTGTGCCATCCTGTGTAGCCGTCCGGCCCGACGACGAGGTCCTGGAAATAGAATTCCGACTCGCCTTTGTCCTCGAGATGGAGCGCCCAGGTTCCGCCGACGTCGATGCGCTCCTTGAGTGGGCCGGTTGTAGGACCCTGGGCGACGATCACGTTGGATACGACGCCGGCCGGCGGGGTTGCGACGGCGAGGGTCGGAACAATCACGAGGCAGGCGAGAGTCGCCACCAACGCTGGACCGTGGTGCATGGCCGGGCCTCCCGAAAAGCGAGGTCGACGCGCAGACAAGCCGGACTTCTGCCCGGTTCTTAGCGCCAGCGGCCCTGTTTCGTCCAATTGAATTAAAGAGTAAGATCAATTCGGTAAACGAATGAGCCGATGGACCTCGCTCACCTGAAGAATTTCGTGGCGATCGCCGACGCGGGCACCATGGGGCTCGCGGCCAAGCAGCTGCACGTCAGCCAACCGACGCTGTCCCGGCAAATTCGCGAACTCGAGCAGTCGCTCGGCGTGCGGCTGTTCGATCGCATCGGACGGCGGATCGTGCTTGCCGCCGACGGCCGGGAGATGCTCGCGCGCAGCCGGCGCCTGCTCGCCGAGGCCGAGTCGCTGCGCGAACGCGCCGCAGCGCTCGGCGGCGGCACGGGCGGGGTGCTTCGCGTCGGCGCCACGCCGCAGTTCATCGAGGCCGGAATGCCGCAGGTGCTCGCCTCGTATGGGCAACGCCATCCACAGGTCGAAGTCAGGATCGTCGAGGACGGCGCCGAACCCCTGATCCGCGCCGTCGAGCAGGGAGAGCTTCACGTCGCGATCGGCGCCGTGCGCGACATCGCGCCGCTCGACAGTGTGCTGCTCTATCCGATCCGACTGCTCGCCGTCATGTCACGAGCGCACCGGCTGGCGTCGCGGCGCACCCTGGCCGTTGCGGACATCCTCGGCGAGACGCTCCTGATGCTGACCGCCGCATTCCAGACGCGCCAAGTCTTCGACGAGGCGCGTCACGCTGCGCGCCCCGAACCGCGCGTGCTGCTCGAGAGCCGGTCGCCGCAGTCCCTGATCGCGCTGGCCGCTGGGGGCCACGGCATCGCGATCGTGCCCTCCGTCGTGGCGCTCGACCGGCCGGGTATCGCAATCGCCGGACTGACGCACAACCGGCGGCCGCTGGGCGTGTGGGCCCGCGCCGTATGGGATGCGCGACGCCATCTTCCGCCCTATGGCGAGAGCTTCCTCGACGTGCTGGTCGATTACACGAGGCGATCGTACCCCGGATACCGCCTCAAGTTGACGCGCGAGATCCGGCGACCCGAGGAACCGGCCGCCTAATCCGGCAGGGCCTTGAGCTCGATTTCGTTGCCGTCGGGGCCGAAGATGCACATCGAGCCGCCGCACCTGTGGCGGGGATCACTAACCGCCCCGTCGGGAACCGCGGGTGAAGCGGCCTTCGCCGATTCGCGGTCGAAAAGGGCCATTTTCCGGGCCGTTCGGCCTTCCAGCGATGTCATGAAACCAAGCGCCTGGCCGGCGTTCCAATTCTTAGAAGGCGGTTGCTGTAATCCCCTGAGCTACGGGCGCCCGATCGCAGGATAGCATGTAGCGGTTAGACGAGACCCCTCGCAAAGGCTCGGGGTGATG
>DASZJU010000500.1:0-11070 GCA_035947815.1 Reyranella sp.
TTATGCCACGGCCGGCATGGTGGCCGCGCCCAGCGTCAAGACGCTCATCGAAGAGATCGCGTCGCTCTACGGCATCCTGCCGGGCGACCTGAAGGAGGGCCTGCCGCCGATCGAAATCGCCTCCACTCCGGTGCCGGCACAAGTGGTGCCGCCTCAATTCGTACCGGCGAACGCACGCCATCGCGCGCAGGAGCCGCGCAAGGCGCTGCCGGCAGGGCCCGGCCCGAACCAGACGGCGGCCGCACCCGCAGCGGGAGTGCGTCGCGTTGCTGCTGAGTGAGCTCATGCGGGCGAGCGCCGAGCGCACCCCCACCCGCCCTTCGGGCACCCTCCCCCGTCAGACGGAGGAGGGTTGGGGAGGGGGGCCGCGCGACCCTGTCATTTCCGGCCTCACCCTCGACTCGCGCAAGGTAAAACCCGGCTTCCTGTTCGCAGCCCTTGCCGGGGCCCGCCAGGACGGGGCGGCGTTCGTCGCCGATGCGGTAGGGCGCGGCGCGGTGGCGATCCTTGCGGCCTTCGACGCGGAGTTGCCGCCGCTCGATCCCGCCATCGTCGTCGTCCGCGCCACCAATCCGCGCCGTCGCCTGGCGCTGATGGCCGCCGCCTTCGCCGGCCTGCAGCCCGCCACCATCGCCGCCGTCACCGGCACCAACGGCAAATCCTCGACCGTGCACTTCGTGCGCCACATCTGGCAGACGCTCGGCCAGACGGCGGCGAGCGTCGGCACGCTCGGCATCGTCTCGCCGGGCCTGACGCGCGACGCCGGCCTCACCACGCCTGACCCGGTGCAGCTGCACGAGGACCTCGCGACCCTGGCGCGCGAAGGCGTCACGCATCTTGCGATCGAGGCGTCGAGCCATGGTCTCGATCAGCATCGCCTCGACGGCCTCCATCTTTCCGCCGCCTGCTTCACCAACCTGACGCACGAGCATCTCGACTACCACGCCTCGATGGACGACTACTTCACGGCCAAGGCGCGGCTGTTCGAAAGCCTCTTGCCACAAGGCGGTACGGCCGTCGTGAATGCCGACAGCGACCGCGCCCAGGCGCTGGCCGCGATCTGCAAGCGCCGCGGCATCCGTTTCTGGACCTACGGCGCGAAGGGCCGCGAGTTCCGGCTGCTGAAGGACGATCCGACGCCGGCCGGCCAGCATCTTTTGGTCGAGGTGCTGGGCCAGCGTCATGAGATCGAGCTGCCGCTGGTCGGCGGCTTCCAGGCCTCCAATGCACTGGGCGCCCTCGGCGTCGTTGTCGCGACTGGCGGCGATCCGGCGCGCGCCGCCCAGGCCTTGGCGAGCGTGAGCGGCGCGCCCGGCCGCCTGCAACTCGTCGCCCGTCACCGCTCGGGCGCACCGGTCTATGTCGACTACGCCCACAAGCCCGAGGCACTTGAAACCGTTCTTGCGACCTTGCGTCCCTTCACCCACGGCAAGCTGGTCGTGGTGTTCGGCTGCGGCGGCGATCGCGATCGCGCCAAGCGGCCGGTGATGGGTGAGATCGCCACGCGCCTCGCCGACCTCACGCTCGTGACCGACGACAATCCGCGCAGCGAGGAGCCGGCCGCGATCCGCACCGAGATCGTCGGTGGCATTCCGGCCGACCGCAAGAACTGGATCGAAGTGCCGGACGGCCGGCACGCCGCCATCGAGCGGGGCATGGCGGCACTCGAGGGCAAGGACGACCTGCTGCTGATCGCCGGCAAGGGCCACGAAACCGGTCAGACGATCAAGGGCGTGACGCATCATTTCGACGATGCGGAAGTCGCGCGCGAGTTCGCGGAAGCCGTGACGTGAGCGCGCTTTGGACCTCCGACGAGGTGGCGCGCGCCCTGGCGCCTGCCACGATCACTGCGTCGTTCGAGGCAAACGGCGTCACTTTCGACAGCCGCGCCGTCGCCAGAGATGACCTGTTCTTTGCCTTGAGCGGCGAGACCACCGACGGCCATGGTTTCGTGGGTGATGCGTTGAAACGTGGCGCGGCGGCCGCCGTGGTTTCGCGCGATGTCGAGGGTGCGGGCGGCGCGTTGATCCGCGTACCCGACACCATGATGGCGCTGGCGAGCCTCGGCCGCGCCGGCCGTCGCCGCAGCAAGGCCCGGATCGCAAGCGTCACCGGCTCGGTCGGCAAGACCAGCACCAAGGATGCGCTGCGGGCCATGCTCGCGGCCCAGGCGCCGACCTCGGCCAGCGCGGCGAGCTTCAACAATCATGTCGGTGTGCCCATAAGCCTCGCCCGGCTGCCGCGCGAGGCGCGCTACGGCGTCTTCGAGATCGGCATGAATCATCCCGGAGAGATCGAGCCGCTGGCCCGCCAGGTCGAGGCGCATGTCGGCGTGATCACCAATGTCGGGCCGGTCCATATCGGCTACATGGGCTCGGAAGAGGCCATCGCCGACGAGAAGGGCTGCCTGTTCGCCGGCATGGCGGAAGGTGCAGTGGCCGTGCTCAACCGCGACAGTCCTCATTACGACCGGCTGGTAGGACATGCCCGGCGCTTCGGCGTGTCGCGCGTCGTCGGTTTCGGACGCAGCGAGGCCGCCGAAGCGCGGCTTCTTTCCTGCAACCTGCAGGATTCAGGCAGCGATGTTGTCGCCTTGATCCACGGCCGGCGGATCGAGTATCGCCTAGGCGCGGCAGGCGAGCATTGGGTGCTGAACAGCATCGCGGCGCTGGCCGTCGTGGAGGCGCTGGGTGCAAACGTCGTCGAGGCGGCGGCGACGCTCAAGAACGTCGGCGCGTCGCCGGGCCGCGGCGCGCGGCGGATGCTGAAGTTCGGTGCCGGCACGGTGGAGTTGCTCGACGAGAGTTACAACGCCAACCCGGTCTCGATGCGGGCGATGCTGGCGGTGCTGGCGCGCACCGAGCCCGCCCGAGGCGGCCGCCGGCTGCTGGCGATGGGCGACATGCGTGAGCTGGGCGAGGGGGCGGACGCCTACCATGCCGGGCTTGCCGATGCGGTGGCGGCGAGCGGCGCGGCGCAGGTCTTTCTGTGCGGCCCGCACATGCAGGCGCTGTGGCCGCTTCTGGCGCCAGCGCAGCGCGGCGTGCACCGGCCGGACTCGGCGTCGCTCGCCGGCGACGTCGCGGCGGCGCTCAGGACAGGGGACGTGATCGCGGTGAAGGGTTCGTTGGGTTCGAAAATGAAAAATGTCGTCGACGCCATCGTGGCGGCAAGCGACGGCGAGGCGGGACGCTAAGATGCTTTACCTTCTCTATCCCCTGGCGGATGTCTTCACGCCCTTCAACCTGTTCCGCTACCTGACCTTCCGTTCGATTGCGGCCTTCCTGACGGCACTTGTCCTCAGTTTCCTGATCGGCGGCGGGCTGATCCGCTGGCTGCGCAGCAAGCAGAGGCAGGGCCAGCCGATCCGCGACGACGGCCCGGCCAGCCATCTCGTGAACAAGAAGGGGACGCCGACCATGGGCGGGCTCCTGATCCTGATCACGCTCACGATCGCCACCCTGCTGTGGGCCGACCTCACGAACCCCTATGTCTGGATCGTACTGGGCGTCACCTTGACGTTCGGCGCCGTGGGTTTCTGGGACGACTTTCTCAAGGTCACCAAGCGCAATCCCAAGGGCGTGCCGGGCAAGGTGAAGCTCGCCCTCTCGATCGTGGTGGCCGGCGTGGCCGCCTGGCTGATCGCCCAGTCCTCGCCCGCGCCGTTGCGCTACATGCTGGCCTTCCCGTTCCTGAAGGACGTGTTGCTGCCGCTCAGCATCGCCGGTTTCGTGCTCTTCGCCATCCTGGTGATGGTGGGCGCCTCCAACGCCGTCAACCTCACCGACGGTCTCGACGGCCTGGCGATCGGCCCGGTGATCATGGCCTCCGCCGTGTTCGGGCTCATCGCCTACGTGGTGGGCAATACCGTCCTCACCAACTACCTCTATCTTCATCACATCCCGCGCTCGGGTGAACTCGCCGTGCTGCTTTCCGCCCTGATCGGTGCGGGCCTGGGCTTCCTGTGGTTCAACGCGCCGCCCGCCATGGTGTTCATGGGCGACACCGGTTCGCTTGCCATCGGCGGCGCCCTGGGTGCGGTCGCCGTCGTCACCAAGCACGAGATCGTGCTGGCCATCGTCGGCGGTCTGTTCGTCCTGGAGACCGTGTCGGTCATCGTCCAGGTCCTGTCCTACAAGTGGACCGGACGCCGCGTCTTTCGCATGGCGCCGCTGCACCATCATTTCGAGCAGAAGGGCTGGTCCGAGCCCACCATCGTCTTCCGCTTCTGGATCATCGCCGCCATCCTGGCGATGGCCGGCCTCGCCACCCTGAAGCTGCGGTGACCGAATGATCGATCTCGCTGTGCTCAAGGGTTCGTCGTTCGTCGTGCTGGGGCTTGCGCGCTCCGGCCTGGCGACCGTGCGCGCCCTAAGCGCAGCCGGCATCGACTGTGTCGCCTGGGACGACAACGCCGCCTCGCGCGAGGCCGCGGCCAAGATCGGCGTTCCCGTCGTCGAGCCGGCCTCCATCGGCTGGTCGGGCGTGGTGGCGCTCATCATCAGTCCCGGCATTCCGAGCCACCTGCCCAAGCCGCATCCCGTCGCGGTGGCGGCGCGCGCCGCCGGCAAGCAGATCATTTGCGACATCGAGCTTCTGGCCCGCGCCCAACCGAAGGCGGGGTTCGTCGGCATCACCGGCACCAACGGCAAATCGACGACGACCGCCCTGATCGGCCATATCCTCGTCGAGGCCGGCCGGCGCTGCGAGGTCGGCGGCAATATCGGCCGCGGCGCGCTCGATCTCGCGCCGCTCGGCCAGGACGGCGTCTACGTGCTGGAGCTCTCGTCCTATCAGCTCGAATTGCTCGACACTTTCCGCGCCAATGTCGCGGTCTGGCTCAACATCACGCCCGACCATATCGACCGGCACGGCAACATGGCGGGCTATGTCGCAGCCAAGCAAAACATCTTCGCGCGCCAGCAGCCCGGCGACTGCGCCGTGATCGGCATCGACGATCAGCCTTCGCACGCCGTCTACGACAAGATGGCGGCGCGATCCTGCATCGCCGCGGTGCCGGTGGCGCTGGAGCGCCCGATCGCGGGCGGCGTGTCGTTCCGCGCCGGCATGCTGATCGACGCCGACGGCTACAGGGTCGATTTTTCCGACGTGCCGACCCTGCCGGGCGATCACAACGCGCAGAACGCCGCCTGCGCCTGGGCGGCCTGCCGTTGGCTCGATGTGCCGCGCGAGAAGATCGTGGCGGGCCTCAAGAGCTATCCCGGCCTGCCGCATCGCCAGGAGCGCGTCGCTTCGGTCGGCAATGTCGTCTATGTCAACGACAGCAAGGCGACCAACGCCGACGCCACGGCCCGCGCGCTGTCGTCCTATCGCGACATCTACTGGATCCTGGGCGGCCAGGCGAAGGAGGGCGGCGTGGCGCCGCTCGCGCCCTGGTTCGACCGTATCCGCCATGCCTTCCTGATCGGCGAGGCGACCGAGCTGTTCGCCGGGCAGCTCGAGGGCAAGCTTGCCTATAGCCGCTGCGGCGACTTGAAGTCGGCGCTCGACGCCGCACACCAACGCGCGCAGCGCGAGGCACACGGCACGGCCGTCGTCCTGCTGTCGCCCGCCTGCGCGTCGTGGGATCAGTGGCAGAGTTACGAGCACCGCGGCGATGCGTTCCGCGCCATGGCGCGCGCCCTGCCGGGGGCTGTGAGTTTGGGGAGGGCAGCGTGATCCAGGTTCCGCGCGACGACCGCAGTGTCATCGGCCAATGGTGGTGGACCGTCGACCGCTGGTCGCTGGGCGCCGTCCTGGCGATCATGGCGTTCGGCGTTCTGCTCACCCTTGCCGCTTCGCCGCCGGCGGCCGAGCGTATCGGCGCCGACTCGTTCCTGTTCGCCAAGCGCCAGTTCGTCTTCCTGCCGATGGCACTGATGCTGATGCTGGCCATTTCGCTCGCCTCGCCGCGCCACGTCCGCCGTCTGGCACTGATCGTGTTCTGCGGCAGCGTGCTGTTGCTGGCCGCGACTTTCGTCATCGGTGTCGAGATCAAGGGCGCGCGGCGCTGGATCTCGGTGCCCGGCCTGTCCAGCGTGCAGCCCTCGGAGTTCGTGAAGCCCACCCTGGCCGTCATCTCGGCCTGGCTGCTGGCGCAGAGTCGCACCGAGCGGCGGGCGCCGGGCTATATCCTCTCGACCCTACTGGTCGGCGGCGTGCTGGCGCTGCTGGTGATGCAGCCCGACCTCGGCATGAGCATCGTGGTCGCCCTGGTGTGGGCGGTCCAGCTCTTCATCGTCGGCCTGCCGATGTGGGTCGCGGGTTTCGGTGCGGTGGGTGGCGCCGCGTCGATCGTCGGCGCCTACTTCATGTTCGGCCATGTGCGCAGTCGGTTCGATCGCTTCCTCGATCCGTCCTCGGGTGACAACTACCAGGTGAACACATCGCTCGAAGCCTTCATGAACGGTTCGCTGTTCGGCCGTGGCCCGGGCGAGGGCACAGTGAAGGCTCAGCTGCCCGACGCGCACACCGATTTCATCATGGCCGTCGCCGGCGAGGAATTCGGCCTGATCGTCTGCCTGATGATCCTCGGCCTGTTCGCCTTCGTGACCTTGCGGGCGATGTCGCGCGCCTCGAAGGAGACCAGCCTGTTCATCACCCTGGCGGCGACCGGGCTTGGCGTGCAGTTCGGCCTGCAGGCCGCCATCAACATGGCCTCGACCATCCAGCTCATCCCCGCCAAGGGCATGACCCTGCCGTTCATTTCCTACGGCGGGTCCTCGGCGCTGGCCATGGCGATCTGCATGGGCATGTTGCTGTCGCTCACCCGTGAGCATGCCGGCCTGCGGGAGGCGGTGTGATGGGGAAGCCGCGCCTCCTGCCGGGGCCGGTGGTCCTGGCGACCGGCGGCACCGGCGGGCACGTGTTCCCGGCCGAAGCGCTGGCCGGCGAACTCGAGGCGCGCGGCGTGCCGTTCGCGCTGGTCACCGACTCGCGCGGCAAGCAGTGGCAGGGCGCGCTGGCCCACCGGCCGATCCACTATATCCACTCGGCAAGCCCCACCGGTTCGCTCGGCCGCCGCCTGATGGCGCTCCTGTCGCTGGGGTTCGGCTTGTTCGATGCCTGGTGGGCGCTGGGTCGCATCGCTCCGTCGGCCGTCGTCGGCTTCGGCGGCTACGCCTCGGTGCCGACCATGATCGCCGCCCGCCTGCGCCGGCTGCCGTCCATGCTGCACGAACAGAATGCCGTGCTGGGCAAGGCCAATCGCCTCGTGCAGGGCGGCGCGGCGCGCATCGCGACCTCGTTCAGCCGCACGCGCCACATCGCCGACGGCGACCGCCGCGCGCGTCTCGTCGGCAATCCGGTGCGCGAGACCGTGCGGGCGCTCCGCGACTCGCCCTATCGTGCGCCGGGCGAGGGCAGGGTGGTCGATCTCGTGGTCTTCGGCGGCAGCCAGGGCGCGGCCTCGTTCAGCCAGGTCGTGCCCGAGACTGTGCTGTCCCTGCCGGCGCCGCTGCGCGCGCGCCTGCGCCTGGTGCAGCAGTGCCGGCGGGAGGATCTCGACCAGGTGCGCCAGCGCTATGCCCGCGCCGGCATCGTGGTCGAGCTGGCGCCCTTCTTCGCCGACCTGCCGCAGCGCATCGCCGCCGCGCATCTCGTGATTGGCCGCGCCGGTGCCTCGACCGTGGCCGAGCTCGCCGCCATCGGTCGGCCCTCGATCCTGGTGCCTTATCCCTATGCCGCCGACGACCACCAGACGGCCAATGCCCGCGCTTTCGAGGCTGCCGGCGCCTGCATCGTGATCCCGCACGCCGCCTTCACGGCCAAAACCCTGGCCGGACACCTGGCGGCCCTGGTCGAGACGCCGCAACGGCTGGCCGGCATGGCGGCGGCCGCTCACGCCGCGGGCCGGCCCGATGCGGCGGCGCGCCTTGCCGACCTGGTCGGTGAAATGACCGGGCTTGCTCTTTCACCGTCAGGAGTCGCCGCATGAGAGCGCTGCCGCTCGATATCGGACTGATCCATTTCGTCGGCATCGGCGGCATCGGCATGTCGGGCATCGCCGAGGTGCTGCACAATCTCGGCTACAAGGTGCAGGGCAGCGACATCGCCGACGGCGCCAACACGCGACGGCTGGTCGAGCACGGCATCAAGGTCGCAATCGGCCATCGCGCCGACAATATCGCCAACGCCCAGGTCGTGGTCGTGTCGAGTGCGGTCAAGAAGGACAATCCCGAGGTGCTGGCGGCGCGGGCGCGCTTGCTGCCGGTGGTGCGTCGCGCCGAAATGCTGGGCGAGCTGATGCGGCTGAAATGGTCGATCGCGATCGGCGGCACGCACGGCAAGACCACGACGACGTCGCTGATCGCCGCCATGCTCGACGCCGGCGGACTCGATCCGACGGTGATCAATGGTGGCATCATCAACGCCTACGGCACCAACGCGCGGCTCGGCGCAGGCGACTGGATGGTGGTCGAGTCCGACGAATCGGACGGCTCGTTCCTGCGCCTGCCCGCGACCATCGCGGTGGTCACCAACGTCGACCCCGAGCATCTCGACCACTACGGTACCTTCGACGCGCTGCGTGACGCCTTCGTGCGCTTCGTCGAGAACATCCCGTTCTACGGCTTCGCCGTCCTGTGCTTCGACCATCCCGAGGTGCAGGCCCTGATCCCCCGCGTCGCCGATCGCCGCATCGTCACCTACGGCCTGGGCGCCAACGCCGACATTCATGCGATCAACCTCAGGCTCGACCGGGGCGGCGCCGATTTCGATGTCGTGGTCGAGAACCGCGCCACCAATGAATCGCGCGTCATCGTCGATCTGCGCCTGCCGATGTTCGGCCAGCACAACGTGCAGAACGCGCTCGCCGCCATTGCCGTGGCGCAGGAAATGGGCCTGCCCGACGACACGATCCGCCGCGCGTTGGGCTCCTTCGCCGGGGTCAAGCGACGCTTCACCAAGACGGGCGAGGCGCACGGCATCACCGTGATCGACGATTACGGCCACCATCCCGTCGAAATCGCCGCCGTGCTGCGCGCGGCGCGGCAGGCTTATGGCGGCTCGGGGCGGGTGATCGCGGTCATGCAGCCGCACCGCTTCACGCGGCTGGGCGCGCTCAAGGACGAGTTCGCCACCTGCTTCTCCGACGCTGACGCCGTGTTGATTGCCGAGGTCTATGCCGCCGGCGAGACGCCGATCGCGGGCGTCAACCGCGACATGCTGGTGGGCCTCGTGCGCCGCGCCGGCCATCGTGACGCCACGCCGCTCGGCGCGCCAGGCGACCTGCCCGGCCTGATCTGGCAGATGGCGCGGCCGGGCGATGTCGTGGTCTTTCTCGGCGCCGGCAACATCACCGCCTGGGCGCATGCGCTACCCGGCCAGCTCCAGCAGATCGTGGCCGAGCATGGCGGACTGCGCGCCATCGCCAATGACCCCGGCCCCCTTAACAGCGGCTCGGCGGCATGATGGCGCTCGCCACCTCCCATCCTCACCTGATCGACCGCTTGCCGAGGCCGCGCGGCCGCCTCGCGGCCGATGCGCCACTGGGCCCGCAGACCTGGTTCGGCACCGGTGGGCCGGCCGAGGTGCTGTTCCGCCCGGCCGACGTCGAGGACCTCGCCTCGTTCCTGAGGGCGCTGCCAACCGACGTGCCGGTCACCGTTCTGGGGGTCGGCTCGAACCTGCTGGTGCGTGACGGCGGCGTGAAAGGCGTGGTCATCCGCTTGATGCGCGGCTTCACCGGCATCGCCGTCGACGGAAACCAACTTTTAGCGGGCGCCGGCGCCCCTGATCTCAACGTGGCGCTGATGGCGCGCGACCATGCGCTGGCCGGCCTGGAGTTCCTGAGCGGCATCCCGGGCACGATGGGCGGTGCGGTGATGATGAATGCCGGCGCCTATGGCGGCGAACTCGCCGAGGTCCTGGTCTCGGCCGAGGCGATCGACCGCACCGGCAAAGTGCATCGTATCAGTGCCGCCGAGCTCAGCTTCAGCTACCGCCATAGCAGCGCGCCGGCCGACTGGATCTTCACCTCCGCCCGGCTGCGCGGCGAGCCCGGCGACCCGCTCGCCATCGCCCGCCGCATCGCCGAGATCGATTCCACGCGCACCGAATCACAGCCGCGCAGCCGCACCGGCGGCTCGACCTTCGTCAATCCGCCCGGCCACAAGGCATGGGAGCTGATCGACCAGGCCGGCTGTCGCGGCCTGCGCATCGGTGAGGCGCAAGTCTCCGAAAAGCACTGCAACTTCCTGATCAATCTCGGTGCCGCCAGCGCTGCCGACATCGAGGCGCTGGGCGAAGAGGTGCGGCGGCGGGTGCTCGACACGAGCGGCGTGCGCCTCGACTGGGAAATCCGCCGCATCGGAGTACCGGCATAATGCGCAAGGTCGCAGTCCTCATGGGCGGCTGGTCACCCGAGCGCGAGGTCTCTCTGGTGAGCGGCAAGGCCTGCGCCGAGGGCCTGCGCGAAGGTGGCCACGATGTCGTCGAATACGACGTCAAGCGCGACCTGCGCGCCCTGATCGATTTTCTGCGGCCGGTGGGCGGCGGCGGCCCCGACGTGGTGTTCAACGCCCTGCACGGCAAGTACGGCGAGGATGGCTGCATCCAGGGCGTGCTCGAAGTGCTGGCCGTGCCCTACACCCATTCCGGCGTGCTGCCCTCGGCGATCGCCATGGACAAGCCGATGGCGCGTCACGTCTTCACCTCGCTCGGCCTGCGTGTCGCCCAGGGCAAGGTGATCGAGCGTCACGCGCTCGCATCGGGTGATCCCATGCCGCGGCCCTATGTGGTAAAGCCGATCGATCAGGGTTCCAGCGTGGGCGTGCATATCGTGCGTGAAGGCGACAACCTCGCCGCCGTCGAGGTGGCGGAAGCTGCGTTCGGCGAGAAGGTCCTGGTCGAGAAGTTCGTGCCCGGCCGCGAGCTCACCGTCGCGGTGATGAGCGATCGCGCCGTGGCGGTCACCGAGCTGCGTCCCCGCACACGCTTCTACGACTACGAGGCCAAGTATACCGACGGCATCACCGAGCATCTGGTGCCTGCGCCGATCCCGGCCGAGGTCTATGAACTTGCCAAGCAGTGGGCGCTTAGCGCCCACCAGGCGCTGGGCTGCAGCGGCCT
>DASZJU010000501.1:0-2254 GCA_035947815.1 Reyranella sp.
GCCTGCTGCAGCAGCCACACGTCGCCCGCGATGGCGACGAAGTCGTAGCCCATGGCGGCGAAGGCCGCGCCTTGCCTGGCATCGACCGACAGCCGGCCGACCGACTTGCCGTGCTTCCTGGCGGCCGCGATGGTCGCCTGCTCGGCTTGCACGAAGTCGGGATGGTCGAAGGCGCCGGGCTTGCCCAGCGCGACCGAGAGATCGTTGTGGCCGAGCCACAGCATGTCGACGCCCGGCAGCGCCGCAATTTCATCGGCGGCAGCGGCGCCGCGCGGGTCCTCGATCTGCAGGATGATGCCGGTTCGCGCATTCTGCTCGGCGAAGCGCGGCACCTGGGGCTCGCGGCGCATCGCGAAGCGCTCGTGGCCGAGCCCCAGCGCCACGCCGCGCGTGCCGTCGGGCCAGTACTTGGCGGCATCCAGCACCGCCTTGGCCTGCTCGATCGACGAGACGATCGGCACCATGACGCCGTCGGCGCCGGTGTCGAGCGCGCGCGAAATATGGTGGCGCTGCTGGCTGGGCACCCGCACGACCAGCGGCAACGCGGCCGCCTGGCAGTAGCGCACGACCTGGCGCACGGTTTCGAAACCGAAACCGGTATGCTCCATGTCGAGTACCGCGAAGTCCGCACCCGCCGCCTTCAGGATCTGGCCGATGCCGGGCGTGGCGAACTCGAACAGGAAAGTCCCCACTTTGGTCGTGGGCGTCCCGACCAGCGAGCGCAGGTTTTCGCTTGGCATTGTCTTTCCCCCGTTGCGGTCCGGATGCTAGCGTTGCCCGTCCCAGTTAACACCCTGTTAGACGTCCACGTAGGGAGGTAGCGATGAAGCTCTATTACATGCCCGGCGCCTGCTCGATCGGCATCCATGTCCTGCTCGAGGAAATCGGCAAGCCCTATGATCTGCAGAAGATCGACGGCGCCAAGCAGGAGCAGTACGGACCGGAGTTCGTGAAGCTCAACCCGAAGTCCAAGGTGCCGACCCTGCAGCGCGACGACGGGTCGGTGCTCACCGAGTTCCCGGCGATCGCCACGTGGCTCGCCCGCAAGAATCCGGAAAAGGGCCTGCTGCCGTCCGACGCCGACGGCGAGGCAAGCGCGCTCGAAGCGATGGACTATGCCGTGTCGACCATGCACATGCAGGGCTTCTCGCGCATGTTCCGGCCGATGAACTACGCGCCGACCGAAGCCGATCACGACACGGTCAAGGCGCGCGGCAAGGAGATCATGGAAAAGGGCCTCGCCCTGATGGACAAGTCGCTGGAAGGCAAGGAATACCTCACCGGCAAGTTCTCCGTCGCCGACGCGGCCCTGTTCTATGTCGAGTTCTGGGCGTCCGGCCGCATGAAGATGCCGCTGCCCAAGAACTGCGCCGCCCACTATGAGCGCATGAAGAACCGGCCGGCGGTCAAGCGCGTGCTGGAGCAGGAAGGGCTGACAGCCGCCGCCTGAGCGCGAGGGCTCAATCGGGCTTGCGAGCCCTCGAAGCGGTGACGACGGCGCGATAGGTCGTCGTCACCATGTGGTCGACGATCGGCGGCGGCAGCTCGCCGCGGCGGAGATGCGGTCCGACGGCGGCTTTGGGGACGTCCGCAAGGACGAAGCGGGCGAGCCGCAGCCGCTCGGAATCGACGCCGCCCAGCGTCTCGCGGGCAAATCGCTTATAGCAGGCATCGACCCGCCGCGCCTGCCGGGCGACGCCCGATACAAGCGGCTTTGGCCAATCGCCCTGCACGAAGTCGTCCCTGTGGTGCAGCAGGAACAGCCGTGCGTCGTCGAGATGGGCACGTACCCAGACGGGGGTGTGCAGCGCCGCCGCCAGCCCGTCGCCAGCGTTGATCGCCGCAACGAAGCCTTGCTGAAAGGCGAGCGCCGTGGCCAGCCAAAGTTCGGCCAGCAGGACGTCGCGCGACGCGAAGCGATAGTAGAAAGATCCGCTGGGTGCACCCAATCGCTCGGTGACCGAACCGACCGTGACCGCCGCCGGCCCCCCCGCGGCGGCAAGAGCGCGGGCGGCCCCTAGGAAATCGGCACGACTGAACGAGACTCTCGGCATTTTTATAGAGTATATCCTCTAGAGATATATCTCTAGAGGATATGATGCAGTCTTTTGCGCCGGCAAATCCCGATTTTGTCCAAGTGACGAAGCGGTTTCTCATGGCCATGCCGATCTCGCAGCATTTCGGTTTCGAGATCACCGACGTGGCGCCGGGTCGCTTCGAGATCACGCAGCCGTTCCGTCGGGAATTATCGTTT
>DASZJU010000502.1:0-4008 GCA_035947815.1 Reyranella sp.
GCTGCTAACCCGCGAGCAGATTTGCGCGCTGCATCGCCGCGACGAAGCGGTCGCGCTCGGCGCCGGACTGGAAGGGATAAGTGGCATCGATGTAGTCCAGGCTCAGGTCGGGCTGCAGCCGCATCAGTTCGGCCGCCGCGGCGCGTGCCTCCTCGTCGAGGCCAAGCGCGCTCAGCGCCGCCACGAGGCGCTGACGGGCGCGAACATTCGCCGGCTGCATGCGCACCGCCTTTTCAGCGCTGGCCCGCGACGCCTGGAAGTCGCCCAGCAGAAACTGGCACAACGCCTTGTCGGCCACCGCCAGAGAGGCGAAGCGGTAGCGTGGATCGAGCCGCAGCAGCGTCTCGATGTGCGGGATGGCTTCCGCCGGCCGGCCCGAGAATTCGTGAACGCACGCGAGGAAGTGCCGGGCGAGCGGCGCGCTCGGGTTGAGCGTCACCGCGCGTTCCTGCCCCTCGAGCGCCGCGCGATGATCGCGCTCGGTCCACAGCCGCCCCATGCCCTGCATGCCATGGCCCAGCCAGTCGAGCTCGTCGAACTCCACGGCGCGTTGCCCGGCCTCGAACGATGCCTTGAGGGCGCCAGCGCGGTCCTTTGCCCAGCCGAGAATGCCTTCGTGATAGTGACAGAGCGCCAACATCGACCAAGCAAAGGCCGAACCGGGATCGAGCGTCAGCGCATGGCCGAGAATCTCGCGCGCGTCCCTGTGCCCGGTTCGGCTCATGCGCTCCTGCAGCGACAGCGCCTTCAGCGCCAGATCCCAGGCGCCGAGATGGTCGGGGCGGGTCCGCAAGGCACGCTGCTTCTCGGCGCGATGGATCTCGGGCTCAATGCTGACCACCACGCGCTCGGCGATTTCCTCCTGCACGGCGAAGACATCGGCCATGTCGCGCTCGTAACGCTCGGCCCACAGATGACGGCCGCTGGCGGCGTCGATGAGCTGCGCCGTGATCCGCACACGATTGCCGCCGCGACGGGCGCTGCCTTCGACGAGATAGGCGGCGCCGAGATCCCTGCCGATCTGCGCCGCGTTCTTCGGCTTGCCCTTGTAGGCGAAGGTCGAATTGCGCGCGATCACGGGAAACCAGCGCCAGTAGGACAACGTGGTGATGATGTCCTCGGTGAGGCCATCGACGAAATATTCCTCGGCCGGATCGCCGCTCATGTTGTCGAAGGGCAGCACCGCAACAGCCGGCCGGTTGGTGAAGGCCACGGAGGCCTTGTCGGGCGAGATCGGCGCCTCATCGGTGGGCTGCGCGGTCGCCGAGGCCGTCGAGGCTTTCCAATCTGTCGGGTCCCACCCCACCCTGAACGCCTGAATGGGCCGTTCGATGTTCTTGAGCGCGAGACGCCCGAGGTCCTCGAACGTGGCCTTCAGCCGGCCGACTACCGCGTCATGCACGTTCCCGGAAATCATGACGCCGCCCGCGGGCGCTTGCGCCTCCAGCCGCGCCGCCACGTTCACGCCATCCCCATAGAGATCGTCTCCATCGACGATCAGGTCGCCGAGGTGCAGTCCGATCCGGAACACGATGCCGGTGTTCTCGGGGGCGGTGTCCTCGGGTTGATCCCGAGCGGCCTCGGCCATCGCCTGCTGGAACTCAATGGCGGCGCCCAGGGCGTCCACTGCGCTGGCAAACTCGACCAGAGCGCCATCGCCGGTCAGCTTGACCAGCCTCCCACCGTAGCGCGCCAACGCCGGCTCGAAACGCTGTTTGCGATGTTCCCGAAGGCGAGTCAGTGTGCCGGTCTCGTCCCGGCCCATCAGCCGGGAGTAGCCGACTACGTCCACTGCCATGATGGCAGCCAGCCTGCGCTGCTCTCGGGCCAATGATCTTCCCCGAATCGCTGTGGCAAAATCGTAGGCGCACACCGGCAGCAGGGCAAGGAGCCAAAGACCATTAACTTGCTGACGCAGAAACCTTCTGGAGTTTGTCGGGCAGTATTATTGTCGTTGAGGGAGCGGCTCACATGATCAAGCGATTCCATGTTCTGTATGTCGGCCAGATCGAGCTCGACAATGTCGGTCTCAAGGGAACGCCGGCCGACGAGCGCCGCTATCCCAACCAGCGCCTGAGCGAGGTTTTTGAAACGACACGCAAAGTGGCGCGGACCATGGACGACCTCGGCTACCACGCGCTGTGGACGGCGGAGCACCACTTCCAGCGCGAGGGCTACGAATGCCTGCCCAACCTCGTGCAGCTCGGCCTGTGGCTTGCCACGCAGACCAAGCGTCTGAAGTTCGGCTGCGCCTTCAACGTCCTGCCGATGTGGCATCCCATCCGGTTGGCGGAAGACTACGCGATGGCCGACATCGTGACCGACGGCCGCATCATCATGGGCGTCGGCCGCGGCTATCACAGTCGCGAGGTCGAAACCTTCGGCGCACCGCTACTCGATGCCGAGGCCAACCGAGAATATTTCGAGGAGCAGCTGGAACTCCTGCTGAAGTGCTTCAACGAAGAGGCATTCCACCACAAGGGCAAGTACTTCGAGTGTCCGCCGCCGGTCGACTACCGAGGTTACCGGCTGAAGGACATCACCATGGTGCCGCGGCCCAAGCACCTGCCGGTCGATGTCTGGATGCCGATCGCCAGCGGCCGGACCATCGACATGATGGCCCGCTATGGCCTCAAGGCCATGGTCGACCTGAACGGCGAGAAGATACTCGACGACGTGGTGCGCGCCTATCACGCCGCCTGCGCCCGCCACGGCCGGCCCAAGCAGCTCGGCGAGGACATGATCTGGGGGGCAGGCCTCTACCTCGCCGGCAGCCAGGAAGAGGCGATCCAGCGCGTCGAGCCGGCCCATGACGAGCGCTACAAGTGGTTCGCGCCGTTCGGCTTCGTGCGCTATGCCGACGATCAGGGCCGCACCTGGGGCACGCCGGGGGCACCGGCGTCGATCCCCTCGATCCGTGACGGCGTGAAGCAGAAGGCCTGGTTCTGCGGCCCGCCGGCCGAGGTCATCGAGGGCATCAAATCGGTCGAGGCCAAGTATCCCGGGCTGGAAGATTTCATGGTCCACTGGGCTGAAGGACTGCCGCCCGCGGAATTCACCGACCAGCTCCGTTGGTTCGCGAAAGACGTCATGCCAGCCTTCCAAGGAGCGAGGATGGCCGCCGACTAGCGCGGAGCCTGCTAGCCTACCAGGGCAATTCCGATCGGGTGGACGAATATCTTCGCCGGGGGCGCGCCACTCCAGTGGCGCGTCATGGTCCGAATGAGCATGAGAAGACGCGCCACTGGAGTGGCGCGCCCCCAGCGATGACACTTGATCGGAATCGGCTCTAGATTGGCAGGATGACCAAGATCCTGCTGACCCGCCACGGCCACGTCGAAGGCATTCTCCCCGAACGCTTCCGCGGCCGCGCCGAGCTAGCCTTGACCAAGAAGGGCGTGGCCGAGGCCGAGGCGCTGGCGGCGCGCATCGCGCGCGCCTGGCGACCGGCCGTCGTCTACACCAGCGCCCTGCAACGCTGCGTCGTGACCGGAACCATCATCGCCAATCTGTGCGGCGCCAAGGCGATCCCGCTCGAAGGGCTGATGGATATCGACTACGGCGCCTGGCAGATGCGCAGCCATGACGAGATCAAGGCCGAAGCGCCCGAGGCCTATCGGCTGTGGCGAACGGCGCCGCAGCGCGTCCGCTTTCCCGACGGCGAATCGCTGCAGGATCTGGCGGCACGCACGGCCGACGTGCTGCGCCTGGTGCTGGACCGGCACCCGGCCGATACCGTGGTCATGGTCGGCCACGACAGCGTCAACCGGGCGATCCTGATGCAGTTCCTCGACCAGCCGCTATCGGCCTATTGGCGCCTGGTCCAGGATCCCTGCACCCTGAACGAAGTCGACGTCGAAGGCGACAACATACGCGTGCGGCGCATCAACGATACGAGCCATCTGGACTGAGGTTCCGTTTCCACAGAATCGCCTCACCCTGAGGAGCACCGCGGAGCGGTGCGTCTCGTCGCGCGGAGTAATCTCCGCGCAAAGGATCAGCCTTGAC
>DASZJU010000503.1:0-7689 GCA_035947815.1 Reyranella sp.
CGGCGGCGCTGCGGGCTGGCCAGAGCAGGCGCCACAACAAGCGGCGCGGCCTGGCGGCGGAGGGCGGGCGGTCAGCGAGGGCCATCGTACGCGTCAATGTCGTCCTGAGCGCAGCGAAGGACCTCATCGCCGCTTGCCACCGGCATGAGATCCTTCGCTTCGCTCAGGATGACAGAAAGAAACATGCACTACGCCAGCCTTATCCGCGGATCGACGTAGGCGTAGAGGATGTCGACGCCGAGGTTGATCGACAGGATGAGGATCGATTTCAGGATGATCACCGCCTGCAGCAGCGGGAAGTCGCGGTAGATCACCGCCTCGTAGGTCAGCCGGCCGATGCCGGGCCAGGCGAACACGGTCTCGGTGACGATGGCGCCGGTGATCAGGTTGCCGACGAATACGCCCCACAGGGTAAGCACCGGGATCAGGGCGTTGCGCAGGCAATGCTTCCAGATCACGACGCCTTCGCTCAGTCCCTTGATGCGCGCGAGCTTGACGAACTCGCTTTCCATCACCTCCAGCATGGCCGAGCGCGTGATGCGCATGAAGCCGGCCACCAGGAACGCGGCCAGGGTGATGACCGGCAGGACGTAGTGCGCCGGGCCGCCCATGCGCCCCGACGGCAGCCAGCCCAACTCGACGCTGAAGACGAAGATCAGCAGGATGCCGAGCCAAAAGCTCGGCATGGCGATGCCCAGCACCGCCACCGTGCCCGCCGCGCGGTCGAGGAAGCTGCCGCGGTGGAGCGCCGCCACGACGCCGAGCGGGATGCCGAGCGCCATGCCGAGCAGGATCGCCCAGGGGATGAGCACCAGCGTGTTGGGCAGGCGATCGAAGAAGGCCTCGGCCGCCGGCTGCCGCATGCGGATCGAGGTGCCGAGATCGCCGTGGATCGCCTTGCCGACAAAGATCGCAAACTGCTCGAGGATCGGACCGTCGAGGCCGAGCGTCTGGGTCAGCGCCGCGCGGTCCTCGGGCGTAGCATCCTCGGGCAGCATCAGGTCGACCGGATTGCCGGTCAGCCGGCCGAGAAAGAACACGATCGTCGCCACCAGGCAGAGCAGGACCGCGCCCTGCATCAGGCGGCGGGCGATGTAGCGCTTCATGGCGCGCTTCTCAGGGTCGGTCTCACTTCTTCCAGGGTTTCTCCTCCGGGCGCGGGATGCGCTCGAACACGTCGCCCAGCTCGTGCCGGCCGGGAATCGGGACGAACTGCCCGACCTTCTTGGCGTTGACCGCGTAGTAGCCCATGCCCTCGAGGATCGGCACCACCGTCCACGAATCGGCCACGAGCTCGACCATGTGGTCGGTCAGCGCCGTGCGCTTGGTCGTGTCGAGCTCGCCCAGCAGGGCGCGGTAGGTCTTGACGAACTCCTGGCACGTCTCCTGGCAATTGTCCTTGTCGCCCAGCAGGCGCTGCTGGCTCTCGGGCGAGAAGGCGCCGTCATAACGCCATAGCGCGTCGGGCCGGCCCGCCGTGCGGTACATCGAGGCCCAGCCAATGAGCGGCGCCTGGTTGCCGAGTTCCATCGGCGCGAACGAGCCCCATTCGTAGTGCTTCAGCGTGACCTTGACGCCGATCTTGGTCCACATGTCGGCGATCGCGGTGCCGATATCGACCATGAACTGCGTGCCCGGCAGTGCGGTGTTGGCGAACTTGAGCTCGAAGCCGTTGGGATAGCCCTCTTCGGCGAGGATCTTCTTCGCCAGGACGGGGTCGTAGCGATAGGCCTCGGCCGCCCATTTCTCCCAGCGCCCGGCGCTGAAATAATCGGTGTAGGCGAAGGTGGCGAAGGGGTACGGCATTTGCGCCTTGCCGTTCATGACGTGCTCGATCACCTGCTGGCGGTCGATCGCCAGCGACAGCGCCTGGCGCACGCGCGGCTTGGCGATCGGTGAATCTTTCACCTCCGGCTTATAGGTGCCCCAGAACTGGAAGACCGCCTGCATCGTGCCAGGCACCGACAGCACCTCCAGCCCGGCGCGCGAGGCGCCGAGCATGGTCTCGGGTCCGATCGAGGCGATCGCCGCCTCGCCGGTGCGCACCATGGCCACGCGCGTGCTCTCCTCCGGCACCAGCAGGAGGACCAGATCCTTGAAATGCGGCCGGCCGCGCCAATGCGGCGTGGTGACGGCGGTGAACTCGATACGATCGCCGGGCACGTTGCGCACGAACTTCCAGGGGCCGCTGCCGATCGGCTTCTTGCGGAACTCCTCCTCGCCGACGCGCTCGATATAGGCCTTGGGCATGATGGCGCCCTCCGGCGCCACCGCGCGCGACAGCCCGGCCGGCAGGCCGATCTGCGGGCTGGTGGTCTGCACCCGCACCGTCAGTTCGTCGATCACCTCGATGCTCTTGATCGTGCGCCGCATGCTCGCCGCCGCGGAGGCCTGCGAGCCCGGGCCCATCTGGCGCTCGAGGCTGAACTTCACGTCCTCGGCCGTGAGCTTGTCGCCGTTATGGAACGTCTGGCCGGGCCGGAGATGGAAGGTCCAGGCCAGGCCGTCGGGCGAGAGCTCCCAGCGTTCGGCGACGCCGGGGCCGACGCCGCCTTTCTCGAGGTCGAAGCCGACCAGCGAGTCGTACATCACCGCCTGGTAGACCGCGTTGCCCGGCCGCCCTTCGAGGATCGGATCGAGCGTCTGGGCGCCGAGCGATTCGACGGCGAAGACGAGCGTGCCCTTCTGGTCCTGGGCACGAAGCGGCGCCAGGGTAGCGACGACCAACGCGACGGCGAGAGCAGCAACTCTGCCGATGTGCCGAAGCATAGGCTCCTCCCTAAACGACCTTGATTTTGATTCTTGGGTCTCAGCTGGCGGCGAACCGACTATCCGTCGCGCCTCAAAAACTTGTCAATAGCGGTGCGCTGATAGACGCACGCACTTGTCCTGGCTTCGTGATCGCGAGCGTGGCACCCTGACGTTCGCATGGAGCAGCGTTGATCGTGGAGTTGTCCGATGCAGCCTTCGCGTTTGCGCGCCCGCCTGCCGCTCTTCCTTGCCGTCTTCATCGACATCTTCTCGTTCGGCCTGATGTATCCCCTGATCGTCGGCATGTTCCACACCGGCTGGGTCGCGCAGGCCTACTCGCCCGCTTCGCGTGACGCGTTCCTGTCGCTTGCCTTCTCCCTGTTTCCGATCGGCATGTTTTTCGGCGCTTCGCTGCTCGGCGATCTTTCGGATGCGTTGGGCCGGCGGCGGACGCTGATGATTTGCATGGCCGGTCTCGCGGGCGGCTACGGACTGATGTGGGCATCCGTGGAGCTGCACCTCGTCTGGCTGTTCCTGGCCGGACGGCTCGTGTCGGGGCTGATGGCGGGGACCGCGCCGATCGCCCAGGCGGCCATGATGGACACGGCCCCTCCCGATCAGCGCTCCGAGGCGATGGCGCAGGTTACCCTCGTCAACACGGTCGGTCTCGTTGCAGGCCCGGCCATTGGCGGCGTCCTCGGCCATTGGGACTTCCGGCTTCCGCTCGGCCTTGCCTTGACGCTCTGCGTCGTCACCCTGATCACGTTGTGGTCCTCGACGCTGGCCGGCGACGTGGCGAAGCGTAAGTTCGAGTTCGACTGGCGCGAACCGTTCCTGCTGTTCGCGCGCGTGCGTCTGAACCCTGCCCTCATTGCGCCGGTACTGGCGTTCTTCCTGTTTCAATTCGGATTCATGGTCTACTACACCTTCATCATGATCGAGATGCAGAGAAGCTACGGGTTCTCCACGGCGCAGATCGGTCTGTTCTCGATGGTCATGGGTTGCGGATTTGTGGCCGGAACGTCCTTTGGCTACAAGCTCGCCAAGAAGCTTCTCGGAGCCGACACGCGCGTTGCCACTGTCGGTCTTGCGGTTTGCGGCGTCCTGGTCGGGTTGACGGCGCTGCCGATGCCCGCGTCCGCGCAAGTCGTGCTTACGATGCTGATCGCGATTTCAAACATCCTCGCCTTCGTTACGTTGCTTGCGGCTATTGCATCGGCGGTCGAGGAGAGCGAGCAAGGCTGGGCTTTGGGTGTCGGCAATGCAAGCGTGGCGCTCTCGGTATTCGCGGCCGGCCTGTTGTCGAGCCTGCTGTCGATCATTCCAAGCGCTGCGTTCGAGATTCTCGGTGGCTTGCTGATTCTGTCTGCGATCGTTCCCACGCAGCGCCTGACGACCCCGAACACAAAAGCGGTGGCCGCGCAATAGCGGCCGGCCTGGCGCGATTCGAGGATTCGCCTCGGTGCCCGACTAGGCCCTATGATGCCCGCCAAGAAACGATACGCGCCCGGGAGGCGATGCAATGAGGCTCGGCCGGCCACCACGCCGCGAGCGGCGTCATGTATAGCTACATCGCCCGGCGGCTCGCCTTCGGCACGCTGACGGTGATCGGCGTGTCGATCATGGTCTTCGTGGTGATGCGCATCCTGCCCGGCGATCCGCTGGTCGCGATCTTCGGACCGGAGGGTTTCACCAAGCTCTCCGAACAGGAGCGCGCGGGCTATATGGCCGCGCTTGGCCTCAGCGATCCCTTGTGGGTGCAGTACCTCGCCTGGGTGAAGGACATCCTGCGCGGCGATTTCGGCCACTCGTTCTTCCGCTCCGAAAGCGTCGCCGACATGATCCTGCGGCGTGGTCCGCTGACTGCCGAGATCGCCCTGATCTCGGTCGTGCTGTCGTGGCTGGTCGGCATCCCGGTGGCGATCGTGAGCGCGCTCCGGCCCAACACCATCGCCGACAGCCTGGTGCGTTTCATCAGCATCCTGTTCATCGCGGTGCCGGGCTTCTGGGTCGGCATGCTGATCGTGCTCGCGCTGCTGTTCTGGTTCGGCTATCGCGCGCCGATGGCCGGCGCCTCGCTGTTCGCCGATCCGGTGGCCAACCTGCAGCTCGTGGTTGGTCCGGCGATCGTGCTCGGCCTCGGCCAGGCCGCCTACATCGCCCGCATGGGCCGTTCCAGCCTCCTGGAAGTGATCCGCGAGGATTATGTGCGGACGGCGCGCGCCAAGGGGCTGAACAACCGCCTGGTCATCGCCATGCACGCGCTGCCCAATGCGCTCTTGCCGGTGATCACGCTGTCGGGCGTGCTGCTGGGCCTGGTGCTGGCCGGATCGATCCCGGTCGAGCGCGCCTTCGGCACGCCGGGACTGGGCTACGCGATGTTCACGGCGGTGAGCGAGCGCGACGTCTTCGTCATGCAGAACCTGGTGTTCGTCTATGCCGTGGTGTTCGTCCTGCTGAACATCGTGGTCGACGTCACGATCGCCCTGCTCGATCCCCGAATCCGCTACCGATGAAGCGCACCCGATGACCGCGATCTTTCCCGCCCAACCGGCCTTGCCAACCACCGCCTCGCGCGCCCGCTCGGCGCTGCGCGGCATCGGCATGTTCTTCCGGCGGGCGCCGTTCTCGGCGTTCTGGGGCTGCATCGCCGCCGCGATCGTCGCCATGGCGGTCGCCGCCCCCGTCATCGTGCCCTACGAGCCGCTGAAATCCGACTTCCGCTCGATGCAGAAGCCGCCCAGCGAACAGCACTGGTTCGGCACCGACCAGATCGGCCGCGACACCTTGAGCCGGGTGATCTATGGCAGCCGCGCCTCGCTCACCGTGGCGTTCGGTGCGGTGCTGTTCGGCACCACGGTCGGCGCCTTGTGGGGGCTGGCCTGCGGCTATTTCGGCGGCCGCTTCGACATGGTGAGCCAGCGCCTGATCGAGTTCCTGCAATCCTTCCCCGATCTGATATTGGCCATGGCCATCGCCATGGCGCTGGGCGGCGGCCTGGTCACGGTGATCGTGGCCATCGCCATCACGCGCATACCCTTCGGCGGCCGGGTGATCCGTTCGGTCGTGCTGTCGCTCAAGGAGATCCAGTATGTCGAGGCCGCGCGTGGGCTGGGCGCCTCGCACAAGCGCCTGATGTTCCGCCACATCCTGCCGCAATGCGTGGCGCCCTACCTGATCCTGGCCACCACCCATCTCGGCGTCGCCATCGTCATCGAAGCCTCGCTCGGCTTCCTGGGCGTCGGCATCCCGCCGCCGTCGCCGACCTGGGGCAACATGCTGTCCGACGCCCTCAATGCCGGTCTGGTGCCGCCGTGGTGGCTGGTGCTGTTCCCAGGTGTTGCCATCACCATCACCGTGCTCGCCTTCAACCTTTTAGGCGACGGCATCCGCGACCTGCTCGATCCAAGGCTGAGAGGGTCGGTTTAGGCGACGCCAATATCTCGACGTCGCGGAATTCCTCTACAGTCGTGCGATGAGCATCCTCACGCGCCTCTGCATATCGGGCTACCGCTCCCTGCGCGATGTCCGGTTGGAACTCCAGGCGCTCACCGTGGTCACCGGCGCCAATGGCAGCGGCAAGTCGAGCCTGTATCGTGCGCTCAGGCTGTTGGCCGACATCGCCCAAGGCCGCATCATCCAGTCCCTCGCCGTCGAAGGCGGACTTCCCTCGGTTTTATGGGCCGGGCCGGAGGCGTTCTCGCGCCGGATGAAGAGCGGCGACCAGCCTGTCCAAGGCACCCGGCGCACGGGCCCGGTCAGCTTGAAATTGGGCTTTTCGTCCGAGGACTACGGCTATGCCATCGACCTCGGCATCCCGCTTCCCGTGCCGCGGACGCGGTTCAGCAGGGATCCGGAGATCAAGGTCGAAAGCCTATGGACGGGCCTCGTCCTGCAACGGGCCAATGCTTTCGCCGAGCGCCGGGGACCGTCCGTCAGCCTGCGCGACAAGGAGGGCGTACGGCGGGCCGTCTTCGACGACCTCAAGCCATACGACAGCATGCTGACGCACTACAGCAATCCGCGCGACGGCGCCGAACTGCTCCTGCTGCGGGAACATATGCGGGCCTGGCGCTTTTACGACCACTTCCGCACCGACAGCGAGGCGCCAGCGCGTCGACGCCAGATCGGCACGCGCACGCCGGTGCTGAACGGCGACGGGTCCGACCTCGCAGCGGCAATTGCAACCATCCAGGAGATCGGCAGGGATGATCATCTGGACGCGGCGATTTCGGACGCATTCCCCGGCGGCTCGATCGAGGTCCAGGACGCCGACAGATATTTCGAGCTCGCGATGCGCCAATACGGGCTGCTTCGGTCGCTGAAGACCTCCGAACTCTCCGACGGCACGCTGCGCTATCTTCTCCTGGTTGCCGCCCTGCTGTCACCGCGGCCGCCGCCCTTGATGATCCTCAATGAGCCGGAAACCAGCCTGCATCCCGATCTGTTGCCGCCTCTGGCCCGCCTGATCGCTCGTGCATCCGATGAGTCCCAGATCATCGTCGTCTCGCACGCCGCGGGCCTGGTGTCCGCGCTGCACGATGCCGGCGCCCGGCAGATCGTCCTGACGAAGGAGTTGGGGGAAACGGTCGTGCTCGATCACGATCCGCCGCCGTGGAGTTGGCCCTCACGGTAGTCGTCTCTGTTTCCTCTTAGTTGTCGCAATCATCCCCTCAGATTCCTGTCCCCTCGGAGGAGAGGAACATGAAGGCGTGATCAGGAGGCCAAGGGGAATTTCACGCCGCCGTCGTGCAGGTGGCACGATGCCCAGTGGCCGGGCTGGACCTCGCGCAATTGCGGAACGTCGGTCCGGCAGCGCGGCATGGCGTAGGGGCAGCGGGCGTGGAAGTGGCAGCCCGACGGCGGGTTGATCGGGCTCGGCACGTCGCCCTTCAGGATCACCCGGTTGCGCGCGCGCGCCGCCGATTTCGGGATCGG
>DASZJU010000504.1:0-8185 GCA_035947815.1 Reyranella sp.
GTGCTGTTCCGCCGCGGCGCCATCAAGAGCCCGCGGCAACGCGCGCCGGCATCGTCACTCACCGCGACCGACCGTGCCGAGCTCGACGGGCTGATCCAACGCCTGGAACGCCGGCTGACCGCCGCGGGTCGCGGCGCCAAAGTCGCGGCGGAGTAGGGGCATGGCCGACTACGATTTGATCGTTCGCAACGCCCGGATCGTCACCGCCGAACGCCAGAGCGAAGGCGACATCGCCGTCAAGGACGGCACGGTGGCCGCTTTGGGCGCCGACGTGAAGGGAACAGCCACGCGCGAGATCGATGCGACCAGCAAATTCGTGCTGCCGGGCGGCGTCGACAGTCATTGCCACATCGAGCAGAAGTCCGGCATGGGCGTGATGTGCGCCGACGACTTTTATACCGGCACGGTGTCGGCCGCGTTCGGCGGCACTACGACGGTGATCCCCTTTGCCGCGCAGCATCGCGGCATGTCGCTGCGCCAGGTCGTGAAGGATTACCACGAGGCGGCGACGCCCAAGGCGGTGATCGACTACGCCTTCCACCTGATCATCACCGATCCCAGCCCGCAGGCGCTGGGGCAGGAACTGCCGGCGCTGATCAAGGACGGTTATACCTCGTTCAAGATCTACATGACCTACGATGCGATGAAGGTCAGCGACTACCAGATGCTGGACATCCTGGCGCTGGCGCGGCGTGACGGCGCGCTGGTCATGGTGCACGCCGAGAATCACGACATGATCACCTGGCTGGCGCACCATCTCGTCGACCAGGGCCACGTCGCGCCCAAATTCCATGCCATCGCCCACGCGCGTGTGGCCGAAGCCGAAGCCACCAACCGGGCGATCTCGCTGGCGCGGCTGGTCGATGCGCCGCTCCTGATCGTGCACATGTCGGAAATCGAGGCGATCGAGACCCTGCGGCAGGCGCAGAAGAAGGGCCTGAAAATCTTCGGCGAGACCTGTCCGCAATATATCGCGCTCACGGCCGATGACATGGACAAGCCGGGTGTCGAGGGCGCGATGTGGTGTTGCAGCCCGCCGCCGCGCGATTCGGCGGCGCAGGAGGCGGTGTGGGCTGCCCTGAAGGACGGCACCTTCCAGACCTTCTCGTCCGACCATGCGCCCTACCAGTTCAACGAAAAGGGCAAGATCCCCAAGGGCGACAAGACGACCTTCAAGGAGATGGCCAACGGCGTGCCGGGCCTCGAGGTGCGTCTACCCCTGCTGTTCTCCGAGGGCGTGCAGAAGGGCCGCATCACGCTGCAGCAGTTCGTGGCGCTCACGTCAGCCAACCATGCGAAGCTCTACGGCCTCTATCCGCGCAAGGGTACGATTGCCGTCGGATCCGACGCCGACTTCGCGATCTGGGATGCTGACAAGGATGTGACGATCCGCTGGAAGGACCTGCACGACAATGTCGGCTACAGCCCTTACGAAGGGCGCCAGATCAAGGGTTGGCCGATCGTCGTGGTGAGCCGCGGCCGGGTCGTGGTTGAGGACGGCAAGCTCGACGCACAACGCGGCTCCGGCCAGTTCCTGCCCTGTGCTTCGCCCGACTCCGCCAAGCCGCAAGGCCAGACCGCGCCCGAACTGCAGGCGATGTCAAGATTCGGTGCGAAGCCGCTGTTCTGAAGGCCATCAAGCAGCAGTGTCCTAATCGGGAGGCTAGGACCACGAATGACAGATAAGCCACAAGTCCAAATCCGCCTCTTGATGACCGCCGACGCGCGTCTGTACAGAGAGATCCGACTGGAAGCGCTTAAACTATCGCCGGAAGCCTTTGGCAGCACATTCGAGCACGAGCGCTCGCAATCGCTGGTTCACTTTGAAGATGCTCTGACGAAGTCGGATGTATTTGGTGCATTCGACGAAACGGATAATCTTGTCGGAGTGGCTGGTTACCGCACACAAGGCGGAGCAAAGCAGGCTCATAAAGGCTTACTGTGGGGCATGTACGTTCGTCCAATTGCGCGCGGTGCCGGCGTAGCCAAACATCTCGTCAAGGCGATTCTCAGTCATGCGCGCGAACGCGTCGAACTACTTCAATTGGCAGTGGTTAGCGAAAATGAAACAGCCCGAAGGCTCTATCGCAATTTCGGTTTCGCCGAGTATGGACACGAAGTTCACGCCCTAAAGCAAAGTGGCCGCTATTACGACGAGGTGCTTATGGCCGTCGCGCTCGATCCAGCTTCAAATTAGGGCGCTACTCAGCAGCCGACTTGACGTCCCGCACCGACGTGATCTTGCGCAACTCGGCGCCCATTTCGTCTTGCGCCCGTTCGAGATCGTACTGGGCTTGCATGCCCATCCAGAATGCAGGGGTAGTTCCAAATACCGACCGAGCCTCAGTGCCGTGTCGGCAGTCACGGCGGTTTGCTCATTGGCCAGCCGCTCGATACGCGTACGAGACACGCCGACTGCGCGCGCGACAGCGTAAGGCGAAAGATTCATAAAGATTCATGGGGCGGAGGAATTCCTCGCGCAGAACCTCGCCAGGATGCACAGGGGAGGTCTCTTGGCCATGGCGGTATGCCTTTCAAAATAAGCGACGATCTCGGCTCGTTCGAGCTCGTTTGACGCAGATACGCCATATGCTAATCTTTGCTAAAGCTTGGCAAGGAGGCATCGATGAACATCTCACTAACGCCAAAGCTGGAAGGCTTTGTGAAGGCTAAGGTCAAGACGGGCGACTACAACAATGCAAGCGAGGTAATCCGGGAGGCATTGCGTGTACTGCAGGAACGAGAGGCCGACCGCAAGGTGCAGCTTGGCGCCCTCAAAAGGCTGATCCGGGACGGAGAAGAAAGTGGCAAGCCGATTCCTTGGGACCCGGAGGCCATTAAACAGGAAGCCCGTAGGCGAGCGCGCAAGCGCTAGCCATGCTGCGTATTGTCGTCTCACCTCGCGCTCGAGACGACATGGTTGGGATCGCCACTTACACAATGAGCATGTGGGGTGAGGCACAGATGTCCCGATACATTGACGGTCTGCATGCAAGGTTTGCGGAGCTTGCTCGGTTTCCTGGCCTGGGCTGGCCGCGGGACGAGATGGCACCCGGCTACAGAAGTATTGTGCAAAGCACACACGTCGTGTTCTACCGAACTACTACCCAGGAACTCGTCATTGTCCGGATTTTGCATGGACGTATGGACCCCGACCGCCACCTGCGTTGAGATTGAGAGAGCACCATGTCCCGTCGTCTAAAAGTCGCCGCCGCCCAGCTCGGCGCCATCCATCGCGCCGACAGCCGCAAGAGCGTGGTCAAGCGGCTGGTCGAGATGCTGAAGGAGGCCGATTCGCGCGGCTCCAAGTTCGTGATCTTCCCCGAGCTGGCGCTCACCACCTTCTTTCCGCGCTGGTGGATGGAGAGCCAGGAAGAGGTCGACAAATACTTCGAGGCGCAGATGCCGAGCCCGGAGACCCTGCCGCTGTTCGAGCTGGCGCGCTCCAAGGGCATCGGCTTCTACCTGGGCTATGCCGAGCTGACGGAGGAGGAGGGCAGGGCGGGGCGCTTCAACACCTCGATCCTGGTCGGGCCGGACGGGCGGATCGTCGGCAAATACCGCAAGGTCCATCTGCCGGGTCACGCCGAGCACCGGCCGGATGCACCCTACCAGCATCTCGAGAAGAAGTACTTCGAGGTCGGTAATCTGGGCTTCAACGTCTGGAAGATGTTCAAGCAGGACTTCATCGTCGGCCAGTGCATCTGCAACGACCGGCGCTGGCCCGAGACGTTCCGCGTCATGGGGCTCAAGGGCGCCGAGATGGTCGTGCTGGGCTACAATACGCCGACCGACAATGTCTACGCGCCGAAGGAGCCGCCGTACCTGCGCGTGTTCCACCACAATCTCTCCATCCAGGCCGCCGCCTACCAGAACGGCATCTGGGTCGTGGCGACGGCCAAGGCCGGCAAGGAAGACGGTTTTAGCCTGCACGGCGGCTCGGCCATCGTGGCCCCGACCGGCGAGATCGTCACCAAGACGACGACCGAGGAGGACGAGGTCATCTCCTACGACTGCGACATGGCGCTGGGCGAATACATCCGCAACACCACCTTCAACTTCGCCAAGCATCGTCGACCCGAACACTACAAGCTGATCACCGAACGGACCGGCGTGAAGGTCGAGCCGAGTAACTGAAGGACTTTTAGATGCAATACGCCGTCTCTGACGTGAACCATCACGACCGCTACAAGATCCTGACGGCCTTCGTGCTGCCGCGCCCCATCGCCTGGGTGACGACCCTGGGCCCGACCGGCACGGTCAACGCGGCGCCCTTCAGCTTCTTCAACGTCTTCGCCGAGGATCCACCGCTCTGCATGTTCGCCGTCAACAAGCGGCCGGACGGGCGCCTCAAGGACACCTGGCTGAACATCGAGCGCACCGGCCAGTTCGTGATCAACCTCACCGACGAGCCCCTGGCGCGCGCCATGCACGAATCGAGCGGCGACTTTCCGCCCGATATCGGCGAGCCCGACTATCTTGGCCTCAGGCTGGCGCCCTCGATCGACATCAAGCCGCCGCGCCTGGCCGACGCGCCATGGTCGATGGAGTGCAAGACCTGGCAGGTGATCAACGTCAAGGACGACCGCCAGCTCGTGATCGGCGAGGGCCTGCGCTTCCACATCCGAGACGAGCTGTGGGACGCCAAGGCGATGCGCGTGCACATGGAGAAGTACCATCCGGTCGGCCGCATGTTCGCTGACCGCTACTGCCGCACTGATGACAGAATTGTCTTCCCTGCTGCCGAGGGGCTGAAGAAGGCTGCTGCGGCCGACTGAGCGTCATCGCGACCGCCAGGACGGAGGCCCCGAAAGCGAGGCTTCGAGGAATGGCCGAGCATCCTTCCGAGATTGTGGCCCGGCCGGCCGGACGAGGCTGGTCGCGCTGGCTGGCCGCGCTGCTGTTCGGCCTGTTGCTGCTCCTGACGCTGCTGATCGGCTCCTGGTTCCTGCGCGCCTGTGCCCCGGTCGATCCGTCGACGAACCTCACCACCCTTGAAACGCCCGCGCCGCCGGCACCCGAGCCGCCCCCCGATCCGACATCGGTGTTGAAGGCCGCGCTTGACGACGCGCAAGGCGACGAAAAGACTCTCAAGGCCGAGCTTGCCACGCTGCAGGCCGACCTCAGGAACAAAGTAGCGTTGTGCAAGCCGGTCGAGCCGCCCAAGCCACCCCCGCCGCCGGTTGCCAAGGCGCCGCCGCCGCCCCCGTTGCCGGCCGACCGATGGGCACAAAAGGATCTCGGCATGCTGCAGGGCTGCTGGCGATTAGGCCACGACACGGAGGGCAGCATCGGCGTCAACGGACGGGTTGAAAGATGTGCCGTGAAGGCCGGTCGGATTTGCTTCGCAACCAACGGGACGGGAGAGCGCCAGACGACCGCCGACTGTCCGAGAACGGGGATCATTCGCTGCACGGCGCCCATCTCGGCGAGGTTCGGCAACGACAGCACGCTCGGCACGACGCAGCCGGCCGTGCGATGCAACCCCGGCGGGACAGGCTGGAACGGACCGCCCAACAGCCTGACCTGCCGGCGCGTGAGCGATACGCTGGCGATCTGTCGCGACCGGCTGAACTTCGAACACGAGTTCCGCCGGGAGTAGCCTAAGCGATTTGTGTCAAGCCGATCAGCACCAGCGTCACGGTGATGGCGCCGCCGATACGTGTTGCGATCTGGGCGAACGGCATGAGCTGCATGCGGTTGGCGGCCGTGAGGATGGCGATGTCGCCCGTGCCGCCCTGGCCGCTGTGGCAGGCGGTCACGATCGCCGTGTCGATCGGATACATTTTCAGCCAGCCGCCCACCACGTAGCCGGTCGCCATGATCGACACCACCGTCGAGACGATGGTGAGAACGTAAGGCAGGTTGAAGGCCGCCACCAGCTTGTCCCAGGGAGTCAAGGAGACGCCGATGGCGAACAGCAGCGGATAAGTCACCACCGTCGAGAAGAACTTGTAGACGTGGAAGGCGCCCAGCTGCAGCGTCGGCGATATCGCCCGCACGAGCTTCAGGCCGACGGCGATGACCAGCATCGCCACGGGCGCCGGAAAGCCGAAGAGACGCTGCGCCAGCGCGCCGATCAGGTAGAGCGTGACGGCGGTGACGACGGCGGCGCCGATCGTGGTCACATCGACGTGGAAGCCGCCGGCATCCTCTTCCTCGCGTTGCAGCTCGTCCTCCTCGCCCGGCTGCAAGCGGCCTTCGCCGGTGAGGTGCGGATAGCGCTTGCCGACGAAGTTGAGCGTGCCGGCGAGCAGGATGGCCGTGAGGCTGCCCAGCATGACGGGCGGCAGCACCTGCGCGAACAGATCGCCCTGGGGCTGGCCCAGGATCTGGGAATAGCCGATGGAAAGCGGAATCGCTCCTTCGCCCACGCCGCCGGCCATGATCGGCACGACGATGAAGAAGAACGTATTGTAGGCGCCAAGACCCAGCAGGACGCCGACCAGCGTGCCGACGATGCTTCCGACGACCGAACCGGCGGCGAGCGGCACGAAGATCTTGAGGAAGCCCTTGATCAGGACGCCGCGATCCATGCCCAGGATGCTGCCGACGATGATGCAGGAGATGAACAGGTAGAGAAAGTTCGAGTCCTTGGTGAATTGCGTGATCGAGGTCAGGACCGACTGGGGCAGCAGATGATGGAAGGCGAGGAAGGACGGAATGAACGTGGCAAAAATCGCCGCCGCGCCGATATTGCGGATGATCGGGATGCGCTTGCCCAATTCGGCGCAGGTGAAGCCACCCATCGACAGCAGGACGATGGCCATCAGGATGTCGGAAGGAACCGAGCCGGTGGCGGCGAAACCGGCGATCAGGGCGAGCAGGATCAGGAATATCGGCAGCGGGACGATACCGATCTTGGCATCGACGATTTTCCACCAGCCATTCGGCCAAAACGGAGCAGGTGCGTGGCGATCCGGATCCGCGCTTGGAATCGTCGTCGTACTGGGCATTAAAATCCCCCGGGCTCATGACGCTGCTGATGTTTTGTTCAGCTTCGCCACGAACCCGGTCGGCGTCAAATAGACCAGCCTTGCAGGCTACGCCGCTTTCACAGCGTCGGATCGCCCAGTTCGAATCCCATCAGCACGCGTCCATAGGTCGAGCCGTTGACGTCCCAGTTTTGCGTGAAGTGGCGGCCGGCGACGCTGATGTCGCGATAGACGCGCGACATCGGGTTGTCGCTGTAGACGCTGCTGCTGGCGCCGGCGTCCCACAGCAGCTCGACGGCGCGCGCCGCCAGCCGTCCGGCGAAGGCGGCATGGGAGCGGAACTTCGCCCGTTGCTCGTCGCTCGGCAGGCCGTCGCGGGCCGCGATCACGCTCGCTTCGTCGCATATGCTGAACAGGAGCTGGCGCGCGGCGGCGATCGCGGCCGACGCCTCCGCCACCTTGACCTGCTGAGTGGGATAGCCACCGACTTTCTGGCGGGAGGTGAGCGCGATCCGGCGGCGGGCGCCCTCGAGATAGAATTCGAGCCCCGATTCGGCAATGCCCAGCACGGCGGCGCTGATATAGACGCCAAAAATGCAATAGCTCGGGGTGCGGTAGAGCGGACTTCTATTGTGCGCGTTGCCGGGCGTGGGGCCGCCCTTGAGATGCCTGATCGACAGCGTGCGATGCGCAGGCACGAAAACCTCCGAGACGACGACGTCGTTGCTTGCCGAGCCTTTCAGGCCGACCGACCACCAGGTATCGACGATCTCGATCTGGCTGCGCGGCAGGGCGTAGTAACGGTCGATATCGACGCCGTCCTCCTCGGTGAAGGCGGCGAACAGGCACCAGTCGCTGGTATTGACGCCGCTGACCAGCGGCCAGCGGCCCGACAGCACGTAGCCGCCGTCGACTGGGCGCCCGCGCCCGCAGGCGGGAATGAAGATGCCGCTGACCAGGCAGGCGGGATCCTCCCAAATGTCGTGCTGTCCCTGGTCGGGCCACTGCGCGAGCATGAAGTTGTGGGTGAGATGCTGGACCACGCACCAGGCGCTCGAACCGCAACCCCGGCCCACCGCAGCCAGGGCTTCGACTCCGCTCCGCATATCGGCTTCGCAACCGCCGAACCTTACCGGCTGGTAGAGGCGGGCCGTACCGGCGGACTTCAGGTCGGCGACGCTGGCCGGCAGCATTTGCCGCAAGTCGTCGACGGCTTCTGCGCGTTCGCGAAGGACCGGAATGAGGGCCTC
>DASZJU010000505.1:0-28313 GCA_035947815.1 Reyranella sp.
CCTGGTGGAAGCGCGCGGTAGAGGCCGGTGCCGAGGCGCTGATGCCGGTCTCGGAGATGTTCTGGGGCGACCGCTACGGCCAACTGCGCGATCCGTTCGGCATCAAGTGGTCGATCGCCACGCCGATCAAGAAGAGCTGACCATGAACTCCCGCACTACCCTGTGGACAGGCCGCGTGCTGAGCGGCATCGCGGTCCTGTTCCTGCTGTTCGACGGCGCCATCAAGCTGGTGCCGATCCAACCGGTCACCGACAGCCTGCACGAACTCGGCTATCCGGCGAGCGATTCGTTCGCCCGCTTCCTGGGCGTCCTCACACTGCTCTGCACCGCGCTCTACGCCTGGCCTCGCACCGCGGTGCTGGGCGCGGTGCTGCTGACCGGCATCATGGGTGGCGCGATCGCCAGCCACCTTCGTCTCGGCGACCCGCTGTTCAGCCACACGCTGTTCGGCGTCTATCTCGGCCTGTTCTTCTGGGTTGGGCTGTGGCTGCGCGACGAGCGCGTACGGCGGATCATGCCGGTGCTGAGCTAGCTCCGCCGCAGATCACCTCGAGGAAGGCGGCGCCGTAGCGTTCGAGCTTGGTGTCGCCGACGCCGTGGATCTCGCGCATGGCGCGCGGGCTTGCCGGCCGGTGGGTCGCCAGCTCGATCAGGGTGCGGTCGGAGAACACGACATAGGCCGGCACCTTCTGCGCCTGCGCCAGCCTGGTGCGCAGCGCCTTCAGCGCCTCGAGCAGGACGGCGTCGGCGTCGCCCACGATGGCCGCGGCTGTCGCGGCGCGCTTGTCGCGGCGCGAACCCTTGCCGGCGGCGCCGGAGGAAAGATCCTTGCGCAGCTCGATGCTGGCTTCGCCCTTCAGCACCCTCCAGCCTTCGTCGGTGACCCACCAGCGGCCGTGCTCCATCAGGTCCTGGGCGATCAGGCCGATGGCCGAGAGCTGGCGGTAGATCGAGCGCCACTCGGCGGCCTTGCGGCCCGATCCGACGCCGAAGGTCGGCAGCCGGTCGTGGTTGAACTTCAGCACGTTCTCGGTGCGCTCACCGAGCAGGATGGCGATCAGATGCTCCATGCCGAAGCGCTCGCCGGTGCGCAGGATGGCCGACATCGCCTTCTGCGCATCGATCGTGCCGTCGAATCGCTCGACGCCCTCCTGGCAGAGATCGCAGTTGCCGCAGGTCTCCGACGCCTCGCCGAAATAGGCGAGCAGGGTCTGGCGCCGGCAACGCGGCGCCTCGGCCAGCGACAGCAGCGCGGTCAGACGCTGGCGTTCGATACGCTTGCGCTCGTCCGGCGAATCGCCCTGCTCGATCTGCAGGCGGCGAAGCTGCATGTCGCCCAGGCTGTAGAGGGTCAGCGTATCGGCCGGCAGCCCGTCGCGTCCGGCGCGGCCGATCTCTTGGTAATAGGCCTCGACATTGGCCGGCAGGTCGGCATGGCAGACGAAGCGCACGTCGGGTTTGTCGATGCCCATGCCAAAAGCGACGGTGGCCGTCATCACCACGCCGTCTTCCTGCTGGAAGGCATCCTGGTTGGCGTCGCGCAGCGCCTTGTCGAGGCCGGCATGGTACGGCAGCGCGCGCACGCCGGCCGCCGTGAGGGCGGAGGCCAGTTCCTCGACCTTGCGGCGCGAGGCGCAATAGACGATGCCGCTTTCGCCTGCATGATCGCGCACGAATCCCAGCACCTGGCGCGCCGAACGTTCCTTGGGCTTGAAGGCGAGCCGCAGATTCGGCCGGTCGAAGCTTCTGATGAACACGCGCGGTGGCGCCGGGAACAGCTTGTCGACGATGTCGCCGCGCGTCGGCGTATCGGCCGTCGCCGTCAGCGCCAGGGTCTGCAGGCGGCCGCCGATCTGGCGCGCGACATTGCCGAGTGCCAGGTACTCCGGCCGGAAATCGTGGCCCCATTGCGAGACGCAATGCGCCTCGTCGATCGCCATCAAGGTCACGTGGCTTTCCGCCAGCATCTCGACCGTGTCGGGCCGCGCCAGCCGCTCGGGCGCGAGGTAGAGCAGACGAAGCTCACGGCGGCGCAACAGGCCGAGCACGCGCGCATTCTCGGCGGGCTCGTTGTTCGAGTTCAGGCTGCCGGCCGCGACTCCGGCGGCGCTGAGGGCGCGCACCTGATCGCGCATCAGCGCGATCAGCGGCGACACCACCAGCGTCAGGCCCGACCGGGCGACGGCGGGGAGCTGATAGCACAGCGACTTGCCGCTGCCCGTCGGCATCACCGCCAGCACGTTTTCGCCGTCGAGCACGGCCCGCACGATCTCCTCCTGGCCGGGACGGAAGTCGCTGAAGCCGAAGACAGAGTGCAGCAGGCTCGAAGCGTTTGAGAGGGCGTCGGACATTTCCTGTTCACACTAGCATTGCCTGCATGCATCGTTATGGGGATGAACGCCGCGACGTAATTTGGTCGCACTCGTTTGCCCTTGCGATTTCATCCTGGAAACAACGACTGATTGTATTTTATACCAATCATACAACGGCAGGCCAGGCGTTCCAGGGGCTGCATCGGCTACCGGATCGGAAACAAATCGGGACGGCCGGCCGGAATGCGCCTAGGGTGGCCGGGACCGCGGATGTCCCGCGATCCGGTACGCCCGGCCCGAAGGAGTCCCCATGTCACAGAAGCATCGTCGCAGTAATCGCGAAATGAAGAAGCCCAAGCAGAACAAGGCAAAGGTGGTGGTTTCCACCTCGCCCTTCGCCTCGGCCAGCTCCAACCCTGCCAAGGCGATTGCCGCCAAGCGCAAGTAACCTAGCGCAAGGGTGGGGCCCCCAAGGTGACAAGGATCGCGTGGACGCCGCGATCCTGACAGAGTTTCACGCGCGCCTTGCCATCCGGGACAGCTTGGGATGCGCCGTCGAGCTCGACGGCTGTGACGCCGCGGCTGACATTTCCAGGATTGTGGACCGCGATTTCGTAGACTGCGCCGCGGTAGCGTAGCGTCATGCTGAATTCCGGCCAGGCAGTCGGAATGCACGGATCGATCACCAATGAATCCGCCTGGACGCGCAGGCCGAGAATCGATTCGACGCCGGCCCGGTAGAGCCAGCCGGCCGAGCCCGTGTACCAGGTCCAGCCACCCCGCCCGGCATGCGGCGGCACCGAGTAGACATCCGCGGCCGACACGTATGGTTCGACCTTGTAACGCAGCACGCCGGCGCGCGTCGCCGTGTGATTGATGGGGTTGAGCATCGAGAACAGCTCGGCTGCCTTGTCGCCCTGGCCGAGTGTCGCGAAGCCCATGATCGACCAGACGGCACCATGGGTGTACTGGCCGCCATTCTCGCGAATGCCCGGCGGATAGCCCTTGATGTAGCCCGGATCGAGCGGCGTCTTGTCGAACGGCGGCGTGAACAGCAGCACGAGACGATCGCCGCGATGCACGAGCTGGCGGTCGAGCGCGGCCATCGCCTGGACCGCGCGCGCCGGGTCGCCCGCTCCGGACAATGCCGCCCACGATTGCGCGATCGAATCGATCCGGCACTCGTCGCTCGCCGACGAACCGAGCGGCGTGCCGTCGTCGTAGTAGCCGCGACGATACCACTCACCGTCCCAGGCCGCGGCATCGAGCGAGACGCGCAAGGCATCGGCATGGGCTTTCCAGGTCCGCACGCGTGTCCCCTCCTTGCGCGACGCGGCGATCGGAATGAAGGCGGTGAGTGCTGCCTGCAGGAACCAGCCCAGCCAGACGCTCTCGCCCTTGCCCGCCTCGCCGACGCGGTTCATGCCGTCGTTCCAATCGCCCGCGCCCATCAGCGGCAGGCCGTGCGCGCCGGTGGCGAGCGCGAGGTCGAGGCCGCGTGCGCAGTGCTCGAACAACGACGCCGCTTCGTCGGCCTGAGTGGGCTGGAAATAGAGGTCGTGGTCGGCGGGCTTCAGGGCCGGGCCGTCGATGAACGGCACCCGCTCGTCGAGGACGGCCAAATCGCCCGTGGTCTCGACATAGTGCGCGGCGACCGTGGCGAGCCATGCCCGGTCGTCGGAAATGCGCGTGCGAACGCCCTGGCCCGCCGGCGGGAACCACCAATGCTGGAAGTCGCCCTGGACGAACTGCCGCCCGGCTGCGCGCAGGATGTGCTCGCGCGCCATCTCGGGCCGGGCGACGGTGAGCGCCATGACGTCCTGAAGCTGGTCGCGGAAGCCGTAGGCGCCGCTCGCCTGATAGAAAGCCGAGCGCGCCCAGTAGCGGCAGGCGAGCGTCTGATAAAGCAGCCAGCCGTTCAGCATGATGTCCATGGGCCGATCCGGCGTCGTCACCTGCAGCGTACCGAGCAGGTCGTCCCAGTAGTCGACGACCTCGCGATGGACGGCGGTGAGATCGGCGGCACGGTAGCGCTCGATCAACGCCTGCGCCGCGGCGGCAGTGTCGGCCTGGCCGAGGAAGAAGACGATCTCGGTCACAGCGCCGCGGTCGAGGTCGATCGCCGTCTGCAGGGCGGCACAGGGATCGAGGCCGGCGCCGGCCCGCTGCGCCAGGGGAATGGCGGCGCTCAGCGCCGCCGGATTAGCGGTCGTGCAATTGCGCCCGACGAACTCGCTGCGATCGGCGGTCCATGCGGTCTGGCGGCCGCCCAGGTCGGCGAAGGCTATCTGCGTGCCATGAGACAAGTTCCAGGGATTGCGCGCGAAGATCGCGCCGGTTGCCGCATCGCGCTCGGTGACGATCGTCGGCGCCGACGCGCCGCGCGACAGGCCGAGCACCCATTCGACGTAGGCCGTGACCGACAGCCGCCGCGCCCGGCCGGAGACGTTGCGGATGGTGAGCCGCGAGATCTTGATGGGATCCGAAAGCGGCACGTATTGCAGCAGTTCGAGCGCGATGCCGTGCGCCACGACCTCGAACCGGCTGTAACCCCGGCCGTGACGCACCACATGGGGTGCCGTTTCATGACGGATCGGCAGCGCCGTCGGCGTCCACAGATCGCCGCTGTCGAGGTCGCGAACATAGAGCACCTCGCCGGGACGATCGCTGACAGGATCATTCGACCAGGGCGTGAGTTGATTGTCGCGGCTGTTCTGCGACCAAGTATAACCGCCGCCCTCGGCCGCGACCTGGAAGCCGAAGGACGGGTTGGAGACGACATTGATCCAGGGGGCCGGCGTCGACTGGCCGGGGCCCAGCGCGGTCACGTATTCCCGGCCATTGGGCGAGAAACCACCGAGGCCGTTGAAGAATTGCAGGGCGCCCAAGGCCGCACCGGGCGGCCGGTTGGCCTCGGGATCGGTATCGGTGGCGGGCCGGCGCTTGGCAGGCGGCAGCACGCCGCGCGCTGTCTGAAGCCGATTGAGCTGATCGGCGAGGCCGCCACGTCGGCTCAGCAGAACGATGCGGGCGACGGCCAGCAGCAGGGCACGGATCTCGGCGGAAATCAGGTCGCTGCGCAGGACGAAAATGCCACCCGACTGGTGCTCGGTCCCGAGATGGGTTGTCGACCGGCTGGTGCGGACAAGGGTCTCCAAGGCGATCTGCAGGTCCTGGACGTAGGAAGCGCCGCGCTCGTTCAGGATCACGAGATCGACGACCAGGCCCTTCAGGCGCCAATACTCGCGGGCGCGCAACAGTTCGCGGACGATGGCGGCATCCTCGACCTCGTCGATGCGCACCAGCACGATCGGCAAGTCGCCCGATATGCCCTGCGCCCACAAGACCGGCTGTCCGGCGAGACCGCGCCCGATCGTGTCCGACGAGGAGCGCAGCGCCGGATTGGCATAGAGGACATGGCCGGCCAGGCGCTGGTAGAGGGTCGCCTCGGCGGATGCGATGTCGAGGTAGCGGAGCTGCACTTGCGCCTGCGTCCAGGCGAGCGTCGCCGCCCGTTCGAAGGCGTTGGTGTCCTGGTGCTTGTCGATCGCATCGAGCAGGGTTTCGCGCGAGGACGCCACCATCGTCCAGAAGGCGATCCGCGCCGTGCCCCCGGCCGGGATGCGCAGGCGCCAGCGCAAGGCGAACACCGGGTCGAGTACCGTGCCGACGGTGTTCGACAGGCGCCGCCCGTCGATCGCCGCGATCGCGTTGCCGACGTCGTTGCCGCGGCCGAGGAAACGGGCGCGGTCGGTCTCGATCTCGACGCCGCCGACCGCTTCGCCTTCGACGACCGCGAGATGGGCGGCCCACAGCTCGGGCTCGTCCGGGCTGCGGCGACGGCGCGTCGCCAGGATGGCGCCCGAGGGCAACAATTCGGTCTGCACGAACATTTTGGAGAAGGTCTGGTGCGCCGCATCGGTAAGCGGGGGCGCCAGCACGATCTCGGCATAGGAGGTGAGCTCGATGTCACACGTCTCACCGCCGCCATTGGCGACAGAAACGCGACGGACCTCGGCGTCATCCTCCGGCGAGACCACAACGTCGACGGTCGTGGTGAAGGCCCCGTCGTAACGCACGAACTCCGCGCGATCCTCGGCGAACATCACGTTGTAGCCAGCAGGCCGTGTGCCGCGGGGCTGGTAGGTCGCCGACCACACCTCGCCGCTGGCGACGTCGCGCAGGAAGACGTAGCTGCCCCAATCGTCGCGCGTCGTGTCCTCGCGCCAGCGTGTCACGGCATGCTCGCCCCAGCGGCTGTAGCCCGAGCCCGCCGCGGTCAGCATCACGGAGTAGCGGCCGTTGGACAGCAAGTGGGTGGACGGGCTGGCGGCATGCGGATTGTGCAGGCGGCGCACGACGGCGGGCTCGAGGTCGTCCACCGTGGCGCTGGCGCCGACTTCCTCGGCCCGCGGATGGGCGACAGCGACGTCACGGGGCGTGCGTTCCTGCAGGAGAAGCTCGGTCGCCTGCACGATCGGCTCAGCGTGAAAGCGTGTGCGCATCACGCCGTCGAACAGCGCATTGGCGATGGCGACCACCGTCATGCCCTGGTGGTGGGCCATGTAGGTGCGCACGACCGCCACTGTCCGGCCTTCCGGCAGGCGCGACGGCGTGAAGTCGAGCGCCTCGTAGAAGCCGTAGCGCCCGCGACCGCCGATTCCGGCCAGCCGGTCGAAGTTGGCTGCCGCGGCGCCCGGATCGACCATGGTGGCGAGTGCCGTCGCGTAGGGCGCGATGACGAGATTCTCGCTCAAGCCGCGCTTGAATCCGAGGCCCGGCACACCGAAGTTGGAATACTGGTAGGTGAGTTCCTTGTCGCGCGCATTGTAGGCCGCTTCGGAGATGCCCCACGGCACGCCGAGGCCATCGGCGTAGTCGATCTGTCGGCGCACCACGAGTTCGTTGGTCCTCTCGATCAGGCTGCCAAGTGGCGCGCGCATGACCAGCGACGGCATGAGATACTCGAACATCGACCCCGACCAAGAGATCAGCGCTGCGCCACGTCCGATCGGTGTCACCTCGCGGCCCAGGCGGAACCAATGCCGGGCGGGCACATCGCCGGCGGCGATCGCCATGAAGCTCGCAAGCCGCGCTTCGGACGCGACGAGGTCGTAGCAACTCGCGTCGAGCCCGTCTTCGGCAACGACATAGCCGATCGACAGCAGCCGACGATCCTGGTTGAAAAGAAAGTCGAACTCCATGGCGTTGGCCATGGTCCGGGCAGTGGACTCGATCGTCTGCAGCCGGCGCTCCAGCGCCGCGGCCGACTGTTGGTCCTGCGCCAAATCGCGACGACGGCTGTCGATCGACCGTTGCGCGGCTTCGACCCAGTACAGCATGTCCGCGCTCGCATCATCGCCCCGCTCGGTGGCGAGCGCACGGGCAAGGTCGGTGGCCTTGCCGGCATGCAGTGCCAGCTCGTCCAACCGATTGGGAAGCTGGGGCAGCGCCACCGCAAAGTCGTCCAGGCTGCGGACCAGTTCGCGCGGCGTGACGACATGGGTGCGCCGATCGTCGGGCAAAGCCTGCAGCGCCTCGCGGGCGAGCGCCAGGCTGTCGCCCGCGCCGGCGATGGCGCCGCGCGCATCGGCAGGATTGCCCCGCCATGCCGCACAAGCATTGGCGAGCGCGATCAGGTGGCCGGCCAGGTTGCCGCTGTCGACCGAAGAGATATAGACCGGCTCGAGCGGGCGCAGATCGGACGTGTCGTACCAATTGAAGAAGTGGCCGCGGAAGCGCTTGAGGGATGCCATGGTCGCAAGCGTCGCCTCGAGGCGCTCGACGGTCTCGAGCGTGCCGATCCAGCCGAAGTCGCGGGCGGCGGTCGTCGACAGGAGCAGCAATCCGAGATTGGTCGGCGACGTCCGGTGAGCGACGACGGGATTCGGATCCTCCTGGAAGTTGTCCGGCGGCAGCATGTGGTCGGCCTCGGTAACGAACGTCTCGAAGAACCGCCAGGTACGCCGCGCGATCAGCCGCAGCGATCTCGTATCGGCCTCGGAGATCGCCAGGTTGCCGGCATCGGCCGGCGCCACGCTCACCCAGCGCGCGATCGCCGGCGCGAACAGCCATGCCAGGATGAAGGGCGTGGCAACCAGCCTTGCCGCGCCGCCGGCATACCAGACGAACAAGGTGGCCAGCGATGCAATGAAGAGGCTCCCCGCCATCTGGCGGACGAAGCCTGTCCAATCGGTGCGAAGCACGCTCTTGGACTGGGCCGCGGTGGTCCAGTCGAGCAGATGGCGATGGCTGACAAACAGTCGATACAGGGTCCGGCCGATCGCCTCCAGCATCTGCCACGCCTGATGAGCGAGAAACACCACGAGCAGCGCGGACTGGGCGAGAGCGTCGAGAACATCCGTCGCCAGCGCGCCGAAATGGCTGCGCGCCGTGATGCCGGAATGCCGCGGCACAAGTGCCGCGATTACCGGCAGGATCGTCGGCAGGGCGACGGTCAGCAGGGCGAAGCCCGTCCAGACGAGCGCGGCCGAGAGGGGCAGCGTCCATCCTGCCAGCAGTGCCGCGAGCACGGCTGGCGCGGATAGGGTGCGCCTCAGGTTGTCGAACATCTTCCACCAGCCGATCTCCGGGACGGGCGTGGCCTTGTCAGGCGCCCGCCCCTCGACCCTGCCGAGCAGCCAGGGCAGCAGCTGCCAGTCGCCCCGCGCCCAACGCTGCTGGCGCGCCGATGCCACGTCGTAGCGGGCGGGAAATTCCTCCACGACCTCGATGTCCGAGACCAGGCCCGAACGGGCGAACACGCCCTCGAAGAGGTCATGGCTCAACATGGTATTGTCGGGCACCCGGCCCTGCAGGGCGGCCTCGAAGGCGTCGACCTCATAGATGCCCTTGCCCGAGTAGGAACCCTCGCCGAACAGGTCCTGGTAGACGTCCGACACCGCCGACGAATAAGGGTCGATCCCGCTGTTGCTGGAAAAGATGCGCTGGAACAGCGAGCCTTCCGCGCCGACCGGCAACGAGGCCGTTACGCGCGGCTGCAGCACGCCGTAGCCTTCGACGACCCGGCTTTCGGCCTTGTCGAGATGCGGCCGGTTGAGCGGATGCGCCATCTTGCCGACGAGCCGCTGGATTGCGTCGCGCGGCAATCGCGTGTCGGAGTCGAGGGTGACGACATAGCGGATATCGACCGGCAACGCGCGCGATTTGGTGTCGATAAACGTCGTGTCAGTCGCGCCGCGCAGCAGGTGATTGAGTTCATGGAGCTTGCCGCGCTTGCGCTCCCATCCCATCCAGACGCCCTGCGCTTCGTTCCAGACCCGGTGCCGATGCAGCAGCAGGAAGCGATCGGCGCCGTCCGCGTTCGGATAGCGGGCGTTGAGACGGGCGATGCCGGCGGTGGCCACCGCCACGAGGTCGTCGTCTCCCGGCAGCCATTCGGCATGGGCGTCCGCCCAGTCGGACAGGAAGGCGAAATGGATCGCGCCGGCGGGATTGGAAAGGTAGTGGACCTCGAGCCGCTGGATCTGCTCCTCGACCGTCTTGCGAGTCGTCAGCAACGTCGGGATAGCGACCAGGGTGCGGAGATACGGCGGCACCCCCTCCCGCAGGTCGAGGCAGGGCAGGAGCGTCGCGCCGAAACCGCCGGTGATCGCCCGATTGACCAGCATCAGCGCAGCATCGACTGCCGGCAGCAGCCCGATCAGCACCATCACCGCTAGCTGCCAGCCGGTGATGCCGACTTGCGCCAGCACGAGCAACGGCAGGAAGAGAACGACGGCAGCCGTCATGGAAACGCTGACGACGTAGCCGGCGATGCCGGTCGTCATGAACCTCCGCCGGAACGCAAGGCCGGTTGGCCGGAAGCCCACGGAACGCTCGAAGGCACGGCGGCCGCCGCCGATCAGGTGATAGCCGGGATCGCGCTGTCGGCGATCGCCATCGCATGTGCCGGGAGCAGACGAAGCGGTGTCAAGAGCACGGCGTGCGATCTCAGCTTCCGTCAAATCCGTGCCGCGAGCCATCTCCTCGATGGCGGTGCGATAGAGGTTGCGGGTGGCGAAATCCATGGCGGCGAAATCGCTGCCGGCGCGCAGTACATCGTCGACCGGACTCACCTGCTCGAACAGCTTCGCCCAGTCGACGTCGGAGATCAGGCGCATGCTGGTGATGATGTTGCGCACTGTGACGTTGGTCGCGCCCTGGAGATTGTGCTCCTTGCGCACCAGCTCGTCGGCGGTCGTGCCTTCGCGCGCCAGTCGCCCCTCCAACCAGCCCACGGCGGGCGTCGCCTCGGGGTCCTGGTCGCGCAGGCGCTGGACGAGCTGGACGATGAACCCTTCGGAGAACGGCGCCCGCTCGTAGGGCTTGAGCGCCCCGGGATCGGCGACGAGGTCGCCTACACCCAGCAGCCGGTCGGCCACGCTGTCGGCCTCCTGGCGCTCGGCGCGGCGGCTCATGATGCGTACAGCCGAGCGCCGGAGGTTCTCCACCAGCACGATGCGCAGCGTGATCGCCACGGCCCACAGCTCGCCGATGCTGAGCGGCTGGACGTTCTGATAGGCGCGCACGAAGCGGGTCAGCGCTTCGGGGTCGAACCGGCTGTCGGTATGGGCCACGAAGGCCCATGCGACGCCGAACACGCGGGGGTAGCCGGCCAGCGGACCGCTGCTCAGCTTGGGAAGCTGGCGGTAGTAGCCCGGCGGCAGGTCGGTGCGAACTTCACGAACCTGTTGTTCGACCAGGTGATAGTTGTCGAGCAGCCAATCCGCGGCCGGCGTGATCGGGCGACCTTGATCGGCAGCCTTTGCCAGCCTGCGATAGGCCTCGAGCAGGGTGCGCTCGTTATAGGCCAGACGATCCACGAGCGACCTGACGGAAGCGGGTGTCGTCGAAATGGGCTGGTTGGCGGCAAGGCTTTCCGCGTGCTGCTCCAGCCGTTCGACGCTGAAAAGCTCGCTGCGGATGGGATCTTCGTCATCCCATAGGGAAACAGGTTGCGCGCGCCCAAGGGCGCGCCGCAGAAGCGATATCAATGATCCTAGCCTTTCCGGCAACAACGTGCGCGCGGCACCGAAGTTGCCGCGCGATCGTGACGCTTCGCCGTGAACGGATTGCTACAGCCGTTGTCGTTCTACAGCAAACGACAAGGCCGGACGAATCGCCTAATGCCGCGCCGCCTGCCCGCCGTCCAACGTCATCACGACTCCGCTGATATAGCTGGCGCGATCCGACGCCAGGAACACCGCGAGGTCGGCGACCTCGTCGGGCTCGGCCGCGCGGCCGAACGGCATGTGCTTGGTGAGCTCGGGCCAGCGCTCGGGGTCGCCGAACTGCTGCTCGGCCTGGCCGCGCAGCAAAGTGAGCATGCGGTCGGTGCGCGTGGCCGGCGGGTTGATCGCCACCACGCGGACGCCGTGATCGACGCTCTTCGATCCCACGGCGCGGGTGAAGGCCATCAGGCTCGCATTGCCCATGGTGCCGGTGACGTAGTCGTAGTTGTAGCTCTCGCCGGCCAACCCGATGATGTTGACAATGGCGCCCTTCTTGCGCGCGTACATCTTTTCCAGCATGGCGCGCGTGGCGTTGATGTAGCCGAACACTTTCAATTCCCAGGCCTCGCGCCACTTGGGCTCGGTCATGCCGAAGATGTCGCCGCGCGGGATGGCGCCGGCATTGTTGACCAGGATGTCGGCGTGGCCCACCGCATCGACCACCGAGCGCACCGTGTCGCCTTTGGAGAAGTCGGCGGCATGGATCTCGACCGGCACATTGTGGCGGCTGCGGATCTTGTCGCGCGCCGCCTCGAGCGATTCCTTCGACCGCGAGGCAATGTGCACGGCACAGCCCTCACCCGCGAAGGCCATGGCGCAGGCAAAGCCGATGCCGCGGCTGCCGCCGGTGATCAGCACGGTACGGCCGGAAAGTTTCATGTCCATTCTGCGATCTCCTAGAGTCGATAGGTCGAATCGATCGTGGCGCGGCCGTCGTCGGTCTGCACGCGGCCGTCCTTCACCATCTGCACGAGATGCGCCAGCATCGAGCGACCGGCAGCCTGGTGCAGGTGGAGCGGCGTGTCGGCGTAGTTCTTGGCGACCATCGCCGGGATGGTCTGCGGACCTTCCTTGAGCCGCGCCATGATCTGCGCCTCGCGGCCCAGCCGATGCTCGATATAGGCCTGCACGAACGGATTGGGATTGCGGATCTCCGAGCCGTGCGTCGGGATGTAGAGCGTCTCCTCGCGCGGCAGCAACTTGCGCAGGCTCGCGAAATAGTCGGCCATGTTGCCGTCGGGCGGCGAGATCACCGCCGTCGACCAGCCCATGACGTGATCGCCCGACAGCAGCGCCTTGTCCTCCTTCACCGCGAAGCACAAGTGATTGGAGATGTGGCCCGGCGTGTAGACCGCCTCGACGTTCCAGCCGTCGCCGGCGACGACGTCGCCGTCGTTGAGCTTGATGTCGGGCGCAAACGAAAGATCGCCCGCCTCCTCCGGCTTCTCGTCGCCCGGCGGCCGGGGATGCGGGCCGTAGGAATAGACCTTGGCGCCGGTCGCCTTGGCGAGGGCGGGCGTGGCCGGGACATGATCGATGTGGGTGTGGGTGACCAGAATATGCGTCACGGTCTCGCCGCGCACGGCGCGCAGCACGGCGTCGATATGATCCTGCATGTCGGGACCGGGATCGACGATCGCCACCTTGCCGTGGCCGACGATATAGGTGCCGGTGCCCTTGAAGGTGAAGGGACTGGGATTGTGGGCGACCACCCGGCGGATCCGCGGTGTCACTTCCATCGCCGTGCCGTAGTCGAACTTGAAGTCCTTGATGAAGGGAATGCCGGGCATGAAACTCTCTCACCGCGTGGGGGGCGTCAGCTTGTAGAGCGCATTGCGGATGTCGGAGCTGACATAGACCGTGCCGGTGCGGCCAACTGCAACGCCGGTCGGCACCAGCGCCGGCGGCCCGCCGGGATAGGGCGCCAGCCCGATGTCGAGGTTGGACGCGATCACCGTCTTGGTCCCGGTCGCGGGATCGATGGAGACCACGCGCTTCTGGCCGACCTCGGCGACATAGAGAGACCCGTCGGGCCCGACATCGATGCCCTCGGGGCCGGCCAGCCCGTCGGCCACGACCCTGCGTGCCCCGGTGATGACGTCGATCTGGCTGACCGCGCCGGCGGCGATCTCGGTAACGTAAATCAGGTTGCCCGGTCCCTGGGCCATCGCCACCGGGCTGCGCAGCTCCTTGACCACGGTCGAGCGCGTCTTGCCGTCGGCGCTCACCTTGACGAGGTTGGCGCTGGCCAGCTCGGCGACGTAGATCGTGCCATCGGCCATCTCCAGCGCATCGACGGGCGCGGCGAAATCGCCGAGGCTTGCCACCAGCTTGCCGGTTTTGCGGTCGACCTTTTCGACGGTGTTGGAGAACCAGCTCGTGAGCAGCACGTGCTTGGGCCCGATCGAGATGCCGATCGGATAGGCGTGGGTGTCGCCGTGCACGCGCAGCACGTCGGCCACCGCGCCGGTTTGGCCATCGACCGTGCGGTAGCTGAACACATCGGCCACGTGCACGGTGTCCTTGCCGCCCTCGGAGACGACGGCGAGGTCGGAGGGGATGGCGAGCTTGCCCTCGACGATCGTCCTGTGGGCGCCGGTCTGCTTGTCGACGAGATAAATGCCGTTGTCGGTCATCGAGGTGACGAACAGCCGGCCACGCGAATCGAAGGCCAGGTTGTCGAGCCCCGGCTTCATCGAGGCGACCAGCTTCTTGGCCTTGCTGGTGAGGCTGACGCTCCATACGCCGCCCGTACCGGCGTCGACGACGTAGACGTTGTCGCGGTTCTGCGGGTCGATGTTGGCGGCAGCCGGCGTCTTGAAGCCCTCGGCGATCACCTCGATCGCGCCGGTCTCGAGGTTGATCTTGACGATCTGGCCCTTGAACCACAGCGGGCCGTAAAGGAAGCCGTCGTCCTTGTGGATCTCGAAGCCGTTCAGGCCGCCCATCTTCTCGGCGATGCGCCTGAGCTCGCTGCGCGGGAACGGTTTGAAGTCGGGCTTATCGACGTTCTTGAGGTCGACCTCGTAGAGCGCGTCGCCGAGGAAGACTTCCGACACGAACAGCCGGCCGTCCTTGCCGAAGGCGATCGCGTTGGGGCCGCCCATGCCGTTGGCGACCTCGATGGTCTTGCCGTTGGGCTTGCGGATATAGACCTTGCCCAGCAGGAAGGCGGTCCACGCCATGGTGCCGTCGTCGGCGAAGGCGATGTCGTCGGCCATACCGGTCGGCGGATCGATGACGCGGTCGACTTCGCCGGAATCGACCTGCACGCGGTAGATCGTCTGGCCGATCACCGAGCCGGCGAAGAGCTGGTCATCCTTGTTGAAGGCAAGCCCGTGCACGCCGTGGAACCACGAGCCCGGCACCAGGAACTGCTGGTTGTATTCCGGCGCGGGCGGCGGCTGTTCAGCCTGCTGTGCCAGTGCGCCGCCTGCCACGCCCACCGCAAGCGCCAGCGACGTGAAAAACCGGCCCAGCTCCATCCCGTTTCCTCCAAACCTTCTGCGGCGCGGACTTTAGACCGGGCGATACATTTTGTAACGCCGAACCCTTCAGCTACGATTGCCGCAACAACGCGCATTCCGCAGGAGGGAAGCCATGGCAGGTCCGCTTTCGGGACTGACGATCGTCGAGCTGGCCGGCATCGGTCCCGGCCCGATGTGCTCGATGATGCTGGGCGACATGGGCGCCGACGTGATCCGCGTCGACCGCACCAAGAGCCACGTCATGGACCGCCTGGCCGACCGGAAATACGCCGTGCACAACAGGAGCCGCCGTTCGGTCTCGGTCGACCTGCAGACCACGGCGGGCGTGGACGTCGTGCTGCGCCTGATCGAAAAGGCCGACGGCATGACCGAGCCCTTCCGCCCCGGCGTGGCCGAGCGGTTGGGCTTGGGGCCGGACGTTTGCCTCGGGCGCAACCCGAAGCTGGTCTACGGCCGCATGACCGGCTGGGGCCAGGAGGGACCGCTCGCCAAGGCGGCCGGCCACGACATCAACTACATCGCGCTCACCGGCGCGCTGCACGCCATAGGCGTCAAGGACAAGCCCGTACCGCCTCTGAATTTGGTCGGTGATTTCGGCGGCGGTGGCATGCTTTTGGCCTTCGGCATGGTGTGCGGGCTTTTGGAGGCACAGCGCTCGGGCAAGGGCCAGGTGATCGACGCGGCGATGGTCGATGGCGCGGCGCTGCTGCTGGGCGGTGTCTACGGCATGGCCGGCGCCGGCTTATGGAACGACGACGATCGTGAGACCAACATGCTGGACGGCGGTGCGCACTTCTACGGCACCTACGAGACGAAGGACGGCAAATTCGTCTCGGTGGGCTCGATCGAGCCGCAATTCTACGCGCTGCTGCTCGAGAAGACCGGGCTCAAAGGCGAGAGCCTGCCGGCGCAGATGGACCGCAAGGCGTGGGCGCAGCTCAAGAGCCGGATGGAGCACATCTTCCGGACCAAGACGCGCGACGAATGGTGCGCGATCATGGAGGGCACCGACATCTGCTTCGCGCCCGTGCTCACCATGAAGGAAGCCTCGCAGCACCCCCACGCCAAAGCGCGCGGCGCCTATGTCGACGTTTTGGGCTTCCCGCAGCCCGCCGCCGCGCCGCGCTTCTCGCGCACCAAGGAAAGCGTCAAGGGCCCCGCCGCCAAGCGCGGCCAGCACACCGACGAAATCCTGGGCGAGAAGGGCTTCTCGGCCAAGGAGATCGGTGAGCTTAGGGCAGCAGGGATCGTCGGTCCGCAATGACGGCGGATCGATGATCCGCGCCTTCGAACTGGCGGTTCGTCAACTGGGCGATCCGAAGCTGCGCGGCATCATCTGGTGGTCGCTGTTGGTCAGCCTGGCGCTGCAGATCGGCATCGCCGCGCTGGCATGGTGGGGTTTGAAATCCCTCGCCAATTTCCAATGGCAATGGGTCAACGACGCCATCGTCTGGCTGAGTGGCGCCGGAGTGATCGTGCTGGCGCTGATGCTGTTTCCGGCAAGCTTCGGCATCGTGATCTCGATCTTCATGGAAAGGATCGCCGACATCGTCGAGGCCGAGCACTATCCGCAGCTCGGTCCGGCGCGCGGCATTCCGATCTGGACCGGCATCTGGACAGGAATCGTGTTCCTGCTGGCCGTCGTGGCGCTCAACCTCGTGATGCTGCCGTTCTATATCGTGGCGATCTTCGTCGCCGGTCTCGGCGCGGTGCTGTTCTATGCCGTCAACGGCTGGCTGACCGCCCGCGTCTACTACGAGCAGGTGGCGCTGCGCCGCCTCAGGCCGGCCGAGGTCAAGGCCTGGCGCCGCGCCAATTCAGGCGTGCTGTGGCTCACCGGCATCGTCATCGTTTTCCTGGGCACCATCCCGATCGTGAACCTGATCGTGCCGGTGCTGGGCGTGGCGGCGATGGTGCATGTGGCACAAACGCTCAAACCGCCCCTGGCGCCGGGCCGACCCTTTAATCCACCGGCGGGCGCGCGCTAAAGTGAAAGCATGAAACCGCCATTCGGGGCTCTCGCGTTCATCCTTCTGCTCGGCGGTTGTGTCACCGACTCCGGCCCGCAATATTCCCTGACCGGCGGCGAGAAGGGCGTCTTCACCTCGCGCAATGCCGGCACGCCGATCCCGCTCGACCGCATCAAGGGCCTCGACGAAGCGCAGCTCGCGGCGATGTTCGGCACCGGCGTACTCGATCGCAAGGACGACCCTGCCCGCGCGATGCGTTACCAGTCCGACGCCTGCAGCCTGTTCGTCTATCTCTACCGCCGTGACGGCACCGCCTGGAAGGCCGAGTTTGCCGACGCCTACGACCTGCAGTTGCGGCCGCTGCCGGTCGACCAGTGCGCCGGTTCGGTGGCGGCACAGAAGAAGCGAACCGCCTGACCGGCTACGGCCGCAGGACTTTTACAAGAAAATCTACGGTCTCGCGGGTGGACTTGGCCCGCGCCGACTCATCGTAGCCCATGGTGTAGCCTTGGCCGTCCTTTAGACAGGTCTGCATGACATTGGGATCCATCGGCGTTTCCCGGCCGCTGATGAGAAGAGCGGGCCGGGATGGCCCCAGCAGAAGGTACGGACATTTTCGCGTGCTGGGGTATTGCGGATAGAAGCGCGCAGCGCCCAGGCTGGAAACCGTCCAGGCGTGATACGCTCCCGGATAGATCGAGACGTCGATGGGCGGCGCGGGGCCCGCGCTTTTGGCGTAGGTGAGATAGTCTTCCGCCTTTGCGACCGGCAGGTTGTCGTCCTTCTCGCCCAACAGCATCAAGATCGGTGCGCCCGTATAGGCCGCGGGCTCCGCTGCGACGCCAAAGACGCCCGCCGGATAATAGGAGACGTGGGCGACAAACCTGTTTTGTCCAGGCGCGAGCGCGGCGCGCAGTCGCTCGAAGGCGGCAAGATGCGCGACCTCGCCACCAAACGAGAAGCCGACGATGGCGATCCGGCTGGCGTTGATTCTCGGATCTCCGGCGAGCAGGCGCAGCGCCGAATAGGCCTCGGCAACGGCCGACGCCCATGGCGGACCGCCCCTCGAACCATTCGCCGAGCCCTGGCGCATGCTGCGCGCCGTGGGACTGTCATAGGTCAGGGTGGCGAAACCGGCTTTGCGAAATTCGTTGGCGTGCCAGCCTTCGTTCGACTCCAGATAACCGCCAAGGCCGTGCACGATCACGACGGCGGGATAGCGATCCCGCGCCGCGTCGGGAAAGCTCAGCGTCGCAGCAATGGCGACCTCGGTGGTCGCCGCCTCGCGCGAGACGAGCTGGCGGAAATCGGCGTAGCTGCCGGATTGAAACGTCACCGTCTCGGCGTTGACCTTTGCGGTCGACGCAGCGGCAACAAGGGCGGTCATCGCCGTGAGCAGGCATCGGCGCATCTCAGTGACATCCAAGGCAGGTGAGCGGCACTTTCGCCGCGGGATCAGCGCGGCGCATGGCGGCGTTCTTGGCGTAGGGCGTACTCGGCAATTCGCTGCTCATGCGGTCGAGATAGGCGTTGGCCTTGGTCGTTTCGCCCAAGGTCAGCCAGCCGTCGGCCAGCGCGCCTAAAAGCTCGCCGCGGCCATGCTCGCCCAGCTTGCTCCACCGCGGCGTGCTGGCGGCCACTGCGAACTCGAAGTCGCCGATGGCAGTTCTGGTGAGGCGATCCGCTTCGGCGCGGTTGAACGGCCGCATGCCGCGGGCGAACGGCAGCAAGCCGGCGGCCCGCGGGATGCGCACCGAGATGCTGTCGGGCGCCAGCGACACGGCGCGATCCATGTCGGCTATCCCTTGCGCCGCCAGGGTCTGGCCCTCGGCGACGGCGCCGCGCTGGAACGCCTGGCCGGCCTGGAACAACCGCGCGTCGCCACGCCACACCAACGCCTCGGCATGGTCTGGGTCGGCCGACAATGTGTCGGCGATCAGTTTCATGGCGCGGTCGAACGCCGCCGTGTCGCCGTCCATGCCGGCGAACATGTCCTCGCGCACCTTGAAGTCGAAGCGCTGCTGGGCGAGGACCGCGAGACTGACCGACAGCGCCAGCACAAGGATAGCGATCAGGCGCATGGTGCGGCCTCCACGGAGCGGCGGGCGCGCCGCAGCAGGTTGGCGAGCCAGCCGATGCCGACGCCCGCGACCATGCCGCCGACCGCGCCCGAAAGGTAGATCCAAAACGCCTCGGCGCGCAGCGCCGGCAGGACGCCGAACAGCACGCCCATCGCGTAGCGCACGGCGAAGATCGAGAGGCCGAACAGGAGCGCGAACCAGCCGCCGGCGACTTCCAGCTTGCCGTCCTCGGGGCGCAGCCGCACCGGGCGGTCCTGGCCGAAGGCCCAGCCCAGTGGCAGGAAGGCGATCAGCGCCAGTCCCCAGCCGGCGGCCGCCCCGGCCGGGTTGGCCGATTGCGCGATGCCGGCCAGCGAGGTGGCGAGGCTGACCGCGGGCAGGATGGCGAGCCGCCACACCGGGATGACGCGCGGGCGCAGGCCCTGCAGGCCGAGCCACAGGACGAAGGCCATGAGCGGCCATACCCAGAGCGGCGTGTTGGCGACGATTTGAAAGAAAGATGGCATTTCAGTTCCCACGCGGTGCAATGACGACGAGCGTGGGCAAGATCGCTGCGACGCCCCGCGTGTTCCATCCGAGTTGCGTGGAATCGCTGGTCTTTTTCGCGATCTGCCGGGATCATCATTCCACGATGCGCGAATGGACTCCTGTCAGAACGATCCCCTATCACCTGCCGTGGGTGCTGGGCATCGCGGTCGTCATGGCCGTGACCGGCCCGTTCGGCACCTACGAGACCATGGGGCTGGGCAAACGCCTGCTCTATTTCACCATTACCGGCGTCCTGGCCTGGGCGCTGGTGATAGGCTTCATCGTTGCATTGCGCCGGGTCGAGGCGATCAACCGTTGGCCGATCGTCGCCCGCATGGCGTTGGCCGGAATCCTGGCGGCGGTGCCGATGACAGCAGCAATCATGATCGTCCATAGCTGGCTGGTGTGGCCCCTCCCCTGGCGCGCCTTTCCCTACATATTCCCGCAGACAGCATTCCTGGCAGTGGTCATCACCATCCTGGTCGGCCTGTTCGTCCAGCGGCGCCTGCATGCCGAAGCGGATACCGAGCGCGCCAGAGTCGCCGCAAACGTCGCTGCAGCGCCTGCCCCCGGCGTGGAACCGGTCGCCCCCGATTTCTTCCGCCGCGTGCCGCCGGCGCTGGGCCGCGATCTGCTGGCGCTGGAGATGGAGGACCATTACCTCCGCATCCACACCGCGCTGGGCAGCGATCTCATCCTTTTGCGCCTGCGCGATGCGCTGGCCGAGCTCGGACCGTCGTGCGGCCGTCAGGTGCACCGCTCGTGGTGGGTCGCCGAGGGCGCGATCGGCTCGGTGGAACGCAACGCCAGTCGCAATGTCCTGGTGTTGCGCAACGGGCTGCGCGTGCCGGTCAGCAAGACGTTTCGAGAGCAAGTCAAAGAAGCAGGATGGCTCGATTGACCCAGACTCGGATCGGCATCCTGGGCGCGGGCGCCATGGGAACGGCGCATGCGGCCGCCTATGCCGGGATCGCCGAAGCGACGGTCGTCGGCGTATTCTCCCGCGACCCGGCACGCGCCCGATCAGCCGCCGCGATCTGCAAGGCCGAGCCTTTCAACGACGCCACCGCCTTGATCAGAAATGCAGAGGTGGACGCCATCGATGTCTGCCTGCCCAGTGCAGTCCACCACGCTTTCGTCGTTCCGGCATTGAATGCCGGCAAGCACGTGTTCTGCGAGACGCCGCTGGCGCTGCGGCTGGACGAGGCTCGACAGATGCACGATGCGGCGCGCCGTGCCAGCCGGCTGCTGCAAGTCGGCCTGCTCATGCGCTCGCTGGGCGCCTATGAGCACATCAAGGCGACGACCTCTTCGGGCAAGCATGGACGCCTGTTGAGCGTCGCGACCTGGCGGCTGGGATCCTATCTGCATCCCGATGCGCCCGATCACAAGGCGCACTACAGCGATCCCTCCACCGAGCTGATGACCTTTGACTTCGATTTCATCCAATGGGTAATGGGTTCGCCGGCTCGTCTGTCGGCCAGCGCCGTGCGAACCACTGCGGGCGTCCCCGGCGAGATCTCGGCCTTGCTGAGCTACCAGGACGGCCGTCACGCCACCGTCGTCGCCAGCGGCCTGATGCCGCCGGGATTTCCCTTTACCGTCGGTTTTCGCGCGCTGTTCGAAGGAGCGGCCTTCGAGCATCAGGCCATCTTCGAGGACGGCCCACCGAAAAGCACTTTTACGATCTTCGATGGCAAAGCCCCCGCGCAGAGCGTGCCGACGGCAGCACGCAATCCTTATCAGGCCGAACTTCAGCGCTTCGTGGATTGTATCGCCGGCCGTGCCGATCCCGCGCTGCTCGACGCCGAACGGGCCATTGAAGCCCTGGTTCTATCCGACGCCACGCAACGCGCCCTGGGCGAAGGTCGTTCGATCGAGATCGGCTAACGCCCGCCGCGATCCTCGCGCCACAGATCGAGCTTCTCCTGCACCGGGCGGTCGGAGAAGGAGAACAGCACTGAATCACTCCTGGCCTTGTGCACGACGGTGGCCCAGCTCGGCACGACGAAATGATCGCGCTTCTTCCAGCGGAAGGTCTCCGCGCCGATCACGCTCTCGCCCTCGCCTTCGACCACCGAGAATATCGTGCCGTCGGTGCTGCGATACGGCGCGGTTGCAAAGCCCTTGGGCAGGAGCTGCATGAAGGTGCCCATGGTGGCGATCGGGGCGCCGCCGCTCGCCGGGTTCACATAGCGCAGCTTGTAGCCGTGGCAGGTGTCGGGCGGGCCGGCCTTGCTGAGGCCCTGCAGTGCCTCGCGCGTGCGGGCATAGGGATAGTTGAAAATGGGCGAGGTCTGGCGCGCGGGCTTCCAGTCGACCGGCAGCAGGCCACTGGCATACTTGGCGTCGGACGTACCCACAGGCGCGGTAACGACCTGCTCGTCGCTCTCGCCATTCTCGGCGAAGCCCGCGTTGAACATCGCCACCATCGGAATGTCGAGCCCGTCCAGCCACACCATCGGCTGCTTCGAATCGTTGCCGTGGTCGTGCCAGGTCCAGGTCGGCGTGATGACGAAATCGCCCTCGCGCATGATGGTGCGCTCGCCGTCGACGGCGGTGTAGGCGCCTTCGCCCTCGACGATGAAGCGCAGCGCCGACTGGGTGTGGCGGTGACTGGGCGCCACCTCGCCCGGCAGGATGAGCTGCAGCCCGGCATAGAGCGAGGGCGTGATGCAGGCGCTGCCCTGCATCGCCGGGTTCTCCAGGATCAGCACGCGGCGCACCGCTTCCTTGGCGGTGATCAGCGAGCCCGATTCCATCAGGAACGGCCGCACCTTGTCGTAGTCCCAATGGGCCGGCTGGTATTTCGGCGCCGGCGCGGGCGGCACGAGCTGGTGCAGCGATTCCCACAGCGGCGCCATCGAAAGCTCGCCGATGCGCTCGTAGAAATCGCGGCGCGCGTTGTTGCGGGTGGCGGACGGAGCCATCGCTACTCTGCGGCGGCGCGCAGGGGAATGCCCCGCCGCGCCGCGGCGCGCGAACGGCAGGCCGCGGCAAAGGCGTCGAACAATTTCATCGAGACGGGATTCTCGAGCGCCCTGTGCTCGGGATGCCATTGCAAGGCCAGCGCAAAGGCCGGTGCATCAGGCACGCTGAACGCCTCGACCTGACCGTCGTCGGCCGTGGCCTCGAGCCGGGCGCGCGGCGCCAGGCGATCGACCCCTTGGGCGTGCAGCGAATTCACTGTCACGCGACGCTCGCCCAGCAAGCGGTGCAGCAGGCCGCCTTCGATGATGTCAACGTCGTGCGCCGGCGCGTAGTTCACGTCGGTATCGGGCGACTTGGGCGAACGATGATCGCGCCGCCCTTCGACCTCGTGCACGAGCTGATGCAGCGAGCCGCCCAGCGCCACGTTGACTTCCTGCAAGCCGCGGCAGATCGCGAACAGCGGCACGCCGCGATCGATCGAATGGCGGATCAGCGGCAAGGTGGTGGCATCGCGCGCCGGATCGTGCGCGGTGCCCGGCCGGCTGTCCTCGCCCTCATAATGATGCGGCTCGACATTGGACGGACTGCCGGTCAGCAGGACGCCGTCCAAGCCGTCGATCAGACGGTCCAGGGCCTCGATCGTGGCCCTCTCTTCGCCGAATTCGGCGCCGATGGCCGGGATCAGGATGGGCAGCGCGCCGACGGCATGGATCGCTGCCCGGACGTATTTGTCGCCCACCGTGTGATGCCAGCCGCCGCGGCCGTTTTCCTTGAGACAGGACGAAATGCCCACAAGAGGGCGCAAAGAAGATCGATCCATTTCCTCGCCGGACCGTGCAATAAGGGTGCACCCATCATCGTCGTTGGGCGATGCCTTGGCAATTGCCCGGCCTCTGCCCCTGCCCGCGCCTTGTGCAGTGCAGCCCTGCATGGTACCGCCCCGCCGCCGAAACAGCGAAAGTAAGCCATGACAACGACCCCTCCGCCGTCACCACCTCCCGGCCCTGCCCAAGCTCCGGCTGGTCCGCTCATCATGCACGGCCAGTACATCAAGGACCTGAGCTTCGAGAACCCGCGCGCGCCGCAAAGCCTGATCGAGCAGACCCAGCCGCAGCTCTCGCTCAATGTGCAGGTCACCAACCGCCAGTTCGACGCCAAGACCTTCGAGGTGGCGCTGTCGATCGAAGCCAACGCCAAGACGCCGAAGGACGAGCCGTTGTTCATGCTCGAGCTGGTCTATGCCGGCACCGTGACCCTGGGCGACGTGCCGCCGGACGCCTTCGGCCCGCTGTTGTTCATCGAGACGCCGCGCCTGCTGTTCCCGTTCGCCCGCGCCGTCGTCGCCAACGCCACGCGCGAGGCGGGCTTCCCGCCACTCAACATCGCGCCGGTCGATTTCGTGGCGCTCTACCGTCAGCAGCTCGAGGCCAACGGTGGCAAGATGCCGGGCATCACTCCCGGCGGCCCGGTGGGACACGCCTAAGATAGAGCTTGAGGGGCACGTCACAGCGGATTCGAGGGATAGTAGGCGTTCACAAAGTGGATGGCCTGTATCTCCTCCTTGTTTAGCTTGAACTTCTCCGGATCACGTTGCAGTCGCATCTTGCGATCAAGTCCCAGCATTATGTTGTGTATCTCGACTGGCAACGGTGCAATGGAATCGATGGTGCAGGGTGCATCGTTTCCAAGAGCTGTGCCGGTGCTGCGATCGAACTCGACATTGTCCTGCGTCGTCACCCGTCTCGCCAGAATTCGATCGTCCGTGACGGTTTCGACAAGGCAGATGAGGCTTGCGCCGTTGAGACATTTGGCATGAAAGATGTCGCCGACAAGGAGGCGGCCGAGTGCGGTCGTCCAATCGATCATCTAGCGATCTCCTATTTGCGCAAAAGACTCCATGGCTCGAGGAGACCTGGCAACGTAGAACTTGGCTCGTCCTGGTAGCCCAGCCGTTTCACGGCACACTTTACACATAAATTCCGACCTTCCACGCGATACGCGGCTGTGCTTCCCCAATCGCCCCCACTTTCGCACCCACCCCGCATGCCTTCGCATGCCAGATCTCCGGCAGCGACAGGTACGACGGCTGACGGCGCCGTGCGAGGTGCCTGGGCCGGCGGAGATCCATCACCAACAGGCGCGGTCGGATCATACGCCGGATACGTTGTCGGATAGAGACCACCGCCAGTAATGGCCGGCGCCCCACTAGGCAAACCGTTTGGGTCGAGGGCAAAGCCGGGTACGTCCTCCGCTTGGCCGACGCGAAAGCCAGGCAAGTCGGTCTTGGGTCGGAAATTGAACATGCTGCCGATCCTCTTGTGCGAGTGTCGACAGGCATACGCCACAACATTGCTCAGTCTTGTCAATAGTCAGAAGTGCTCGATACGTGCATTACCGGCGCGCAAGATAATTCTTTCGTACCGGCATAGGGCCTTAAATCTGCAGATGCCAGCAGTGCAGTCAGCCACCAAATGGACGTTAGTGTTGCAGCCAGAGCGGATCGCTGAGCTGCAGCATGAACGCGGCATGCGCGGCCAGTTCCACGGCACTCGGTGCATGCGGCCGGGGCGGACGCACCGGGCGGTTATCGGCGGTCAGGCCAAACACCGTGACCATGCCCGCTATCTCGGGCGCGAGGCCGAGATCGCGCTGCCGGCCGCCGCTCAGCTCGAGATAGACTTCGGCCAGCAACTCCGAATCGAGCAGCGCGCCGTGCTTGGTGCGGCTGGAATTATCGATGCTGAAGCGCTCGCAAAGCGCATCCAGGCTGGCGCGCTGGCCGGGGAATTTGCGGCGCGCCATCGACACCGTGTCGACATAGGCGTTGGTCAGTTTCGGCCGCCCGGCCCTTTCCAGCTCGGCATTCAGGAAACCGATGTCGAACTGCGCATTGTGGATCACCAGTTGCGCGTCGCCGATGAAGGCCAAAAACTCGTCGATGCGCTCGGCGAACCGCGGCTTGTCGGCCAGGAACTCGTCGGTGAGGCCGTGCACGTCCTGCGCGCCGGTCGGCATGATCATTTCCGGGTTGAAGTAGGCCTGGAACGTCTTGCCGGTCGCCACCGTATTGATGAGCTCGATGCAGCCCAACTCGACCACGCGGTGACCGGCGAGTGGATCGAGGCCTGTGGTTTCGGTGTCGAGAACGATTTCCCGCATCAGGCCTTGTAGCCTACTTGCGGCGCGCCTGCGCAAGGCGGGCTGTGAATTTCTCGCGCCACGGATTGGGCGGCCAGAAGCGGCCGCGCCGGGTCTTGAGCGTCGCCACCGCCGTGGCGAGCGCGGCCCGTGTCGGCGCCAGGCCCAGCCCGGTCGGGATGACGATGTCGGCCTTGTGCCGTTTCAGCACGTCGGGCACCTGCTGGCGCAGGATGCCGTCGAGCCGGTCGGCCGTCATGCCGGGTCGCGCCATCACCCGGTGGCGTTGCAGGAAGGTGGGCGCGCTCACCACCAGGGTGGCGTCGACCCGCCGATCGCCAAGGCCCTCGAACAGCAGCGGGATGTCGAGCACGACCAGCTTTTCGCCCCGCCGCGCCGCCCGCTTCAGGAAGGCGCGCTGCCGTTGACCGACCAGCGGGTGCACGATCGATTCCAGCTTGCGTAGCGCTGCCTTGTTGCCGAACACCCGCGCGCCCAGCGCCTGGCGGTCGAGCACGCCGTCCTTCACCACGCCGGGAAAGGCCGCCTCGATCGGCGGCAGCGCCGCGCCGCCCGGCGCCTGCAGCGCATGGACGGCGGCGTCGGCATCGTACACGGGCACGCCCATCTGCCGCAGCATTTTGGCGGCAGTCGACTTGCCCATGCCGATGGAGCCGGTCAGACCGACGATCATCATCTGCAGACAATCATCAGACAGCGGCCGTCTTGCGTTCCTTGCGCTGGCGCGCCAGCCAGATCGCACCGAAGGCAACAGCGCCGCCTACTGCCAGGATGCCAACCGCGACCAGCGGCCGGTACCATAGCCAGGCAATGGCGATCACGACCGGCGCGACCACTGCCGTGCACAGCAGGCTGACCAGTCCCGTGCCGGCGCGAATCACGTCGCCAATGAAGGGGATGACATCGCCCAACACGCCAAGCGGTCCCAGGATCAGGCCGAAGCCGAACAACATCAGCAGGCAGCCGCCAGCGCGGATCAACCAGGTCCACAGGCGGTTGTCGTCCTGCGCCGACTTGAACATGTCGGTCGCCGGCACGCGGCCTGCGGCGATCAAGTCGACCGTGCCGCCGGCTTTGGCGACATAGGGTGCGAGCCCGTTGCCCGACTGGCGGGCGACCACGCTCGCGTCCTGCAGCGGCACTTCGGCGTAGGTGATGCGCACATCGCCGACCGCCGGCTGGTCAGGATCGCGGGCGATGTAGATCGCGCCGTCGACCACCCGCACCGGCTTGTCGAGCTTGCGCTGCAGGGCGGCGGCCTGGTCGTCGCTGGCCGCCAGCGGCCGCTCGCTGCCAAAGCTCGCCAAGAGATTGTCCGGCACCGAAAAGGCGCCGATCGTGGGTTGCGGCGCCAGGAGGTTGCGAGTGCGCCAGGTCATCTCCGGATTGGCGTGGCCAGCCCGTTCACGGAACTTGGACGAATCGACGGGCTTATCGGCCCAGGCGCGCGTGTACTTGTAGGTCGTGGTCTTCTCCTCGCCGCCGCCCAGCTTCTTCCTGGTCTCGCTGTCCTGCTCCTCGGTCCATTGGAACATCTCGACTCGGCGTACCAGCCTGAGCTCGCTGCTGCGCACACTGAACTCCGCATCGAGGACCGGGCCCGCGACGGAAAGCGGCCCCGAGACATGGATCAGCTTCCCGTCGTTGGCGGGATCAACCTGGTCGGCTGCGACGTCGTGCACTAGCCCGGCGCCTTCGCTCAGGGAGCGCGCGGTCTGGATCGCGCGCCCCTCGTTCCAGAACAGCAGCACGCACGCGCCGATGATCAGCAGGAAGCCGAAGATGACGCCGCCGACCGATCGGGCCAGGCGCGCCAGCCAGCCGGTTTGCTCGACGTCGGTGACGACGTCCTGCCTGGCTTCTTCGTCAGCCATCGTGGTCAGCCATCGTGCCAGCCCGCGATCAGGGCACCAGGACGGTCTGCCCGGTCGTCTTGCGTCCTTCGAGATCCATATGCGCCTGGGGCGCCTCGGCCAACGGATAGCGCTGGTCGATGGCGATCTTCACCTTGCCGCTCTTGACCATCTTGAACAGCGACTTGGCGCTGGCCTCGAGATCCTTGCGGGTGGCGGTGTAGGCGCCGAGGCTGGGGCGCGTAAGATAGAGCGAGCCCTTGGTGTTCAGCACCCCGGGCGGCACCGGTGCGACCGGACCGGACGCGTTGCCGAACGAGGCTAAAAGGCCGCGCGGCTGCAGGCTGTCGAGTGAGGCCTCCCAGGTGTCCTTGCCGACGCCGTCGAACACCACGGGCACGCCCTTGCCCTTGGTGATCGCCTTCACCTTTTCGGCCACGTTCTCCTTGGTGTAGTCGATCACCCATTTGTAGCCGTTCTTCTTGGCGAGGGCTGCTTTCTCCGGCGAGGACACCGTGCCGATCGCCTTGTAGCCCCGCGCCTTGGCCCACTGGCCGAACAACAGGCCGACGCCGCCCGCGGCGGCATGGAACAGCACGATGTCGCCCTTCTTGAGCCACGGCTTGGCGCACTGATCGACGAGATATTCCGTCGTCATGCCCTTCAGCATGATGGCGGCCGCCTGCTCGTCGCTCACGCCCTTGGGCACGTGCACGAGCTGCTCGACGCCCATCAGGCGCTCCTGGCAGTAGGCGCCCAGCACGCCGCAATAGGCGACCCTCTCGCCCTTCTTGAAGCCCTTCACCTTGGGCCCGACCTCGATGATCACGCCGGCGGCCTCGCGGCCCACCGCGTTCGGCATCGGCGTCGGGTAGAGGCCGGAACGGGTATAGATGTCGATGAAGTTGAGACCGATCGCGGTGTGTCGGATCTTCACCTGGCCGGGGCCGGGCGGACCGACCTCGACGTCGTGAATC
>DASZJU010000506.1:0-2896 GCA_035947815.1 Reyranella sp.
GAGGAAGCCGGCTTTGTTCTCGGCCTGGGGATACATCAGGAAGGCGATGGCCGGTTCCGTCGAGCCCGGCAGCTTCACATCGTGGGCGTCGTTGAAGGCGACCCAGTTGCCTTCCCACGCGCCGAACAGCGCCTTGCGCGCCGCCACCACCTTGGGAGCGATCATGGAGAGGTTGCCCGGCGGCTCCTCGAGCACGACCTTGCGCACGTCGGCCGGATCGACCGGGGTCCAGCCGCTGCCCGACAGCCAGACCTCGGCGCGGCAGTGCTGCGCCTTGGTGACGTTCTCCGAGCCCGCGCCCAGCGCCTTGAAGCCGAACTGCGAGGGCACGACCCTGATGCCGTAGACATCGCGCGCCGGCAGGCCGACCGAGCGGGCCAGGCCGACATAGAGCGCGTTCAGGTCGGCGCACTTGCCGTTGAGGTTGCCGGTCTTGATCATCGTCGTGATGTCGCCGACGCCGCAGCCCGGCGTCTTGGCATTGCGGAAGGTGTTCTCCACGACCCACTCGTAGAGGGCGCGCGCCTTGGCAACGTCGTCCTTCTTGCCCTTGACGACTTCCTCGGCGGTTTCCTTCACCAGCCCGTCGGTCGGCAGCAGCTCGGTGGCCATGAGATTGTGCTTGCGCTTGGCATCGCCGAGTGGCGGCGCCGAGCCCTGGCCCGGAACGACCGAGCGGTCCTGGGTCTGGACCTGCGCCGTGACCTCGATCAACGGCGATTGCTGATCGGCCGCCCATTCAACTCGAAGCATCTCGGCGCCGTACAGGGGATCGCGGACGCGCTCGGCGATCTTGGCGTTGCCCGTCCAGCTGACGTTGCCGGGGCGCTGCCACTCGGCGGCCGCGAAAGTCGGCAGCGGGATCCACGCCCGGGTGGCGCCGTCCATCGGCTCGACCCGCCCGGTCAGCACATAGGAACGCCAGCCCTTCGGCGCGGGCGCAAAGGTGACCTGGGCCGACGCGAGGCGCGGCGCCAGACCGAGGGCGCCGGCGGCGACGCCGGCCTTCAACATATCGCGACGATTCATCTGAAGAGTCCTCCCGTGGCTCTGTCCGCCGGGGAGGGCGGGTATCCCGTCGACGGGATGTCCGAGCCGTCCCGCACCAAAACCCGCACCGCACGCGGCAACGGTCTGTACCGGAAGCCAACAGGATCGCAGGCCAGGGCCGCGGCCGTCAACTCCGTGGGCTTCGGCGCCGCTGTCATCCTGAGCGCAGCGAAGGATCTCATGCCAGCGGCAGGCGGCGATGAGGTCCTTCGCTGCGCTCAGGACGACAAGAAAGTGAGGCCGACGGTCCGATAAACTCTAAAGGCCGAGATAGGCCTGACGCACGCGATCGTTGTTCAAAAGCGCGCGACCAGGGCCGGAGAGCTCGATGCGGCCATTCTCCAGCACGTAGCCGCGATGGGCGATCTTGAGCGAGGCCATCACGTTTTGCTCGACCAGCAGAATGGTGAGCCCTTCCTCGTTGAGGCGGCGCACGATACGAAACACTTCCTGCACGATCGTGGGCGCCAGACCCAGCGACGGTTCGTCGAACATAATGAGCCTGGGCTGGCCCATCAGGCAGCGGCCGATGGCCAGCATCTGCTGCTCGCCGCCGGACAGCGTGCCGGCCGCCTGACGGCGCCGCTCGGAGAGCCGCGGGAACATCGCGAACACACGTTCCAAGGTCTGCTTCTCGGCGGCGCGCGCCCGGCGCGGCGTGGCGCCCATCTCGAGGTTCTCCAGCACGGAGAGATTGGGGAAGACCTGGCGGCCCTCGGCGACATGGCCGATTCCCGCCTCGCACACGCGGTGGGAAGGCCAGCCGGCGATATCGACGCCGTCGAAGAAGACAGCGCCGCGCGCCGGCTTCTCGATGCTGTGGATGGCGCGGATCAGCGAGCTCTTGCCCGCTCCGTTGGCGCCGACGATGGTCACGATCTCGCCCGCGGCGATCTCGAGCGCGACATCGGCCAGCGCCTGGGCATCGCCATAGTAGAGGTCGAGATTCTCGACTTTCAGGAGGGCGGTGATCATGGCTGCTCCGGCTCGCCGAGATAGACGTCGAGCACGGCCTGATGGCGGGCGATCGTTTGCGGCGTGCCCTCGGCGATCTTTTCGCCGTAGCTCACCACCACGACCTCGGCGGCGAGCGCCATGACCGCGCGCATGACGTGCTCGATCAGCAGGATGGTGAGGCCGCTGTGCGCGTTCAGCTCGCGCAGGAATGCCACCATGACGTCGACCTCGGTCGGCCGCAGGCCCGCCATCACCTCGTCGAGCAGCAGCAACTTGGGCTCGGTCGCCAGCGCCCGTGCCACTTCCAGTCGCTTGCGGTCGGGCAGGGTCAGGCTTTCCGCGAGCTGGTGGCGGCGGTCGTAAAGACTGAGCCGCGATAGGATCGTCGCTGCGCTGTCGCGCGCTTGGGCGAGGTCGGGTCTGCGGTGGAGAGCCCCCACCGTGACGTTTTCCAGTACGCTCAATCCTTTGAATGGCTTCACGAGCTGGAAGGTGCGGCCGATGCCGGCATCGCAGGTGCGATCGGGCCGCAGGCCGGAGATCACCTTGCCGTCGAGGCTGACGGTGCCGGCGTCGGGCGCAAGTGCGCCGGCGATCATGTTGAAGATCGTGGTCTTGCCTGCGCCGTTGGGCCCGATCAGGGCGTGGATGGCGCCGGCCGGGACGCTGAAACTCACGTCGTGCACCGCGCGCAGGCCGCGGAAGCTCTTGCCGATGCCGGCGAGGTCGAGTCGTGCGCCGATCACTTCGGTCGCTCCCGCAAACCGAGCTTCCCGGCCAGCCACGGCCAGACGCCGGCCGGCCGGTACATCACGATCACCAGCAGCGCCAGGCCATAAAAGATCTGCTTGATGCCGGGAATGCCGAGCGCCTCGCCCAGATCGGTGAA
>DASZJU010000507.1:0-5218 GCA_035947815.1 Reyranella sp.
TTGACGGCAAAGCTCACGCCGCTGGCCGCGGAGACGCCGCCGAAGCTTTTATGCAGGTCGTCGATCCGTGCCAGCGCCGTCATGGCACAGCCCGCCGGCGCGCGCGCTTCGATCCAAGGAACGATCGCGCCATCCCGGCAAGACCGCCCGGACTGAAGCGCATCACCAGGATCAGCATGCCGCCGAAGATCAGCAGCCGGTAGTCGCTCGCCGCGCGTGAAACTTCGGGCAGCAGGGTGAGCGCCACGGTCGACGCCACGACGCCCCATACCGAGCCCGTGCCGCCGATCACCACCATGGTCAGGATCGCGATCGACTGCACGAAGTCGAACGTGTCGGGCAGGATGATGCGCGCGAAGTAGACATAGAGCCCGCCCGCCAGCCCCGCGAGCGCCGTGCCGATGCCGAAGGCGGTGAGCTTGTAGGCCGGAACGTTGACGCCGACGGTCCGGGCGGCGTCCTCGTCGTCGGCGACGGCGTCGAAAGTGAAGCCCATCCAGCTGCGCTTGATCCACAGGCTGAAAGCGATCACCGACGCCGCCGCGACGGCGATCAACAGCGCATAGGCAAGCGGGTCGAGTCCTGGCGCCGGGATGCCGGAAATGCCGAGCTCGGCGCCCAGCCATTTCTGCTTGCGCACGAAGCCCAGGAACACGAAGCCGATGCCCATGGTCGTGACGGCCAGGAAGTCGTGGCGCACGCGGAGCGACGTCAGGCCGACCGCGACGCCGATCAGGCCCGCCATGGCCGTGCCCGCGGACAAGGTCAGCAGCAGCGGCACGCCGAGCTTGCTCAGGTAAGCCGCCGTATAGGCGCCGATGCCGTAGAAGGCCGCATGTCCCAGGCTCACCTGGCCGCAGAAGCCCGTAATGATGTTGAGGCTGAGCGCCAGGATCATGTTGATGCCGATGACGCTCAGCAGGCTCGCGACGTAGCCGCTCATCGGCTCATCCGCGTCCGAGCAGGCCCTGCGGCCGCACCATCAGCACGACGATCAGGAACAGGAAGCCGATGGCATCGCGGTCGAAGATATCGGCGAGATAGATCGTGCCGTAGGATTCGACCACGCCCAGGATCAGGCTGGCGATCAGGGTGCCGCGCACGCTGCCCAGCCCGCCCAGCACGATGATGGCGAGCGCCTTGTAGCTCACCAGCGCGCCCATCGTCGGCTCGACGTAGTTGTTCAACAGTCCGACCAGCGCGCCCGCGATGCCGGCGAGGCCCGAGCCGAAGATGAAGTTGAGATAGCGCACGCGCACCGGATCGACGCCGAAGCTGGTGGCCATTTGCGGATCGCTGACCGTCGCCCGCCAGCCGACGCCGGCGCGCGTCAGGCTGGCGAACAGGCCGAACCCGACCAGCAGCACCGTCGCAGCGACCACCATCGCGATCTCGACATAGTTGAGACGGATGCCCGCGAGATCGACGGTGGCCGTGTAGTACGGATTGTAATCGAAGGCGATGCCGTAGGCCCCGAACACCATGCGGAAGGCTTCCTGCATCACGATGAAGATGCCGATCGACACGATCATCGGCACGAACGCGGCGTGACCGAGCAACGGCTGATAGGCAAGACGGTAGATGGCGACGCCCGCGACCGCGCTCACCACGATCGCCAGCGCAAAGCCCAGCGCCAGGCTCCCGGTCTCGTTCGCTACCACCACCGCGATGAAGGCGCCCAGGGCAAAGACACCGGCATGGGCGATATGCAGGATACGCAGCAGGCCATAGACCAGCGTCAGGCCCACCGCCATCATGGCGTACATGCAGCCGTAGACGAGGCCCTTGACCCCCAGTTCGACGAAATACATCGAGCGCCCTGTCGGCGCTGGTCGCGGCGCTGGTTACTTGCCCGGCGGCGCCAGGATCGACGGGTCGTCGATCACCGCGGTGCCGACGAAATTGCCGTCTTTCACCACGGTCACCTCGAGCGGCATGTACATCTCGCCGACCGCATTGAAGTAGCCGAGGTTGCCGGTCAGCATCGGGAAGTTCTTGGTGGCCGCCAGCGCATCGCGGATCTTCTTCGGATCCGTGCTGCCGGCGCGCTTGATGGCGTCGGCCACCAGCATCACCGACGAGTAGCAGTTCGCCGCGACCGCTTCGGTCTCGTAGCCGGCGCGCTTCTTGAACTCCGCTTCGAACTTCTGCAGATCAGGCGGCGTCTTGCGCAGGCGGTCCATGCCGCCGACCACGAACACGCCGTCGGAGGCCTCCTTGGCGATTTCCATCAGCTTCATCGAATCGAACGCCTGGGCGCCCACGATCGGCTGCTTCAGGCCGGCGGCGCGCAGCTGCGCCACCAGCGGGCCGCCGACGAAGTAGTAACCGATGGCGTAGATCACGTCGGGATTGTCGTTCTTGACCGAGGCGATGATCGGCCCGAACTGCCGCTCGCCCAGGCCGAAGGTGTATTCCTTGGTGATCGACAGCCCGTACTTGGGGGCAGCTTCCTTGAAGCCATCGGCGATCGACTGGCCGAAATCGTTGTTCATGGTCAGCAGGGTGACCTTGGCCTTGCCGAACTTGTCGGCGATGAACTTCGCCGCGCCCTTGCCCTGCGGCGGTCCGAGCGTCACGCCGCGGAAGGCGAAGTCGCCGCCGCTGGTGATGTCGGGATGCACGCCGTAGGCCGAGAAGTACGGGATGCCGGCGGTCTGGAACACGGCGGCCGCGGCGCGCGTCGGCGCGGAATAGCTGCCCGACACTGCCGCCACGACCTTGTCCTGGCCGATCAGCTTGTTGGCGATCGGCACCGCCTGGTCGGGCTTGTTCTGGTCGTCATAGATGACGAGCTCGATCTTCTGTCCCAGCACGCCGCCCTGCTCGTTGATCCAGTCGCGCGCGATCTCCGCACCGACGGTCGAGGACTTGCCGTCGGCGGCGGCCGGACCCGACTGCGGCGCGTGGAAGCCGATCTTGATTTGTGCCGAAGCGCTGCCAGCAAACAGCAGGCCCGCCGTCAGCGCGGCCGCAACAAAACGCCTCTGCATGATCGATCCCCCTAGACCGTCGGATGGACCGGCACGAATACCGGCCGGAACAGATATTGACGCGTGATCTCCCAATAGCCCCTGAAGACGAAGTTGTCGTTGTGCCTCAGCAGCTTCGCGCGATTCTCGCGATAGAAACGCGGCAACTCGTACCACGGGATAGTGGGTCGCAGGTGATGCGCGGCGCGCAGGTTGTCGTAGAGGAACAGCAGGCCGAACAGCGTGTTGGACTCCACGCTGGCCACGCGCCGGCCGGGCCGTGGCCCGGCACGATGCTCGATAAAGGCGCGCAGCAGGCCCAGGCTGAAGCCGGGATAGGCGACCAGCAGGATGGCGCGCCCGAGGCCGAGCAGCGGCATGGCGATCAGCGTGCGGAACCATTTCGGCACGCCGCGGAAGCAGTGGATGGTCTCGTGCTGCAGCGAGAACTGCCAGGCGATGACGTAGCTGCCCAGGAAGATCATCGCCCAGGGGATGTAGGCCTGGAACCACATCAGCAGGAACCAAGCGCTGTAGATCGCCACAGCCAAGATCCAGGTCGGACCTTCGACGTCCCAGAACTTGCGCGCGATCGCTGCATGGTCAGGGCCCGCCCAATTCGTTGGCGAACAGCGGATGGGCTTTCTCTGCCAGGGGATGGCGGCGCCAGAACGCCTGCATAGTCAAAAACCTTTCTCGCAACGCATCATAGGCGTCCACCTCAGGGCGGGCAAAGCTGTGAAGCAAGAGTTGGTCCATCAGGGCCCGCGTCGACGCCTCGGCGCCGGCTGACAGGAACGCGGCGGCGACGCCAGCCGGGGCCTGGCCGGAGGCCACGACAGCCGGGATCGCGGTTGGTTCGGTGCTCTTGATGATGCGGACCTGCGCGGTGAGATCCGGCGCGTATTTCGTGAGCAGCGCCAGCGCATAGGAATCGATTGGTGCCACCTCGGCCTTGTTCTCGATCACGGCCGTCAGCGCACCCATCGGCGTGAAACGCGGCTCTATGATCTCGCGATAGAGCGGCTTGGCGCCGCCATGGGCCATCAGCGCGTATAGGGGCGCGGCGTAGCCCGACTGCGATTCGGCCGTGGTGAGCGCCAGGCGATGGCCAAAGGTCTGCTCCAGCGACTGGAACGGGCTTTCGGCGCGTACCACGAGGTCGGTCCAGTAGCAGGCGCGACCGCCATAGGCCGCCGGCGACGGTCTGGGCGCCACGACCAAGGTCGGCCGCGGTGTGGCCAGGCTCCAGGGCAACCCGCACATGAACACGGCGGCCTTGTCCGGCCTCCGCCAGAGCTCGGAGATCGGCTCGGGTGGCGCGTGGTCGACGATATCGATCGGCGCGTCGACTTTCCCGAGCACCGCCGCGAGCAGGCTGCGCCACAGCGCCGCGACCTTGGGCGTGACGGAGTACATGCGGGCGTTAGCGATCATGCGATGATATACGCGCATTGGCCCGGTCTTTGCGATGGGCAGATCATGAAGAGACGAAATTTCCTACAGGGCACTACGCTCGCAGCAATGCTTTCCGCCGCCGGCCGGCCGGCACTGGCGCAAAAGAACGCCGCCAAGACCCTGCGCATCATCCACAACGGCAATCTGGCCTCTCTCGATCCGATCTGGACCACCGCGCCGCCGACCAAGGACTATGGCTTCCTGACGTTCGATCAGCTCCTGGCGGTCGATTCGAACTACGTGCCGCATCCGCAGATGGCCGAGGGCTGGACCGTCGAGGATGACGGCAAGGCCTACGTCCTCGGCCTGCGCGAGGGGCTGAAGTTCCACGACGGCGAGCCCGTGCGGTCGTCCGACTGCATTGCCTCGATCCAGCGCTGGGGCGCGCGCGATGGTTTCGGCCAGCTCATGATGAAATTCGTCGACACTTTCGACGTGATCGATGACCGCAGGTTCCGCATAAAACTCAAGAAGCCGTTCGCGCTCCTGCCCGCGGCGCTTGCCAAGTCCAACTCGTCGCAATGCTTCATCATGCCGGAGCGCATGGCGAAGGTCGATCCGATGAAGCAGGTGACCGAGACCATCGGCAGCGGCCCCTACCGATTCCTGAAAAGCGAGTTCGTCTCCGGGGCGCGTGCGGCGTGGGCGAAGTTCGACGGCTATATCCCGCGCAAGGAGCCGGTCGACAGCATCGCCGGCGGCCGCATCCCGGCGGTCGATCGCATCGAATGGTCCTTCATCAGCGATCCGTCGACCGCGATGGCGGCCCTCCAGGCCGGCGAGCAGGA
>DASZJU010000508.1:0-3574 GCA_035947815.1 Reyranella sp.
CAGCGAGGATCTCGGCATCAAGCTCGAGAACGTCACGCTCGACATGCTGGGGACCGCGAAGAAGGTGCATATCGACAAGGACAACACCACCATCATCGACGGCGCCGGCAAGAAGAAGGACATCGAGAGCCGCGTCACGCAGCTCAAGGCACAGGTCGAGGAATCGACCTCCGACTACGATCGCGAGAAGCTGCAGGAGCGGTTGGCCAAGCTCGCCGGCGGCGTGGCGATCATCAAGGTCGGCGGCGCCACCGAGATCGAGGTCAAGGAGAAGAAGGACCGCGTCGAGGACGCCATGCATGCGACCAAGGCCGCGGTCGAGGAAGGTGTCGTCGCCGGCGGCGGCGCGGCGCTGCTCTATGCCACGCGCGTGCTCGAGCACAAGAGGGGCGCCAACCACGACCAACAGGTCGGCATCGAGATCGTGCGCCGTGCGCTGCAGACGCCGGTCCGCCAGATCGCCGAAAATGCCGGCTTCGACGGCGCGGTGGTCGCTGGCCGGATGCTCGACCAGAAGGACGTCAATTTCGGCTTCGACGCCCAGAAGTCGGAATACGTCAACATGATCAAGGCCGGAGTCATCGATCCGACCAAGGTTGTCCGCACGGCGCTCCAGGGCGCGGTGTCGGTCGCAGGCCTGCTGATCACGACGGAGGCCATGGTCGCCGAAAGTGCGGCCAACAACCCGCCGCCGGCGATGCCGGGCGGTGGGGGCGGCATGGGCGGCATGGGCTTCTAGCCTAGCCGCAAAGCTGCCTCACGCATCGGGGGACGGCAGGATGAAGTCGAGCCTTGGAGCATGGCTGGCGTGGGGCGCACTTGCCGTCGCTATCGTCTTCTTGGCTTTTTACCTGCTGGACGACAACAATCTCGAGTCCGGCCACGGCGCCGTCGAGTCGACGCAGCGATAAGCGCAGGCCTCGCTCACACGGCGCGCCAGCCGGGCTTCGACGGGTCGACCAGCTTGTAATTGACCGGTCCGATGCCGCAGATCGCGATGATCGCCGGCTCGTTATGGCTGCGAATCACGCCGTCGTAATGCGGTGTGCCGGCGACCCGACGCACGAAGCTGCCGGCCGGCGCGGGCACGCACGAGGCGGGATCGAAATCGTTGCCGCTGTTGCACCACCACGTTCCCGACAAGACCATGCAGAAGCGGTCGCTGGTATAGGTGTGCGGCGCGCTCATATAGCCCGGCCACCAGCGCACCAGCGTGTAGTAGAGACCCGGCTCGGTGGGCGCGCCCGTGAGCGCGCACGACTCCGAGCTGCGCGGCGGATTGTTGGGGTTGGGCTTCCAGGCAAGCTCGGCCGGAAGCTTGATGATGGTCTCCGCCGGATTGATCGGGCTGGCCGATGCAATCGACGAGCCGAGCGCGAGGCCGAGCGGCAGCGCCGCCGTCATGACCGAGGCGAGCAGCAGGTCCCGCCGGGTTGCGTCCTGGTCCATGCAAAGATCTCCCTTGTTGGAACGCGCCGCAGGATCGCCCAGAAGATAGGCGACGGATAGGGCTGAAGCGGGCGATGATCGGGTCGCCGAGGGAACGATGGCGAGATTGACGACTCTTGCGCGCACCGCCGGGGCGCGGATGTCCGAGCGGGCAAGTGCCGCGGTGTGGGGGCAGACGCGGCGCTTTTTCCGCATGCAGAGCCGGCTACGATCCAACGAGCCGACCCAGATCTTCGTTTGCGCCGTGGCCGGGGCGGCCGTGGGCGCGCTGGTCGCCGGAGTGCACTGGCTGGTCGATTTGCTGCACCAGCTGGGCTTTGCGGTCTCCGGCGATCACAGCCTCAGCACCGGCATCGGCGTCGATCCTTGGCGCATCGCGATCGTTCCGGCAGCCGGCGGTCTCGTGCTCGGCCTGGGGGCGCTCATCATGCGGCGTTTCCGCTCGCACGAGGTCGTCGATCCGATCGAGGCCAATGCGCTGCATGGCGGGCGCATGTCGATGATCGACAGCCTTCGCCTGCTGGTCGCCACCGTGATTTCCAACGCTTCGGGCGTCGCCATCGGCATGGAGGCCGGTTACGCCCAGCTCGGCTCCGGCGTGTTCTCCAAGGTCGGGCAGTATTTCAAGCTGCGCCGCTCCGACCTGCGCATCTTCGTCGGCGCCGGCGCCGCCGCCGCCATCGCCGCGGCCTTCAACGCACCCCTGGCCGGCGCCTTCTACGGCTACGAGCTGATCCTGGGCAGCTATGCCGTGCGGCCGCTGGCGCCGGTGGCGGCCGCGGCGCTCGCCGCCACCCTCACCCTGCGCGCGCTCATGGACCCGGCGCCATTGTTCGGCGTCGGCGTCATCTATCACTTCAGCCAATGGCTCTACCTGTTGTTCGCGCTGCTCGGCATCCTGGCCGCCGGCTTCAGCGTGCTGGCGATGCAGGCGGTGACCTGGTCGGAGCGCGGGCTGCGCCGCCTGCCGTTGCCGCAATGGCTGCGGCCTGCCGTCGGCGGCCTGCTGGTGAGCGGCATTGCGCTGTTGGTGCCGCAGGTCCTGGGCAGCGGCCACGGCGCCATCCAGCTGGTGTTCGACGGCGATTTCACCCTGCCCCTGCTGCTGCTCCTGTTGGTGGCGAAGCTCCTGGCCTCGGCGCTCTCGCTGGGCGCGGGCTTTCGCGGCGGCATGTTCAGCTCCTCGCTGTTCCTGGGCTGCCTGTTCGGTGCAGCGTTCGCCGACGTCGCGACCTACTTCCTGCCCCACCTGGTCGAGCAGCACGCGACCCTGATGATGGTCGGCATGGGCTCGGTGGCGGCGGCGGTGATCGGCGCGCCGCTCACCATGGTGTTCCTCGTGCTGGAAGGCACCGGCAATTTCCCGGTGACCGTGGGCGTGCTGGTGGGCGTGGTCTTCGCCTCGACGATCGTGCGCCTCACCTTCGGTTATTCCTTCTCGACCTGGCGCTTCCATCAGCGCGGCATCGGCATCCGCAGTCCGCACGATATCGGCTGGCTGGCCGACCTCACGGCGAGCCGGCTGATGCGTGCCGATCCCAAGGTCGTGCCGGAAGCCATGCCGCTGGCCGAGTTGCGCGAGAAGTATCCGCCGGGCAGCGCCAAGCGCGTGTTCGTCGTGTCCGACAGCGGCGCCTTCACCGGTACGCTCGACATCGCCGCCATCCACGAAGCGCCGCCGGAGGAAGAGCCCGACCGCCGCATCGCCGGCGACTTCGCCACCGACCCCGACCTTTTCCTGCTGCCCTTCGAGAACGTGCGCACGGCGCTCCTGCGCTTCGAGGAAAAGGAGGTCGAGGCGCTGCCGGTGCTGGCCTCCGGCAGCGACCGCGAGGTGGTGGGCTATCTCACCGAGCAATATGCGCTCCGGCGCTACAACCAGGAGCTGGAGCGCCGCCGCACCGCCGAGCTCGGCGAACGCGACCTGTTCTCGATCTCCGAGCCACCGAGCTAGAAGTAATCCTCCCCCGTAAGACGGGGGAGGAGAATGAATGAGACTTACGCGGCCGTGCGCGGATGGCGATGGCCGATCATCAGCACGCAGGCCGTGCCGATGGCGGCGACGAGGGCGATCGGCATCAGCGCCAACGGGAAGCTGCCAGTCTCGGCCTGGATCCAGCCGATC
>DASZJU010000509.1:0-1986 GCA_035947815.1 Reyranella sp.
CGGGCTCGGTGATCGGTCGCGCGCTCACGCGCGACGCCTACACGTTCCAGGAAATGCCGCTGGTGATGAGCTGGATATCGCTCGGGCAGAACATCGCGCCGTCCCTGGCGCCGACGCTCGGCGGCTTTTTGGGCGAAGCAGCGGGCTGGCGCGCGACTTTCTGGTTCGTCGGCGCTTTCGGCACGATCCTGCTGGTCGTCACGCTGGTCGGCCTGCGCGAGACCAACAAGTTCCGCAGCGACCGCATCGATCTCGTCAAATTGCTGCGCGGCTCGGGCGAGATGCTGCGCGATCACCAGTTTCTCGGCAACGTGCTGACGCTCGGTTTCGCCTTCGCCATCAATTTCGGCATGCTGGCCGGCGTTCCCTTCATCCTGCAGGAAAGATTGGGCTTTTCGCCGCGCGAATTCGGCCTGATCGTGCTGCTCTCGGTCGCCGGCTTCACCGCGGGGACTCTCGTGAACAACCGGCTGGTCGGCCGCGTGGCGCCGATCGTCATCATGCGCGCCTCAGGCTGGTTTCACGTAGCGGCTCTATCGGTCATGGGAATTCTGTCGCTGTCCGGCGTCGTCACGTGGTGGGCGATCGTCGGTCCTCACATGGTGCTGAGCTTCGGCACCGGGATGATCGTGGCCAACGCCAATGCCGGCGCCATCGGCATGTTTCCTCGGTTGGCCGGCACGGCGTCGTCGCTGGCCGGGCTCGCGCAAATGGGCATGGGCGCGATGGGCACGGTGACCGTGGCGATCCTGACCTTGATCGGCAGCCGCTACGTTGCCATGCCATTGGTGATCGGCCTGATGCCGTTCGCGCTGCTGACCGTGCTGAGCGCCCGGCTGTTGCGTCCGAGGCCACGGGCCCCGAAACTGGAACCGTAAAGAGAGGGAGCAGGAAATGCCCAACATGCTGATGGACAAGGTCGTGCTGGTCACCGGCGCCGGTGGCGGCATCGGCCGCGAGATGGCGCTTTTGGCGGCCAAGGAAGGCGCCAAGGTGGTGGTGAACGACCTCGGCGGCGCCGTCGACGGCGAAGGCAGCGGCAGCGCCACGCCGGCCCAGAAGGTCTGCGACGAGATCGCGGCGGCCGGCGGCAAGGCGGTGCCTAACGCCGACAGCGTCACCGATCCGGCCGGCGCCGAGCGCATGGTCAAGACGGCGGTCGAGAATTTCGGCAGGATCGACGGCGTCATCAACAACGCCGGCATCCTGCGCGACCGCATCTTCCACCGCATGAGCCACGTCGACTGGAAGATGGTGATCGACGTGCACCTGAACGGCGCGTTCAACGTCAGCCGCGCCGCCGCCAACTACTTCAAGGAGCAGAAGTCCGGCGCCTTCGTGCATTTCACCTCGACCTCGGGCCTGGTCGGCAATTTCGGCCAGGCCAACTACTCGGCGGCCAAGATGGGCATCATCGGCCTGTCGCGCTCGATTGCGCTCGACATGGCGGCGTTCAGCGTCCGCTCCAACTGCATCTCGCCGTTCGCCTGGACGCGCATGATCGGCACCATCCCCGCCGACACCGAAGCGCAGAAGGCGCGACTCGAACGCTCGAAGAAGATGACGCCGGCCAAGATCGCCCCCATGGCGGTGTTCCTGCTGTCGGACGCCGCCGATGGCATCACCTCGCAGATCTTCGGCGTGCGCATGAACGAGATCATGCTGTTTAACGCCAACCGGCCGGTGCGCTCGGTGCACAATTCCGGGGGCTGGACGCTCGAGGCGATCGCCGAGCAGGCCGTGCCCTCGATGAAGCCCTACTTCACCGACATGAAGCGCTCGCCCGAATACTTCACCTGGGATCCCGTATAGCCCTCCCTCCCCATGCGAAGCATGGGGAGGTGGCCCGAAGGGCCGGAGGGGTCATTTTTGGGGCCGCGCCGATCCATGACCCCTCCGCCCCTTCGGGGCACCTCCCCCGCGCTCTTGCGCGGGGAGGAAATGACCAAGACGATGGAGTGACGATGCCCGAGACCTTGAAGAACG
>DASZJU010000510.1:0-13303 GCA_035947815.1 Reyranella sp.
GTGCTGGTCAACCTCTTCGGCACGGTCGAGCGCGTCGCCTGGGGCATGGACCGCGAGCCCGGCGAGCTGCGCGGCGTCGGCGAGACGCTCGCCTTCCTGCGCCAGCCCGAGCCGCCGGGCGGCTGGCGCGAGGCGCTCGACATGCTGCCCATGCTGCGCACCGTGATGGCGATGAAGCCCCGGACGGTGGGCAGCGCGCCGTGCCAGGAGATGGTGCTCACCGGCACCGACATCGATCTCGGCCGTCTGCCGATACAAACCTGCTGGCCGGGCGAGCCCGCGCCGCTCATCACCTGGCCGCTGATCGTGACGCAGGGGCCCAACCCGAAAGGCGACAGGCAGGACAGCTTCAATCTCGGCATCTATCGCCTGCAGGTGACGGGCCGGAACACGACCCTGATGCGCTGGCTGAAACATCGCGGCGGCGCACAGCATCACCAGCGCTGGAAGGGCGCGGGCAAACGCGAGCCGCTGCCGGTGGCTGCCGTGATCGGCGCCGATCCCGGCACCATTCTCGCGGCCGTCACGCCGGTGCCCGACACGCTCTCCGAATACCAGTTCGCAGGCCTGCTGCGCGGCAAGAAGGTCGAGCTGGTCGACTGCAAGACCGTGCCTCTCAAGGTGCCGGCCGAGGCCGAGATCGTGCTCGAAGGCCATGTCAGCCTCGACGACTATGGCGACGAGGGTCCCTACGGCGATCACACCGGCTATTACAACAGCGTCGAGCAGTTCCCGGTGTTCACGCTGAGTGCCATCACCATGCGGCGCAACCCGATCTATCTGTCGACTTTCACCGGGCGGCCGCCCGACGAGCCGTCGGTGCTGGGCGAGGCGTTGAACGAGGTGTTCATTCCGCTCTTCCAGCAGCAATTCCCGGAGATCGTCGATTTCTGGCTGCCGCCCGAAGGCTGCAGCTATCGCATCGCCGTGGTCTCGATGAAGAAGGCCTACGCCGGCCATGCCAAGCGGGTGATGATGGGCGTGTGGAGCTACCTGCGGCAGTTCATGTACACCAAGTGGGTGATCGTGGTCGATGCCGAGGTCGATGCGCGCAACTGGAAGGATGTGATGTGGGCGGTCTCCACGCGCATGGACCCGGCGCGCGACATCACCGTGATCGAGAACACGCCGATCGACTATCTCGACTTCGCGAGCCCGGTGTCGGGCCTCGGCTCCAAGATTGGCCTCGACGCGACGACCAAGTTCCCCGGCGAGACCAATCGCGAATGGGGCCGCGAGATCAGGATGGATCAAACTGTCATCGACAGAGTCGACGCGATGTGGGGCGAACTCGGTTTGCCGGGCAGCGGGAAGAAGATCTGGCGCTAATCAAATCATCTTCCCTCCCCTGCGCGGACTCCGCGCAGGGGGGAAAAGAAACGTCAGTCCCCGCATGCCGGGCAGCACGTGCTCCGCCACGAGCTGCCGGCCGACCGCCGCGTCCTCGACCGCGGCGCCCCGCATCCCGCCACTGATCGCCACCTTGTCGAGGCCGAGCGCGGCGAGCGCACGCAGACGTTCGATGCAGCGCTCCGGCGGGCCGACGATGGCGAAGCGCTCGACGAAGTCGTCGGTCAGCGTGCCGGCCTGGCGGGAATCGCCCTGCGTGTGGGCGCGCATGTCGTAGTTGCTGCGCAGCGCCTCGAGCACGGCGCGGTCGCCTGTCGATACCGGCCCGTTGGCCTTGCCATGCATCACCGAGAAGCGCGCGAAGGTCGTGAGTCCGCCGCGCACCAGGCCGCGCGCGGCGGCCATGTCGCTGTGGCAACCCAAATTGACGTAGGCACCGAAGGCGATGCCGTCGGGATCGAGGCCGGCATCCCGGCGGGTCTTGCGCGCGAGCGCAATCCCCCACGCCAGTCGCTCGAGATCGGCGCCCAGCGCGAACATCACCCGCTCGGCGTGCAGTGCCGCCATGGCGATGACCTTGGGGCCGCTGGCGGCGACCTCGACCGGCACCTTGGCGCCACCGGCGATCCAGCTGATGCGGCTCGCCGCAGGCGCGTCGTGGAGTTCCAGTGCCGACATCGGCGGCGCCACGTCGACAGGAATGTCGATCTCGTCGAATCCCACAGACTCGCCGCGGAGATAAGTCTGCAGCTGGCGCAAGTAACGTTCGAACTGCGCCAGCCGGGCCGGCGCCCGGCCGAGATGGGCGAGTGCCGAATCGCCACGGCCGATGCCGAGCACGGCACGGCCGTTCGACACGCGATTGACGCTGCTGATCGCGGTGGCGGTCGCCGCCGCGTGGCGGGTGACCGAGTTGGTAACCCCCGTTCCAAGCCCGATGCGCGTCGTCGTGGCTGCGGCCAAAGCGAGCGAGACGTAGGGATCGCCGGAGAGGTTCTGCGAATCGACCACCAGCATGCCGTCCCAACCAGCCGCCTCGATCTCCTGCGCGGTGCGCGCCGCGCCGCGCGCCGAAGCGACCCCGGTGGTCCACAATTGCACGTTCTTCCTCCCTTTCAGCGTTTGTCGGATACGCCCGCGCTAATGTAAACTCCCTTAACATGAGTTGGAAAAATCGGGCCGAGCGCGCCTATCACCACGGCAATCTGCGCGAGGCGCTGATCCAGGCCGCGCGTGAGCTGATCAAGGAGAAGGGCCCGGCCGGCTTCACCTTCGCCGATGCCGCGCGCTCGGCGGGCGTCAGTGCAGCGGCACCCTACCGCCATTTCCGCGACCGCGAGGCGCTTTTGGCCGACGTGGCGCGCGAGGGCTTCCAGCGCTTCGAGGCCATGCTCTCGACCGGCTGGGCCGGCGGCAAGCCCGATGCGCTGACCGCCTTCAACAATGTCGGCCGGGCCTATCTCGCCTTCGCCCGCGCCGAGCCCGCCTACTATGCCGCCATGTTCGAATCGGGCTTGCCGCCCGACCTCAACGCCGATCTGCGCGCGGCGGCCGACCGTGCGTTCGGCGTGCTGCGCACCGCCGCCGACTCTTTGGTGGCCATGCTGCCCGCCGCCAAGCGGCCCCCCGCCTTGATGATGAGCCTGCATGTCTGGTCGATGGCGCATGGCATCGCCTCGCTGTTCGGCCGCGGCGATGCCGGCCGCCGGACCTTGCCCATGACCGCCGAGGAGCTGCTCGAATCGGTCATGCTTATCTACCTGCAGGGGCTGGGTTTTCCCCAAAAGTCCTGAGGGGGCCTTGACTCCCTCAGGGGGAATGCCCAATGTAAATGTCGTTAACATTTACATCGTTAACGCAGACAAGGGAGCCCACCATGACGGGCCTGATGGAAAGACTGGACGACATTCCCCGGCCCGCCTGGATCGCCCTGGTGGTCGTGAGCTTCATCGTGTTCTGGCCGATCGGCCTGGCCCTTCTCATCTATCTGAAATGGAGTGGACGCATGTTTTGCTCGAGGTACGGCCGCTACGGCCATTGGTCTGGACCCGACGGCCGCACCGCCGGCCGTGAAGCGCGCGACGAATTCCGCGCCTGGCGCCGCCGCCATCGTTGGGGCCATGAGGGCAGCGGCAACGTCGCCTTCGACGAGTACCGCGAGGAGACCCTGCGCAAGCTCGATGAGGAGCAGCGCGAGTTCCGCGACTTCCTCGACCGGCTGCGCGCCGCCAAGGACCGCGCCGAGTTCGACCAGTTCATGAATGAGCGGCGCAATCGCCCGCCCGCCCCCGAGCCGCCGCCGGCCGCAACCCCTGCCGCTTAAGGCCGCTCACGCCCCTCCCCGCGAAAGCCGGGAGGGGTTCGTGCGTCAGTAGTCCAGTTTCATCGGCAATTTGTGCTCGACCGCCTGCTGGGCGAGGTCGAGCAGCACCGCAAACGCATACCGCGCGCAGAGTTCGAGCGGCGCCTCAGCGGCCGGTGGCTCGAGGCACCATCCCGCCACGGCATTGGCATCCGCCTTCCAGGTCGCCGCGTTCAGCTCGTCGAGCTGGCGGCGCAGCGTGGTGGTCGAACCGACAACCACCCGCCTGCCGTCGATATCCTCCCCTTCGAAGGTGAATTCGAAGGGGCTGGGCAACCACAACTCGACATTGCGCACGAGATGGGAGTAGCGCGAGCGAAAACCCGCGACGTTGCTGCGCATCAAGGCGGGATCGTTGTCCCACTCCTCGGGCAGCGTGGCCGGCTCGCGCAGCGCCGGATGCTCGGCATAAGCCGCCCACAGGACCAGCGAGCCGAAGCCGTCCCAGCCCGGCCGGCCGGTGAAATACGGCCCTTCCAGGTTCTCGTCCCAGTCGAGCGGCCGGGCGATCTTGCTGCCGAGCGACTCGCTCAGGGTCGCCCGCCACGCCAGGACCGCCGAAGGAATCCTCTCCGGGACCTTGAGACGGTCGGCCGGCCCGCCCGGGCGTCCGATCTGATACTGCGCGCCGCGTTCGCGCGCCGTCTTCTCCGCGATATTCTCCCACTCACCGGCGTAGTACCGCGCGAGCGACCCTACATAGACGTCGAGGGCCATGAACGAGGGGTCCTTTATCCTGCGATGGGCGCGTCTACGCCTTTGCCACTTGAAGTTGTTCTGACCTATAATTTATCCCGCGTCAGGAATCGAATGCAAACATCTAATCGATAATATTGCGCACATCACAACCTCGTTCCCCGGCTCACGCCGGATCCTTCGACCGGTAGATCACGACCAGCGCCCGCGATTCGCCGCGCAGGCTGCGGCCGCGATGGGGGATTTCCGCATCGAAATAGGCGCTGTCGCCTGGCTGCAGGATCCAGGTCTTGTTGCGGCCCTCGATCGTGGCTTCGAACTCGACCTTGCCGGAGAGGATGAACATGAACTCCTCGCCCTTGTGTTCGAAGCGGATGTCCTTGTCGACCCGCGAGGGAAACACCATCACGAAGGGCTCCATCTGCTTGTGATGGCGCTTGTGGGCAAGCGCTACGTAGTCGTAGCCGAACGAGCTGCCGCCGCGGATCGCCGTCTCGCGCTCCCACGACCGCACGATGCTGATGGCGTCGTTGGCCGCATTGGCCGGTGCGGCCTCGAACAGGTCGGCGAGGTCGGTGTCGAGGACCTGCGCGATCTTCACCAGCGTGCCGATCGGCGGAATGACCTTGGAATTCTCGATCTTGGAGAGATAGCCCTTGGTGAAGCCCGCTTTGGCGGCCAGCCGGTCCTGCGTGAAGCCCACGCCGGCGCGCAGAGCGGATATTCTCCGGCCCAGCAGGAGCTCGACCTCGGTCGGCCGCGCTGCCGTCGCTCGACGCTTCGCCGGCGCCAGGCGCTTGCCTACCTTGCGGCTTCCAGCGGTGGGAATTGTTCGAGATTTGCCGACCATGCGCGTTGGTACTCCAGGATGCGGGCAGTTTCGTCGGCCACGTCGGCGCCGTAAAACCTCTTCAGAAGATGCAGCATCGCGTCGATGCAGAGCGACACCCCTCCGCCGGTTATCACGCGATCCTCGTCGACAAGGCTTGCCTCGCGCACGTCGATCAGGGGATGCAGCTCGCGCATCCTCTGGATCGGCGGCGGCTCGGGCGGCACGACCTCTCGCTTGGTGGTCGCCCGCTTGCCGTCGAGCACGCCGCTTGCCCCCAGGATCATGCCGCCGGTGCAGACCGAGACCAGCAGCGTGTCAGCCGCGCGCTGGCGCAGCGCCAACAGCGTCTGCGGCCGCTGGCTTTCGCTCTCCCAGCCCGGCCCGCCGGTAATCACGATCACGTCCTGCCGCGGCGCCGCACCGAGCGCATGATCGGCCATCACGACCAGGCCGTTCGACAGTTTCACCGCACCGGCCGCCGGCGCCAGCGTGCAGATCTCGATGTCGGGCCGGATGCGGCGCGCCATCGACAGCACGCCGAACGTCGCCAGGTCGATCGGCTCGACCCCGTCGTAGATGAAGATGCCGAATTTCATGTTGCGTTCCTTTCGACCGGTGATCTCAACAGGCAACTTTTGCGCCGAAAAGTTGAATGGCATGAAACATGCGGCATATCCGGCGAACGCTGTGCCGGCCCCGGGGAATGGCGAATTTCCAGGCAAACGGCGCGCCTTTCGAAGGTCGAGCGTCGCGAAAAGGAACATTGCCATGGCTTCGACGACTGCCGCTATCGGTTCGGCCAGCCCCGCCACCCCGAACATGGGGGCGATCGCCTTCGCCGGCACGCTGGGCACCATCATCGAATGGTACGACTTCCTGATCTACGGTACTGCCGCCGCCCTGGTGTTCAACAAGCTGTTCTTTCCCACCGTCACTCCGCTCGCCGGCACCTTGGCCGCCTTGGCGACCTATGCGGTGGGCTTCGTCGCGCGGCCGGTGGGCGGCGCGCTGTTCGGCTATTTCGGTGACCGCATCGGGCGCAAGTCGATGCTGATGCTCACCATGTTCGTGATGGGCCTGGGCACGTTCCTGATCGGCCTGCTGCCGACCTACGGCCAGATCGGCATCTGGGCGCCGGCCCTGCTGGTCGTGCTGCGCTTCATCCAGGGCATCGGGCTGGGCGGCGAATGGGGCGGCGCCTCGCTGATGGTGCTGGAGCACGCGCCGTCCGACCGCCGCGGCTTCTACGGCAGCCTGGTGCAGGTCGGCTTTCCGCTGGGGCTGGTCACCTCCTCGGGGGTCTTCGCCATCGTCACCCTGCTGCCCGAAGACCAGTTCCTGGCCTGGGGCTGGCGCATCCCCTTCCTCATCAGCATCGTGCTGGTGGCGCTGGGCGCCTTCATCCGCGCCCGCATTCCCGAAACGCCGGTCTTCGAGGCGATCAAGGCGAAGCAGGATATCTCCAGCAATCCTTTCTACGAGGCGGTGTTCAGGAGCCCGCGCGCCTTCCTGGTGGCGCTCGGCCTAAAGCTCTCCGAAGTGTCGTGGGTCTACATGCTAACGGTGTTCGTCGTGGTCTACGCCACGACCAAGCTCGCTTTGCCGCGCACCCTGCTGCTCGACGCGATCTTCTGGGCCGCCGTGGTCGAGGTCGCGACCATCCCGCTGTTCGGCTACCTGACGGACAGGATCGGCCGCCGGCCGTTCTATTTCGCCGGCGTGGTCTTCACCATCGCCTTCGCCTTCCCGCTATTCTGGCTTTTAGACATGAAGACGCCGTGGATCGTCATGACGGCGGTGATCGTGGCCCTCAATTTCGGCCACGGGCTGATGTTCGCGCCCGAATCGGCCTATTTCCCCGAGCTGTTCGGAGCGCGGGTGCGCTACAGCGGCGCTTCGTTCGGGTTCCAGGCCTCGGCCGCGATCGGCGGCGGCTTCGCGCCGATCATCGCCACGGCGCTGGCCGCCTATATGGGCGGGACCGCCGGGGTGTCGGTGATGCTGATCCTGCTCGCCCTGCTCACCCTCACAGCGACGTTCTTCGCCCACGAAACCAAGGACCAACCGCTGCTGAAATGACGTGCTAGAAAAGAGCCCCAAGCAAAGCGACCAAGCAAACGCCCGGGAGAGAACGATGCCGCAGCCGACCAGGATCCGCTATTTCGGCTGGTCCGCCCTGTCGATCGAGACCGGCGACGGCGCATTGTTCTTCGATCCGTTCTTCCGCCCCTACTGCGGCGCGGAGTGGTTTCATCTCGCGGATTTCAAGCACGCCAAATACATCTGCGTGACCCACGGGCACGAGGAGCATTTCCTCGACGTGCCGGTGATCGCCCACGCGACCGGCGCCACCGTCATCGGCTCGCCTGCGGCCTGCTCGTTCCTGAAATGGCGGCGCGGCATCCCGGCCGACAGGCTCCGCGTCATCGACCCCACGACCTTCGACTCGATCGCGGTGCCGGGCTTCACGCTGTCGGCCTTCAAATGGAAGCATCGCGACATCAACCTCTACAAGGCGATGACCAAGGCGGTGTTCCACGGCAACGCCACGCAGCTTTCGTGGGCGTGGAGCAGCGCCACCCGCGCACCGTTCTATGCACCCTACACCGGCTTTCATGTCGGGCTGCCGGACGGCCTCACGATCCTGAACTACAATGAGGGCTTCAACACCAAGATGACCGACGCCGAGATCGGCGATCTCGGGCGGCGTCACCGCACCGACGTCCTGCTGGCCGGCATGCAGCTCAATTTCATCGACGACGTCGTGCGCGGCGTGGCGGCGCTGAGACCCAAGGTCGTGATCCTCTACCCGCCGCACGACAAGTTTCATGCCATGATGGGCATCGTATCCCAGCCGTGGCCCGCCTTCGCCGCGGCGCTTAGCACACGCTTCCCGGAGCTCGCCGTGCATATCGCCGAGCCGGGCTTCGAACTCGCCGTGAGCCCCGACGATCGGTCGCTCCTCGCGCAGAGGGTCGCCTGATCCAACTGTCGGCCAATTCCTACTGCGGCTCGATGTTCAGGCTCTTGATCACGCCGATCCAGACCGGGCCTTCCTCGTCCATGACCTTCTTGAAATAGACCCGATCGCGCGCGCCTTCGTCGATGCCGAAGGTGTCGATGATCTTCTGGATGCGTTCGGTCTTGCCGCACTCGACCATCAGATCGGAGAGCTTCTGCACGATTTCCTCGGGCATGCCGGCGGGGCCGACGGCGCCGACCCAGCCGCGGACCTGGAACGCCTGCTCGGCCAGGCCTTGTTCGGAGAACGTCGGCACATCGGGCAGCTTGCGCATGCGGACCATGGTCGGCACCGCGATCGGGCGGCCGCTGCCCGTCTGCAGCACGCTCGACGCGGAAGCGTAGCTGCCGCTGCCGCCCTGGACCGAGCCGGAGGCGACGTCCTGCCACATCAGCGCCTCGCCGCGATAGTGCACGGCCTCCATCTTGAGTCCGTAATGCTGGTTGAGCGCCTCGACCACGACATGGGCGTACGAGCCGGCGCCGTAGGTTGCCATCGACACTTTGTGGCTGCGGGCGTAGTCGGCGAATTCGGCGAGGTTTTTGGCCGGCACGTCCTTGTTCAGGATCGTCGGCAGATGGCCCGTGTTCATCCACGAGATCAGCACGAAGTCCTTGTCCGGATCGTAGGGCAGTTTCTTGAACAGGAGCTTGTTCTGAATCATCGTGGTCGAGTTCGTCCACATCAGCGTGTAGCCGTCGGCTGGCGCAAACTTCACCTGCTCGGCCGCGATCGCGCCCGCCGCACCCGCCTTGTTCTCGACGATCGCCGGCTGCCCCGTCTTCTGCGAAATATACTCGCCATAGGCGCGGGCGAAGATGTCGGTCAGGCCGCCGGGCGGATAGCTGCAGACGATGCGGATCGGCTTGCTGGGCCAGGCAGCTTGCGCGATGGCGGGAGCCGGCAGCGCCGCCGCAGCAGCAACCGCGCCAAGGCGCAACACGTGGCGCCGGCCGGGGCGGATGATCATGGCTTCCTCCATCGGCGCGCTTCGTTGTTTGCGACGATCTAGGCCGTCCTGGTCGCGCCTCGCTTCAGCATGGCGTCGATTTTCCCGGTGGTAAAGTGCACGCCGCGATAGCCGTGCAACTGTTGCGCGCTATAGTGGCGCCCTCGACCGATCGGGGGCCAGCGATGAGGGTCTTGCAGAGCTGTCCGAGTGCGCGGGCGATGGCAATTGCGCTTGCACTCCTCCTGCCATGCGTAGCCCAAGCGCAATCGCCCAGTGATTCGCGCAAGGATCAGGTTGTTTGCAACACCGTCGCCCAGACCATCCTTGCCGCTCGGCCGCCGGACGGCTGGCGTGGTGCCTGGGGGCAACCGGTTCGCGCCCTTGGCAAAGCGTCGGATGGCGTTGTCAGTATCGATGCGGACGGACAACTCGGAGAGCCCGAGGAAACGCTGGGCAGGCTGCGCGCGGAGTATCGAGCCGAGCCAGGCCTGCTGGAAGCGGTCGGACAACTGCACGGCGACGGTTGGGGCGTTTCCCTCCATCGCTTCGGCAGGAGTTCCCTGCACATGGCCCAGGTCGTCAGTGGAACGGCTCACTGCCAACAATTTGTGTTCTTCGATGCTTCCTCCACCGGAGCCGCGCACGCAATTGTCGGTCCACCCGTTGTCCGGAACGCCGAGCCAGCCTCGTTCTGCTACATGATGACGGCCTATGCCGGGGAGGTCGCGGGCGTGCCGGCCTTCATCGTCGAGACCGATCGAGACAACACGGTCGAGCTGTCCTTTACGCCGTGGCGGGATGGCGGCTGGCAACGGCAGTGCCAGATCGTCGTTCGCTTCAGCAATGTATTCGAGGTGACCGACCGGTTCTGCCAAGGCGTGAACTGCAACGAGATGGCGGACCAGGCCCTGTCGCTCCTCAAGAAGGTCGACCAAAACCCGCAAGCCGCGGAAGCCGCCGGCGGCGAGGACGGGAAATTCAAGGCAATGAAAGAACTGGCTGACGGAAACCTGCAGGATATCCAATCGTTTCCGACCTTCGGCGGCAGTATTCACGGACGTTACTTTCCCAACGGAAGCGACCAGGCACAATTTGGACCGGAGTCGGTCATCCTGCCGGTCGTAGTCGCGGGCGAAATCTATCTTGCCCGTCTCGGCCACTTCGCCATCGGTTGGCAAACAACGCCGGACTACCTGTTCGCCGCCTACAAGAGGGTCGGCGACAGCCTCGAGCCGGTAGCCGGCTTCTACATCAGCAAGATGCGCGGCAAGCCGCTAAGCGCAACGGTCAACTGAGGGCGCGAGGTCTAAGCCGTCTTCGTCGCGCCCGACGCCAGCATGGCGTCGATCTCTGCCGCCGTGTAGCCGACCTCGCGCAGCACCTCGACGCTGTGCTCGCCCAGCCGCGGCTGCAGGCGCCTGACCTCGGGCTTGGTCTTGCTGAAGCGCGGCGGGATGTCGGGCATGCGCAGACGCCCCTCGGTCGGGTGCTCGACTTCCTTCCAGAAGCCGGTGGCCTGCAGCTGCGGGTCGACGAACAGGTCGTCCAGCGTGTTGACCGGCCCGTGCGGCACGTTGGAGTTCTTGAGCAGCGCGATCCATTCGGCGTTGGTCCGCGTGGCGCAGATCTCGGCAAGGGTGGCGTAATAGTGCTCGACATTCTTGAGGCGAATGGCGAGCGAGGTGAAGCGCGGGTCTTTCGCCAGGTCGTCGCGGCCGATCAGGGTACAGAACTCCTTCCAGTGCCCGTCGGTGTAGGGCAGCAGCGCGAAGTAGCCGTCCTTGGAGGGATAGGGCCGCCGCTCCTTGTTGAGCACGCGCTTGTAGCCCGCCGTCTCGAGCGCCGGCCGGAACGTCTCGCCGTAGAGATGCTCGACCATGACGAAGGAGACCAGGGTTTCGTACATCGGCACTTCGACCGCCTGGCCCTTGCCGGTGCGCTCGCGTGCGAACAGGGCGGCCAGCAGTGCCGAGACCACGCCGTTGGAGCTGGTCTTGTCGGCGACGATGGTCGGCAGGAAGCGCGGCTGGCCCGCGACCACGGCCTGCAGCGACGCCAGGCCCGATCCCGCCTGGATGATGTCGTCGTAGGCGGCCTTCGGGCCCATCGGTCCGGCCGCGCGGTAGCCGTAGGTCGCGAGATAGACGAGCCGCGGATTGATCTTCTCGAACGCCTCGTACTCCACACCCAACCGCCGGGCGGGGTCGGGTCGATAGTTGTGCATCAGCACGTCGGCGGTTTCGGCCAGCTTGAACAGCGCCTTGCGGCCGGCCTCCTGCTTGAGATCGAGCACGATCGAGCGCTTGGAGCGATTGCAGCCGAGATAGAAGGCGGCCATGCCGGGATTGCGCGCCGGTCCGAGCTGGCGCGTGGTGTCGCCTTCGGGCGGCTCGATCTTGATCACGTCGGCGCCGAGATCGCCCAGTTGCTGGGCCGCCCACGGCCCCAGCACAACCGTCGTGCAATCGAGAATCCTGACGCCATCCAACGGGCCCGCCATTGACGCTACCTCCCCAGTGCTTTCTCCCGGACTACCACAAGTTGGTCACGCGTGTGCGCTAAACATGACGGACAAGCTTTCTTATAGCCGCCGCAATGCAGAAGCGATTTCCGCAGACGCCGCTGGCCTTCGCGTCTGCCTATCCAGCCTCGGCCGCGATCACGGATCGGTCACCAGGCCAGGGCCTTTGTCCTCGCAAGCGACCCACAAACTCCTCTATGCCGTCACAATCCGACACGTATCCCCCTCCGTTGGGACGACAAGCAGTTGTCATCCCGTGTTGTCACAGGAGGCTGCAATGCGTGGACTTGTGCGGAAGACCATCCTGGCCGCCGCGATCGCGGGTTCTGGTATCTTCCTTGCGGCGGGTGCCCAGGCGCACGACGACGATCATGGGCGCGACGAGCATTGGCGCCGCGAACACCGCCATTACGTCGAAGAGCACGAACACTGGCGCCATGAGCCGCCGCGCCGCGTCGTCTACGAGCGCCCACCGGTCATCGTGGCGCCGGCTCCGATCATGATGGCGCCAGCGGCGGTCTACCCCCAGCCAGTCGAGCCGAGCCTGAACTTCAACTTCAACATCCCGCTGCACTGACATTTCATAGCCTCACGGCCCGCCGGGCGGACCTCCGTCCGGCGGGTTGACTCCTGCCGGCAGGGCCTTATTCTGGCGCCCATGCTGCGACTGACGACGCTTCGACTTATTGGCTGATCCGCCGCCCCCTGCCCAGGATTTTGGGAGGGGGCCCTGCGGATCGCTTGTCGTTCGTCTCAATCCTTCCACCAGTCGCCGCCACCCTTTTCCGCTTCCATCGCAGTGTTTGCCTAAAAGCCTTTTGGCTGTACGCGGCGCGAGGAGTCTTTCGATGTCACCCCAGAAACCCATGATGCCGACCGCGGGCGAAAAGTACGTTCCCTTCAAGCCCATCCCGCTGCCCGACCGACAGTGGCCCTCCAAGGTCATCACCAAACCGCCGGTCTGGTGCGCCGTCGATCTGCGCGACGGCAATCAGGCGCTCATCGAGCCGATGGATTCCGACCGCAAGACGCGCATGTTCAAGTTGCTCTGCGACATGGGCTTCAAGGAGATCGAGGTCGGATTCCCGGCGGCGTCGGAGACCGATTTCGACTTCGTGCGCGAGCTCATCGAAAAGCGGATGATCCCGGATGACGTCACCATCCAGGTGCTGACGCAGAGCCGTCCTGAGCAGATCGAGCGCACCTTCGAAGCCTGCCGCGGCGGCCGGCGTGCGATCGTCCATCTCTACAACTCGACCTCGACCTTGCAACGCCGGGTCGTGTTCGGGACGGACTACAACGGCATCATCGACATCGCCGTGTCGGGCGCCAAGCTCGTCAAGCAGCTGGCCGACGCCGATTCCGGCACCGAGTGGGTGTTCGAGTATTCGCCGGAGAGCTTCACCGGCACCGAGCTCGAGTTCGCGCGCGACATCTGCGCCGCGGTCGGCGATATCTACCAGCCGACACCGCAGAAGAAGATGATCATCAACCTGCCGGCGACGGTCGAGATGGCCTCGGCCAACATCTACGCCGACCAGATCGAATGGTGCCACCGCAACTTCAAG
>DASZJU010000511.1:0-4890 GCA_035947815.1 Reyranella sp.
AACTCGCCGTTCTCAAGCGCCGCGCCCAGCCGCTCTGATCGGCTGCGCCGCCGGCGCCCAGCGTTGCAGATCCTGCGCGTCGTCGACATCGTCCAGCGTGTCGGCCAGGCCCATCGAATAGCCCGACGGAAGCCCGGACAGCGTGTCGGCAAGCGCATGCGCCGTCGACCACCGCGCGCCGGCGAATAGAGCGCGCGGCAGCGCCTTGAGGCGGCGTGCGCCGACCAGCCAGAAACCGCCGTCGCCGGCCGGACCGAACACGAAATCGTTGCGGCCGAGCAGGCGAAAGGCGTGCGCGACGTGCCCAGCCCGCAGCGCCGGAATATCGCTGCCGACCAGCACCACCGGGCCCGGCGGCAACAGCTGGAACGGCAGCGTCATGCGTTGCCCGAGATCGCCCCGCCCCTGAGGACAGAGCCGTGGTCGGGGACCCGCGCTTCGCCAGATCGGATGGCCGAGAGCATCATCGGGCGTCACGAACAACCACGGCGTCCAGCGGCGGTCGTTCGCCAGTCGCCTGATCTCGGCCGCCAAGGCCGCACGATAGAACCGCGTGGCCGCCATCAGGCCAATCCCGCCGGCGAGCCGGCGCTTGACCCTGCCGAGCTGCGGCGCGCGGGCGAAGATCACAAGATGGCGCTTCATCCGTCGTACAGGCGCCGGACGACGGACACCGGGACGCCGGCAGAGAACAGGGCGAGGCACGACAGGTTGCGCAGCGGGCGCAGCAGCCAGCCGTCCCTTTCGTAGCGCCGCGCCGAGGCCACGACATCGGCATCGAGGGGCACCAGGTTCTGCCGGCCGATCCGGCGCACGAAGTTGACGTCCTCCATCAGCGGCAGGAGATGAAAACCGCCCAGACGTTGATAGAAGGCACGCGCCATTAGAAGCCCCTGGTCGCCATAGGGCAGGCCGAACGTCCGGCAGCGCCAGGCGACCAGGCGCTCGACCCGGCGGGCGCGGGGGTCGCGGGAATCGAACTGCAGGCGGAAGTAGCCGGCTCTCGCGGCGTTGGTGGCCTCTGCCATGAAGCGCCTCGTGGCATTCGCCCAGCCGGCTCCCAGCGTCGTGTCGGCATGCAGGAAGAGAAGCCACGGCGCGCTGCCGGCGGCCGCGCCCGCTGCAAGTTGCCGGCCGCGGCCGGGCGCAGTCGTCACGACGGCGGCGCCGGCCGCGCGCGCGATCGCCAGCGTGTCGTCGCGCGAGCCGCCGTCGCAAACCGTGACGCCGAGAACGAGGCCGTGATCGCCGCCGCCGTCGAGGGAAGCGATCGTGCGCGCCAGACCCGGTGCTGCGTTCAAGGTCGGGACGACGACGTCGATGGTCGTCTTCACCGGCTGCAGGCGGCGCCGCCCAGCACGCAGAACTTGGCGCAATGCGGATGGTTCAGGTGCACCGCGCCCACGCTGTCGGCCAGGCTGTGGCCGAGCTCGAACTGCGGATCGTAGGGCAGCAGCGTGCAGGCGACGACGGCGGGGCGGTTGGCCCCCTTGCGCTTCACGACCATGCGCGAGGAGGCGCACATCACGCTGTCGGGCGATTTTTTCAGGATCCCCCAGCAGGCGGTCGTGATCTCGGGCACATCGACGGTGGAATCCATCTCGGGAAAGAGCACCAGGGTCGTGGGATCGTGGGCGTCGACGGACACGCCGAGTTCGGCGAACAGCCGTGCATAGCCTCTGCGCACCTGATCTTCAGGCTCGTCCGAGAAACGGCGGCCGGCGACGTGAACGTCGAAGCCCGCCTCGGTCAGCCAGACCAGGCCGTCGATGGTCGGCTTCCAACTGCGGGCGCCGCGCTCGGCTTCGTGCAGTGCCCGGCGGTAATGGTCGAGCGAGACCCGCAGCGTGAGATTGCCGCCGTGGCGCTGCAACAGGCCAAGCAGGGCCTGCTTCATCCTGTGCATCGGTTTCATCGCGTTGGTCAGCACCATGGCCTTGAAGCCGCGCGACAGGACATCGTCGAGCATGGCCGGCAGTTCGGGATTCATGAAGGGCTCGCCGCCGGTGAAGCCGATCAGCCGGGTGGCGTGGCCGTCGCGCGCGATCTCGTCGAGGTAGGACGCGACCTCCGCTGCCGTGAGATAGACCAGGCGATCGTTGCGCGGCGAGGATTCGATGTAGCAGTTGCGGCAGGTGAGATTGCACAGCGTGCCGGTATTGAACCAAAGCGTTTCGAGCGCCTTGAGGCCGACATGGGCGCGTTGCTCGCCCTTAGCGGTCAGCAGCGCATCCTGGAATTTTGCGGGATCGAGCAGAATGGGCAGCATCGACAGGGGTCCTGCGTCACGTTGCCGGCCAGCCTAACATGAACCGCGCGCGGCCTAGAGGCCGAGAGAGCGGCCGATCTGCTTCCACGGCAGCGGCAGCAGCGAGGCGAGCGCCAGCAAGCCGAAGCCCAGGATGATCGCGCCGGAGCAGCGGTTCAGCCACAACAGGCCGGCGCCAGTGAAGCGCGCGCGCAGCGACACCGATGCCGCGCAGATGATCGTCCACCAGGCGAGCGCGCCGCAGAACACGGCCCCCACCAGAAGGGCAGCGTCGGGCAGGCTGGCGCCGACGCCCGCGAGATTGCGACTGGCGAAGGCGGCACCGAAGGCCATCACGGTCACCGGATTGAACACGGTGATGAAGAAGCTCGAGCTGGCGTAGTGCAGATGCGTAGCCACCCGGTGTTCGCGGTCGTCGGCCACCGGGTCGCCCACCGAGCGCGGCCGGTGGCGCATCGTCGTCCAGCCCATGACGACCAGGACGATGCCGCCGATGCCGAGCAGCCAGGCTTCGCGCTCGAAGACGAATCGTTCGACGAAGGAGAGGCCGAAGGCCGCCACGGCACCGAACACGGCGTCGCCCAGCGCGGCGCCGATGCCGGTCATGTAACCTGCCATCGCGCCCACGGTGATCGACCGGCGGATGCAGAGCGCCGCGGCCGGACCGACCGGGACGGCGATCACGAAGCCGATGGCGGCGCCCTCGATGGCGAGCGCGATCGGATTGAAGACGAAGCCCGGGACGTTCATTGCGCGGCTATAGCTTTTCCGCCGTGAAGTGGCGCGACGGCGCGACCATGCTGTCCTGCGCCGCCACCAGTTGCAGCTCGCGCTCGCCCTGGGCGCGGGTGGCTTCGAGCACGGCGAAAATCGACGAGGCGGCCTTGCCGAGTGCCAGGGCGACGTCGCCGCTCTCGATCCAGTGAGCCGTGAACAACGCGGCGACCGCGTCGCCCGTTCCATTCGGCGCGATGTCGAAACCGATCAAAGGTGTCGCGATCCGCCACGCGGCGTCGGGACTGACGGCGACCATCTCGATCCAGTCGGCCGGCGCGTCGGCGCGGCGCAGGCTGGTGATCAGGACAAGCCTTGGCCCGTTCAACAGGCCGCGAGCGGCCGCCAGCGTCTCGCTCATGGTCGAGATCTTGCGACCGGTCAGGTGCTCGAGCTCGAAGTGGTTGGGCGTCACCAGGTCGGCCGCGGGAATGGCGCGCTCGCGGAAGAATGTGTCGATGCCGGGTTTGACGTAGATGCCGGTGTCGACATCGCCCAGCACCGGATCGCAGCACCACACGACCTTGGCATTGGCGGCGCGAACGCGGCGCGCCGTGTCGAGCACGACGTCGGCCAGGGCCGCATCGCCGACATAGCCCGTGAGCAGCGCGTCGCACCGTGGCAGCAGGCCAAGCTCCTCGATACCCCGTACGATCTCGGCGACCTGGTCTGCCGGGGCCGTGCGGCCGCGCCAGGCGCCGTAACCCGTGTGATTTGAGAATTCGACCGTGTTTACCGCCCAGACCTCGTGGCCCAATCGTTGCAGGGGAAAAGTTGCCGCCCGATTGCCGACATAGCCGTAGGCAACATGGCTCTGGAGCGAGAGAAAGCGCATGGAAGCGGTCACCTTGCCACAAGGAGGCCCGTCATTATAGTCCGCCGCGTTTCCGGGGAGTTTTAGATGTCGAAGACCGTTCGCCCGCGCCGCAGCGTCCTTTATATGCCGGGCGCCAACACGCGCGCGCTCGAGAAGGCGCGCAGCTTGCCGGCCGATGCGCTGATCTTCGACCTCGAGGATGCCGTCGCCCCCGACGCCAAGGAAGCCGCCCGCACCAATGTCGTGTTGGCCGCCGAGAGCAAGGCCTACGGCAAGCGCGAGATCGCCATCCGCTGCAACGGGATCGCGACGGAATGGGGTGCTGCCGACATCGCGGCTATCGCCACCTCCGGCGCGGATGCGATCCTGGTGCCGAAGGTCGAGAGCGCCGCCGAGGTCACCCATGTCGTGTCGCTGCTCGACACCGCCGGCGCGCCGCCCACCCTGGCAGTGTGGGCGATGATGGAGACACCGAAAGCCATCCTGCGCGCCGAGGAGATCGCGGGCGCCCATCCGCGGCTCGCGCTGTTCGTCATGGGCACCAACGATCTGGTGAAGGACATGCGGGCACGTCACACGCCGATGCGCCTGCCGATGATGACGGCGCTCGGCCTCGGCATGCTGGCCGCGCGGGCCCATGGACTCACCATCCTCGACGGCGTCTACAACGACATCCGCGACATCGAGGGATTCCGCGCCGTCTGCCAGCAAGGGCTCGAGATGGGGTTCGACGGCAAGACCCTGATCCACCCCAGCCAGGTCGAGCCGTGCAACGAGGTCTTTGCGCCCTCAGCCGTCGAACTCGAGATGGCCGGCAAGATCGTCGCCGCCTTCCGGCAGGCGCAAGCCGAAGGCAAGGGCGTGGTCACGGTCGACGGCCGCATGATCGAGAATCTCCATGTCGAACAGGCCGAGCGCGCGCTGGCGCTGGCGGCGGCGATCAAGGAACTGCAGGAAGCGGCATGAGCAGCAAGAGCAAGACCAGCACCGGCAACTTCTTCGAGGATTTCCGGATCGGCCAGGAGATCCG
>DASZJU010000512.1:0-3591 GCA_035947815.1 Reyranella sp.
CTTCAGCTCCTTGAAGGCGTCCTTCACCTTTTCGTTCGGCAGCAGGCGGCGGTCGATCTCGACCGTGCAGGCCGACGGCACGACGTTGGTGTTGTGGCCGCCATGGAACATGCCGATGTTCACCGTCGATTTCATGGCGCCCTTGACCCGCCTGGCCAGCTCCTTGTCGTAGTGCGCCTGCAGTGCGCCCACCAGGCGCATCATGCGCAGGATGGCATTGTCGCCGGCCGACGGATTGCCGGCATGGGCCGCCTTGCCCCGGGTCGTGATCCTGGCCCACATCACGCCGCGTTCGGCCACGATCAGGTTGTTCTCGGTCTGCGCGCCCAGGATCAGCGCGTCGGGCCGCACCTTGCCGCTCTTGCGCAGGAATTCCATGCCGTCTGGCCCGAGATTTTCCTCATCGGCCACGAAGGTGAACAAAAGCTCGCCCTTCGCCGGCCCGCCGCGGCGCGCGATCTCCTCGGCGAGCCAGAGCTGCACCGCCATGCTGCCCTTGCAGTTGCCGGCGCCCAGCCCGTAGACCAGCCCGCCTTTGACCAGCGCCTTGAAGGGATCGCTCTTCCAGTTGGCGCGCTCGCCCACGCCCACCGTGTCGACATGGGCGTTGAAGGCGATGGTGGGCCCACGACCTTTGCCCTTCATCCGGGCGACGACATTGTCGACGCCCCTGGTCTTGGCCGCGACCTCGACCTTGTAGCCCGCCTTCTTCAAGCGCCTGGCCGCGTAGGCACAGATCTCGACCGAGGTGCCGGGCGGGTAGGGGCTCGGCAGCGCGATCAGGTCGGAGAGGATGGCGACGAGGTCGGAGTCAAGTTTCTTGGGCACGAGGTATCCTTCAACACACTATCGATTCGCCAACTCCGCCAGCACCTCGACCAGCACGCGCGCGCCGGCGGCGAGGTCGGCGGGGGTGGCGTTCTCGATCTCGTTGTGGCTGATGCCGCGCTCGCAGGGCACGAAGATCATCCCGGCGGGGCAGAGCTTGGCGATATGCATGGCGTCGTGGCCGGCGCCCGACGGCATGTCCATGTTGGAGAGTTTCAGCGCGTCCGCTTTGGCGCGCACCAGATCGATCACCTGCAGATCGAAGTCGGTCGGCGCGACCGCCGTCACCCGGTCGACCCGCGCGGTGCAGGGCGCCGCGCGGTTGGCCACGATGTCCAAAAGCTTCTTCTCGTGCGTTTCCAGCACGTCCTCCGAGGGATGGCGCATGTCGACCGTGAAGCTCGCTCTGCCCGGCACGGTGTTGGGCGAGCCGGGATGGACGTCGACTCGCCCGATGGTGAAGCGCAGCGTGTCCTGGGCATCGGTCGTCGCCTCGTACATCGCCGAGGCGATGCGCGTGGCGGCGGCGAAGGCGTCCTTGCGCGCGGCGCGCGGCGTCGTGCCGGCATGCGCTTCCTCGCCGTTCACCTCGACGATATAGCGGCGGCTGCCCTGGATGCCGGTGACCACGCCGATGGTCTTGCGTTCGTTCTCCAGCCGCGGACCCTGCTCGATATGGACTTCGACATAGCCATCGAGCGCGAATCCCGGCTTGCCGTCGCGCATCGGCGCCGGTGCGGCCGCGAGCGTCTCGGCCAGCGCCTCCTTCAGCACGACGCCTTTCCAGTCCCTGACCATCAGCATGTCGTCGAGCCTGTTGCGGCCGGCGAACACCGCCGAGCCCATGGCGCCGGGCTGGAAACGCGAGCCTTCCTCGTTGGTCCAGGCAACGGCGATCAGCGGCCGCCGGGTGTTGAGACCGGCATCCTCCAGGGCTTCCAGCGCCTCGAACGCGGCCAGCACGCCGTACATGCCGTCGAAGCGCCCGCCGGTCGGCTGGCTGTCCATGTGCGAGCCGCTCATGACCGGCAGCGCCTGCGGATCGCTGCCCTCGCGCCGCACGAAGAGATTGCCGATGGCATCGGTGAACATCGAGAAGCCACGCGCCTTTGCCCAGGAAGCGAGCAGGTTTCGGGCTGCGGCATCCTCGGGCGACAGCGCCTGGCGGTTGACGCCGCCCTTCGGCGTGCCGCCCAGCTTCGCCATGTCGGCATGGCGCTGCCACAGGCGATCCTCGCGAACGGCCTTGGCACCGCTCATGCATTCCCTCCGGACTTGTTGGCCGGTCTATAGCGGCCCCATAGTCGCGCATCAATCGGGAGGTCCGTATGCACAATCATCTCGACCGCAACCTGGTGGGCTACGGCGCCGACACGCCCGACCCGCAATGGCCAGGCGAGGCCCGCATCGCCGTCAGCTTCGTGCTGAACTACGAGGAGGGCGGCGAGAACACCATCCTGAACGGCGACCCCGCGTCCGAGGTCTTCCTGTGCGAGACGCCGGGCGGAACGCCGATCCAGGGCGGCCGCGACCTCTCGATCGAATCGCAGTTCGAGTACGGCAGCCGCGCCGGCTTCTGGCGCATCCTGCGCCTGTTCGGCGAACGCAACATGCGCTTCACCTCATGGGCGGTCGGCCGCGCACTCGAGCTCAACCCCGCCGCCGGCAAGGCGATGGCCGACGGCGGCCACGAGGTGGCGAGCCACGGCTGGCGCTGGATCAACTACAAGGATTTCACGCTCGAGCAGGAGCTCGACCACATGAAGAAGACGGTGGCGATCATCAAGCAGACCGCTGGCAAGCCGCCGGTCGGCTGGTACACCGGCCGCTTCGGCATGCACACGCTGTCGGCCGTCATCAAGCATGGCGGCTTCCTCTATTCGAGCGATTCCTACAACGACGACCTGCCCTACTGGGTGCGCGTCGACGGCACGCCGCACCTGATCATCCCCTACACCCTGGAAGTGAACGACATGAAGTTCGGCGTGGCGCCCGGCTACACCGCGGGCGACGGCTGGCTGCAGGCGATGAAGGACAGCTTCGACGTGCTCTATGCCGAGGGCGCGCGCAGCCCGAAGATGATGTCGATCGGCCTGCACTGCCGGCTGGTCGGCCGGCCGAGCCGCGCCGCCACCCTGGCGCGCTTTCTCGACTACGTTGCCTCCAAGCCCAAGGTCTGGGTCGCCACGCGCGAGGAGATCGCGCGCCACTGGATGAAGGTGCATCCGGCGGCGTGACGCACGACTGCACTACGGTAAGGCTGTCATCCCGAGCGCAGCGAGGGACCTTTCCTGATGCTTTAAAGGCCCCTCGCTGCGCTCGGGGTGACAGGCATACCTAGCGAAGCGCCTGCTGGACCCAGCTCTCGATGCCAGCCGCGTTCATGGCGCCGGACTGACGGGCGATTTCCTTGCCGCGATGGAAGAGGATCATCGTCGGAATGCCCTGGATGCCGAACCGGCCGGCCAGCGCCTGCTCGTCGTCCGTGTTGACCTTGGCCAGTCGCACCTGAGGTTCGAGCTCGCCCGCTGCCTTCTCGAACTGCGGCGCCATGGTCTTGCACGGCCCGCACCACGGCGCCCAGAAGTCGACGAGCAAGGGGATATCGCTCTTGCTGGCATGCATCTCGAAGCTCTGGGCATTCAGTGCCACCGGATGTCCGCCGAACAGGGGCGATCCGCAGTGGCCGCACTTGCCGCTGGCGCCTGCCGCCAGCTTGTCGCGCGGAGCGCGGTTCAGGGTGTTGCAGCTTGGGCAGGCGAC
>DASZJU010000513.1:0-17172 GCA_035947815.1 Reyranella sp.
CACACAGCTCGATGAGGGCGACGAAAACTCTTGATGCGCGTCGTTGAGTGGACGCTGCTTGCTCCGCTCGTCGCTATCACCGGATGACTGTGGCTCTCCCTCGTTCGTGTTTTCGGCGAAGAGGAAGCCCCCCGTCTTCGCCTTGGCTCGCGTCTCAGCGCCCCACGCCCCGTCGCGATGGGCCGACTCTTAGACAGACTCGGGCAGCTTCGCAAACGATTCACACAGACAACGCCGCACGCTATTCATGATGTTCTTGGTGCGACTCGATTGACATCTCTGTGGATTCGATTTTCTTTCGTCTGCGTGGTGCGACATCGCTCAACATCTAGCGCCCGTTCGCTCGCGCAGTCCGATAAACGCGAATCGTATGTTGTTCGCCGAATTGGCAACCAAACGATCTTCTCCGAAGCGCTCGAAATTTTTTTGGACGGAAAAAAATAAAAACGCCGCTCGTTGGAGCGGCGTTCACAATCTCGGAAGGCAGGAGCGTCTCAGGCCATCGCCTTGATGCGCGCTGCCAGACGCGACACGCGACGTGCTGCGGCGTTCTTGGTAACGATGTGCTTGGTCGCGCCGCGCTGGATCTCCGGCTGCGCATCGCGCAGCGCCGCGGCGGCAGCCTTCTTGTCTCCACCCTTGATCGCTTCCTCGACCTTCTTGATCGAGCCGCGCACGCGACTGCGACGCGCGGTGTTCGCGGCGGTGCGACGCTCGGTCTGGCGGGCGCGCTTCTCAGCCGACTTGTGACTGGCCATCTAATCCTCGTTCATCGGAAGGGCGGGTGTATACGGGCCGGCCGGCATCCGGTCAACCCCGCCAAAAGCCGCCATTTATCGGTGTTTCCAGGCCGCCTTGCGCTTGTCGGCGAAGGCCGCCATGCCCTCCGCTCGATCCTCGAAGGCGAAGGTGGCGTGGAAGGTGCGCCGCTCGAAGCGCACGCCCTCGGCCAGGGTCGTCTCGAAGGCGCGGTTGACGGCTTCCTTGGCGACCATGGTGGCGGGCAGCGACATGCCGGCGATCTTCTCCGCCGTCGCCAGCGCATCGTCCATGAGTTGGGCGAGCGGCACCACGCGGCTCACGAGGCCACAGCGCTCGGCTTCGGCGGCATCCATCATGCGGCCGGTGAGCACCATGTCCATGGCCTTGGACTTGCCGACGAAGCGTGGCAGGCGCTGGGTGCCGCCGGCGCCGGGGATGGTGCCGAGCGTGATCTCAGGCTGGCCGAACCTGGCGTTGTCGGCGGCGATGATGAAGTCGCACATCATCGCCATCTCGCAGCCGCCGCCGAGCGCGTAGCCCGCGACGGCGGCGATAATCGGCTTGCGGACCTGGCTCACCTTCTCCCAGCCGACGGTGATGAAGTCCTGCAGGAAGACGTCCTGATAGGATTTCTCTTTCATCTCCTTGATGTCGGCGCCGGCGGCGAAGGCCTTCTCGCTACCGGTCAGTATCATGCAACCGATCGTCCGATCGGCTTCAAAAGCGTCGATCGCCAGCCCGAGTTCGCGCACAAGATCGGCGCAGAGCGCGTTCAACGCCTTGGGCCGGTTGAGGCGGATGATCCCGACTCGGCCCTTGATTTCGGTCTGGATGTTTTCGTAGGCGGTCACGTTTCCCTCCCCCAACCTTGCGTTGGGATGTGAGCGCCGCTCTTAGCTAGCGCTGGCAGTGCGCGCAATAGAAGGTCGAGCGGCCGGATTGCACCAGGCGGCGCACGACCTTGCCGCAGCCGCGGGTCGGGCAGACCGCGCCCTGCCGGTCGTAGACGTTGAAGCGTGTCTGAAAATAGCCCAGCTCGCCGCCCGGCTGCACATGATCGCGTAGGGTCGATCCGCCATCGTCGATCGAGCGCAGCAGCACCTGTTTGATGGCAGCGACCAGCCGGTCGGCGCGTTCGCCCTGGACAGTGTGGGCCGACCGACGGGGCGAGATCCCGGCCAGGAACAACGCCTCGCAGGCGTAGATATTGCCGACGCCGACCAGGGTCTTTTGATCGAGCAGGGCGGCCTTGATAGGGGTGCGTCTTCCTTTGAGACGCTGAGCCAGCGCGGCGCCGTCGAAAGCATCGTCGAGCGGTTCGGGCCCCAAGCCTTTGAAGAGCTTGTGCCTGGGCAGCGCCTCGTCGGCGGCCAGCAGCATCAGGCCGAAGCGGCGGGCGTCGTTGAAGCGGACCTGCCAGCCCTCCTCGGTGTCGATCACGACATGATCGTGCCGTTCGAACGGATGTTCGGCGGCACTCGCCGCATCGTGCAGCGTCATGCGGCCCGACATGCCGAGATGGGCGATCAAGGTGTGGCCGTCATCGAGGCGGAGCAGTAGGTATTTCGCCCGGCGGTCGATGCCCAGCACCCGACGGCCCTCGACGCGCTGCGCGAACCGCGCCGGCAAGGGCACCCGAAGGTCGCGCCGGCGCTGGACGAGGCGAACGATGCGCCGTCCGACCAGTCTCGGAACGAGGCCGCGACGGACGGTCTCTACCTCGGGAAGCTCGGGCATGCCGGCGTGCCGCCCTTACGCGCCACGATGGCCGAACAATGCAGTCCCCACCCGGACATGGGTGGCGCCCAGGCGGATGGCCGTCTCGTAGTCGGCGCTCATGCCCATGCTGATCTTGGCGAGGCCGTTGCGTGCGGCCATCTTGGCCAGCAGGGCAAAGTGCAGGGCGGGTTCCTCGTCGACCGGCGGGATGCACATAAGGCCGACGATCGGCAGTTTATGGGCATCGCGGCAGGAAGCGACGAAGGCATCGAGCTCGGCCGGCAGCACGCCCGCCTTCTGCGGTTCCTCGCCGGTATTGACCTGGATATAGCAATCCGGTCGGCGGCCCAACCGCGTCATTTCCTTGGCGAGCGTGGCGGCCAGCCGCTCGCGGTCGACCGATTCGATGACGTCGAACAGCGCCACCGCCTCGCGCGCCTTGTTGGTCTGCAAGGGGCCGATCAAGTGCAAGGCGAGGTCGGGATACTCCGCCTTCAGCGCCGGGAATTTCTCCTCCGCCTCCTGCACGCGGTTCTCGCCGAATACGCGCTGGCCCACGTCCAGAAGCTCGCGGACCCGATCGGCGCCATGGGTCTTGGAGACAGCGACCAGGGTGACGGCAGCCGGATCGCGTCCGGCGGCGCGTGCCGCGGCGGCGATGTGCTGACGAACCTCGGCCAGACGGTCGGCGCCTGCGGTCATGCGTCCAGGCTCAACCGTGCGGCCATCGCCTCGGCATTGTTGGGATCGGCGGCCAATGCGGCGTCCAGGGTCTCGCGTGCCTTGTCGCGCTCGCCCAGGGCGGCGAGGCAGGTGCCATAATGACCCAGCAGGCGGGAATCGCCCGGCAGTCCGCGCAGCGCATGTTCGTGCAGCGAGCGGGCCTCGGCGGCCCGGCCGAGATCGAGCAGGACGCGGCCGAGGTTGGTCAGGACCATCGGATCGTCGGTCGAAAGCCTAGAAGCGCGTTTCAGCGCGCGCCGTGCCTCGTCGAAACGCTTGAGGCCGCGCAGCGCCAGCCCCTGGTTGTTGAGCGCCCGCACGTTGTCGGGCGCCTCCTTCAGGTAAGGCTCCAGGGTCTCGAGCGCTTCTGTGAAACTGCCGCGCTCGATGTGGAGATAGGAGAGCTGCAGGACGGCATCGGGGTCGAGCGGATTGTGGCGCAGCGCCCGCTGAAGAACGTCGACGGCTGCGTCCCCTTGGCCAGTTGCCGCCTGGGCCAGCGCCAGGGTCTTGAAGCCTGCCATGAAGCCGGGATCGATCTCGAGCGCCCGCTCGATCGGGCCGATGGCGTCGGCAGGCCGGCCGGCGAAGTGGAGCACGAAGCCCAATATGTGGTTGAGCGCGGCGCTGTCGGGCGCCAGTTCGAGCGCCCGGCCGGCTTCGGCGATCGCCTCGTCATGAAGGCCGAGCGCGCCGAGCGCCAGCGAGCGGTCGCCCAGGATCTGGGCGCGTCGCGCGCCATCCTCGCCGGCATCGACCAGGGCCAAGTCCAAGACCTCGATCGCCGAGGAATGGTGACCGAGGCGGTAGAGGGCGTAGCCCAGCATGTTGCGCGCCCGAGCCTGCAGCGGCTTCAGGCCCTCGCCGCCCTGTTGGATTCCCTGATCGACATTGGTCACGAATTCGATCAGCTCGCGCTCGGCGGCGGCGAACCGGTTGAGGTCCATATAGACGGACGCCAGCGCCAGGCGTGCTTCGACATGGGCCGGCGAGCGGCGAACCGTGTCGCGAAAGCGCCGCGCCGCCTCGTCGAGACGGCCCTGCCGGCGCGCCACCAGGCCGAGATTGTAGGACAGCATCGGCTCGTTGGGGTCCTTGGCCAGCGCCTTGCGCCACAGTGCTTCGGCATCGCCGAGCGCGCCGCGCTGCGACAGGCAGACCGCAAGGAAGTGCAGGATGTCGGGCCGCTCGCCGTGGCGGGCCAAGGCGGACCGGAACAGCGGCTCGGCACGGTCGAACCACCCGGCTCTCAGATATTGCAGGCCGGTCTGCAGATCGGGATCGGGTTGGGGTTGCGTCGAGGACGGCGGTCGGGTCGCGAGGGCCATGGCGCGCTGTGTAGACCCGCCTCGCGGCCAAGGCTACACGAAATGCCGTGGTCAAGGATGTCGATCTGTTCGCGGCGGCGATGGGCGATGTGAAGCCGCTCGCCGGCCGCAAGCGCGCGACGCGGTCTATGGCGAAACCCCCTCCGGCCCTTCGGGCCACTTCCCCCGTCAGACGGGGGAGGGTTGGGGAGGGGGAAAGACGCGAGCAGGATTTGAGCGTCGACGATCAGAATTTCGACCGCGACACCGCCCGCGCCCTGGGCCGCGGCAAGCTCGTCCCGCAGGCCTCGCTCGATCTGCACGGCATGACGCTCGCCGCGGCCGAGCGTGCTGTCGCCAATATTCTTGATGCAGCGGTGGCGCAGGATCTTCGGATCATCCTGATCGTCACCGGCAAGGGCGCGCGCCTCGAGGGCGGGCGCATGCTGGGTGGACGGATCCGCGCGGAGTTCGTCGGCTGGCTGAACCGCGACGACAATCGCAGCCGGGTGCGCGGCGTGCGGCCGGCGCACCCGCGTCACGGCGGCGCTGGCGCCTTCTACGTGCTGCTGCGCCGACGTTCGTCGGCCAGCAACCGCTCCTTACGCGCGACGCCCCAGCGATAGCCGGCGAGCGCGCCGCGTGCGCCGACAGCGCGATGGCAGGGGATCACTCCGGCCGCCTGGTTGGTGGCACAGGCCCGCCCGACGGCGCGGGCCGCCGTGGGCGTGCCGATGCTTTTTGCGATCTCACCGTAGCTTCGGGTCTGGCCGGGCGGGATCTGGGTCAATGCCTTCCAGACCTTCCATTGGAAGGCCGTGCCGACGATATCGAGCGGCACGTCGGCCGCGTCGAGCGCGGAGGGTTTGCGGCCGTAGAGGCGGGCCAGCACGTTCTTAACGCGTGGCCCGAGGGCACGGTCGTTACGCGTGATGTCGGCGGCCGGGAAGTCGTGCTTCAGGTCCTTTTCGAGCGTGTGGTCGTTGTCGCCCAGGAACACCGCGGCGATGCCCTTCTGCGTCGCCGCCACCAGCACGCGGCCATAATCGGAATCGACCGTGGTGTAGTCGATATGAGCCCCGACGCCGCCCTTGGCATAGGTGGCGGGCGTCATGCCGAGCGCCTTGTCGCTCGTCTCATAGACGCGGCTCGGCGAACCGTAGCCCGCGCCATAGAGCGCGTCGGCCACCGACTCGCCCTCGCGCAACGCCTTGCGGAAACGCTGGCGCTTGCGCGCCACCAGCCAGTCGCGCGGATTGACGCCCAGCTCGGCGATGAAGCGCTTGCTGAGGGCGCCGCTCGACAGGCCGACCCGGCGCGCCACCTCGGCGAGCGAGGGCGGCGTGTCGGCGTCGGTCGAATCGAACAGCGCGCAGGCCCGGGCAACCGGCTTGCTGAGGCCGAGGTCGGCCTGCCAGTCGCGTGGCTTGCAGCGCTTGCAGGCGCGAAAGCCCGCGGCCTCGGCCGCATCGGGCGAGGCGTGGAACGTCACGTTGCGGCGCAGCGGTGCACGGGCCGCACAAGACGGCAGGCAATAGACCCCGGTCGTCCTGACCGAGAACCAGAACCGCCCGTTGTAGGCCCGGTCACGCCGCTGAACGGCCTGCCAGCAGGTCCCCTCGTCGGGAAACGTGTCGGGAAGAGTTGAGGTGGCGAGAGCCAAGGTCGGAAGGGAAAGGGAGTGTTGGGTCATGGCTGCATTAAAGCACCATGACCCAACCTGCTCTATCCGGCTGCCGCCGGCAATTCCCGAGCGGTCGCGAGGGACCTCTTAGGACCAGAAGCTCTTGGAAGCCTCGAACCGCGCGGTTCCGCGGTCGAGCCCGATGTCGCGCAACAGGCGCTCGTCGAGCTGGGCCAACTGGCGTCGCGAACGGGCGAGTTCGGCGCGGGTCATGACGTTGTCGATCCCGACCACGACCGCACCGGCCAGCCGCGCCATGGCGCGGCCAAAGGTGAAGGGAGAGGCTTCCGCGCGGGCGATTTCCCGCACGCTGGACAGGGTCGACATGACTTAGCTCCGTTTGAGGCGACGGGGAACCGAAGGGTTTTCCTTGAGCCTCGTTTCTATAGGGTATTTGCGCTACGATGCCTCGGTATTCAAAGGACGAAACCTCGGGTGAGGGATAGAATTTATATGAACGGGTGCCTTAAATGAGCCGCTCTCAGCTGCCGCTGAATGCCCTGCGTGCCTTCGAAGCGGCGGCCCGTCACGCAAGTTTCACCCATGCCGCCGAGGAATTGCATGTCACCCAGGCCGCCGTCAGCCACCAGGTGAAGGCGCTCGAGGAGCGGCTGGGCGTGGCGCTGTTCGTGCGTCGCCCGCGCGGGCTCGAGATCACCAGCGAGGGCGAGGCGCTGCTGCCCGATCTGCGCGATGCCTTCGACCGCATGACCAACGCGCTGGAGCGGGTCGGCCGCAAGGCCAATTCCGGCACGCTCAGCGTCAGCTTGGTCACCACCTTCGCGCTGGGCTGGCTGGCGCCGCGCCTGCATCGTTTCCAGTCCAAGCATCCCGAGATCGAAGTGCGCATGACGACGACGCAGCGGCGCATCGATTTCGCGCGCGAGGATTTCGACTGCGCCATCCGCTTCACGGTCCAGCCCGAGCCCGAGCTGCATGCAACCCGTCTGTTCTCCGACGTCCTGACGCCGCTTTGCGGCAAGCGCTACAAGGACAAGCTCAGGACCCTCGACGATCTAAAGCGCGTGCCGTTCATCGACATGACCTACGATCCCGAATGGGCGATCTGGCTGCGCGCCGTGGGCATGGGCGACTTCAAGCCCAAGCGCGTGCTCACCTTCGATTCGACCATGATCGCCGTGGAAGCGGCGATGGAAGGAGCTGGCGTGGCCGTCGGACCGCCCCAGCTTTTCCGCGAGGAGCTGGCCTCGGGGCGGCTGTTCCAGCCCTTTCCGCAGATCGTCGACTCGGGCAAGGCGTGGTGGTTCGTGTGTCCGCCGGCCTCGGTCAACCGGCCGAAAACCCGCGCGTTCGAGGAGTGGCTGATCGAGGAGCTCAGCGCACCACAGACGCGGTCTGGCCGAACGGCCCTTGTCGCGAGCGGGCGTCGCTGATCCCAGCCGTCGCATCGACCGCCCGCGCGCGGATTGTTGCTGGACCGAGAGAAATTCGGCCTGCACCGTGCGTCCTGGCGAAAGTGGCCGGCTCGAGAGTGCAGGTCATGCCGCCTTCTCGAGGCACATCGTGATTTTGTGGTCATTCCGGGTGATCCAATAGTAAATGTCAGTCATGCCGGGTGCCGGCTCGGCTCGACCTAAGAGAAAAACTAAGGGAGGACGCAGTTTGCTGAAGTGGCTCCGTGGCGCCCCCCAAGCGGCTCCGGCCGCGACGCGGGGATCGATCGAAATTCGCCGCCCCTGGGCACGCCGGTCGTTGGAGACGCCTGAACGAGCGGGCGGCTTTTTCGTGCTCACCAACACGGGTCAGGAACCGGATCGGCTGGCCGGGGCCAGCAGCCCGGCGGCCGAGAAGGTCGAGATCCATGCCATCAAGGTAGTGGGCGGCGACATCGGCATGCGCCCGCGCTGCGACGGCCTTGCCCTTCCCGCCGGCGTCACGCTTACGCTCCAGCCGCGCGGCTATCACCTGCTCCTGATCGGTGTCAGGACACCGCCGATCCCGGGTGACGGCCTGCCCGTTACGCTGATTTTTGACAAGACCGGCAGCATCGACGTCGAGCTCCTGGTCGAGGCGCCGGGGCCGGTCGGCGCGGAAGTCCTGGTCGAGGAGCGTCAGCGCGGATAGCGGTGCTGTCCGCCGAACGCGTCCTCGATCAATAGCGCGCCGGGATCGTCGCCGAGGTAGCTCGGGCCGATCGGCACCTTGCCATGGCCGCCCGGTACGTCGAGCACATAGGTCGGCTGGGCGAGGCCCGACAGCCGGCCACGCAGCGCCTTCATCAGCGCCTGTCCGCGCTCGACCGATACCCGGAAATGGCCGGTGCCGCGCACCAGGTCGGGATGATGCAGGTAGTAGGGCTTCACCCGCGCCATCACGAGGGCGCGCATGAGCTGGTCGAGGGTTTCGACCTCGTCGTTGACGCCGGCCAGCAGCACCGTCTGGCCCATCAGCGGAATGCCGGCATCGGCCAGCCGTGCCAGCGCCGCGCGCGTCGCGGGGCTGAGTTCGCGGGCATGATTGCAGTGCACGCCGAACCACAGCGTGGCGCGCCGGGGTTTCAGCGCCGCCACCAGCTCGCCGGTTACCCTGTCGGGATCGACGATCGGCACGCGGCTGTGGATGCGGATCACGCCGAGGTGCCCGATGGCGTCGAGGTTGGCTAAAAGCTCGGCCAGGCGGCGGGGCGCCAGCATCAGCGGATCGCCGCCGGTCAGGATCACTTCCCAGATTTCCGGACGTTCGCGGATATAGGCGAGGGCGGCCAAAAGCTCGGCGGCCGACAGTGCCTCGCCGCCGGGCCCGACCTTTTCGCGACGGAAGCAGAAGCGGCAATAGACCGGGCAGACGTGCAGCGGCTTCAGCAGCACCCGGTCGGGATAGCGATGCACGATACCCTTGACCGGCGAGCGCGCTTCGTCGCCGATCGGGTCTAAAAGCTCCTCGGGCGACAGTTCGGTCTCGGCGGCGCTGGGCACGAATTGGCGGGCGATGGGATCGTGCGCGGGGTCGCCGCGATCGATCAGCGCCAGCATCTCGGGCGTGATGGCGATCGCCATCGATTGGGCAGCCGCCGCCAGGCGCGGGTCGGGCGTCAGCAGCCCTTCGCGTTCCAGGGCTTCGAGCGTGCGCAAGGTTTGCATGGCGGCGCTCAATAGCTTGAAACGCAGCTTCCAACCAGTTCGGAAAACCACCATCATTCGGGCCGAAAAAGGGCGGGCTGGGAGGATACCGATGGCTGTGGGGCGACGTCCCATGTTCGGCGAGCAGCAGCGCTTCATGCTATTCCTGATCGCACCCGCCGCGCTGCTCCTGGGGTTGTTCCAGGTCCTGCCGATCGCGATCGGCGCCAATGCCAGCTTCCGCGACTGGGCGCTCTACAATCCCAAGAAGACGTGGGTCGGGCTCGACCACTACCGGTCGGTGATCACGGATCCCGCCTTCCTCGAAGTCGTCCTGCCCAACACCTTTATCTTCATGGTGCTGAGCGTGGCGGGCGCGCTGGCGCTGGGCCTCGCGCTGGCGCTGCTGCTCAACCGGCCGTTCCGCGGCCAGAAGATCGTGCAGACCGTGCTGCTGGTCCCGCTGATGGTGGCGCCGGTGATCGCCGCCATCATGATGCGCTGGATGTTCAACGACCAGTTCGGGATCGTGAACGCCGTGCTCGAAGGGCTGGGGCTGGAGGGCCAGCCGTGGCTGGTCGAACGCTGGAGTGCCTTTGGCATCATCGTGCTGACCGACATCTGGCTGTGGACGCCCTGGTTCACCCTGCTCCTGCTGGCCGGCCTGCAGAGCCTGCCCAAGGAGCCGTTCGAGGCCGCGGCGATCGACGGCACCTCGACCTGGCGCGTGTTCAGCCACCTCACCCTGCCGATGCTGCGGCCGGTGATCGTGGTCTGCGTCGTGATCCGCGCCATCGACGCCTTCCGCACCTTCGACATCGTGTGGACGCTGACCGGCGGCGGGCCCGGTCGGTCGACCGAGCTGTTCAGCCTCTACGCCTACGTGCTGGCCTTCCTCAGCCTGGATCTCGGCCGCGGCTCCGCGGCGGCGATCATTGGCGCTCTCATCATCCTGGTGGTCGGTGTGGGGCTCTATCGCCTCGTCGACCGCATCACCAAGGCCTGAGCCGATGGCGATGGTCCGCCAGCCGCTGATGTTCGCCCGCCTGCCGGCCGGGGCGCGGCGCGCGTTGTTCGCGCTGGCCCTCGCCGGCGCCTGCTTCGCCTTCGCCTTTCCCGTGCTGTGGCTGATCCTGACGTCGCTGCGGCCCGAATCGGGCGTCTACTACGTCCATCGCGGCACCGAGTTCACACTCGGGAACTTCGCCGAGGTGCTGCTCGACGACCGGTTGGTCCAGGCCTTCGTCAATTCGGCGCTGATTTCCACGCTGGCGACCTTCTTCTCGCTGCTGGTGACGGTCTCGAGCGGCTACATGCTGTCGCGCTTTCGCGGGCCGGCCTCGCGCACCTGGTTCGGCACCATCTACGTGTTCCGTTGCGTGCCCTACATCTCGTGGGTGCTGCCGCTCTATTTCGTGGCCCAGAGCTGGGGCATCTACGACACCTATGTCGGGCTCCTACTGCCGCACATCGCGGTGCATATCTGCTTCTTCTCCTGGCTGATGAAGGGCTTCTTCGACGGCATCGACCCGTCGATGGAACATGCCGCCCTGATCGACGGCTGCACCCGTTGGGGCGCGTTCGTGCGGGTCGCCCTGCCGTCGGCCATCCCGGCGATCTCGGCGTTGGCAGTGCTATGCTGGCTGTTCACCTGGAACGAGTTCCTGTTCGCCTTGATCCTGACGGGCAACCGCGTCCCCGTGATCACCGTGGTGATGGCGCAGTTCGTCACCGAAATGGGCTTGCGCTGGAACCTGATGGCCGCGACCGCGGTCCTGGCGCTGGTGCCGGCCTTCCTGCTGGCGCTGTTCGGCCAGAAGTACGTGATCCGCGGCTTGCGGATCTAAGAAGACGACAATCACAGAGGAGGACACGATATGGACAAGACGAGACGAAGGGCATTAACCACCATGGTGGCCGCGGCCGGCCTGCTCGCCGCCGGCGGCGCCAGCGCACAGGCGGTCAAGGAACTGCGCATCGGCTACCAGCCGAGCCCCATTCAAGACGCGTCGATCGCCATGTTCGAGACCTGGGGCGCCAAGAACGGCATCAAGATCGTCAAGGTGCCGAATTCCTACGGCGTTTACGTCGAGAAGATGACGGCGTCGCTCACCTCGAATTCCGACCAGTATGACGTGATCTGGCACAACGACGACTGGGGCCAGCTGTGGGCCCACCTGCTCGAGCCGACCGACGACATCCCGGGACTGCAGTTCGCCGAGAAATGGGGCATGGACAAGGTCGTGTTCGGCAATGCCCAGGGCCAGAACACCGTGGTGCCGATGGGCCAGACGTTCAGCGTTTTCTTCTACCGCAACGACCTGGTGCAACCCAACGAGGTGCCCAAGACGCTGGACGACGTCGTGGCCATGAGCAAGAAGCTGCAGGCCGCCAACAAGGTGAAGTGGGGCTATGTCGGCGCCATGTCGATGAACAACAGTTGGTTCAGCTGGTTCTGGTCGATGTGGGGCAACAACTGCGACGTGCTGATGCCGTTCTACGAGCGCGACAACAAGGTGCTGGCGCAGAACGGCTGGAAGTCGAGCATGAACGAGCCCTGCATGAAGGAGACGGTCGAATACTGGTGGGATGCCATCAACACCCACAAGATCTCGCCGCGCGGCATGCCGGCCTACGACCGCAACGAGGCGAACGCCATCTTCATGTCCGGCGACGCCGCTTTCACCGTGGCCGACTCGCTATGGTGGGGCACCTTCAACGATCCGGCGAAGTCGAAGGTCGTCGGCAAGGTCTCGGCCGCGCGGTTTCCGCTCGGGCCACACCGCCAGAAGAACTTCGCCTGGGACGATATCTGGGGCTGGGCGATCCCGAAGTCGATCTCGCCCGAGCGCAAGGCGCTGGCCAAGCAGATGCTGGCCGCCATGATGGTGGACGAGGAGGGCCAGATGAAGTTGTGGAAGGCGACCGGCGCTCCCCCGCCCAACACGCAGTTCTGGGACAAGATCGCGGCCCAGGATCCCTTCATGAAGCTGTTGAAGGAGGCCGCCCTCGACTCGCCCGACAAGGTGCGCGGCGCGTACTACTTCCCGCAGTGGCCTGCGGTGCACAAGGCGTTCAACGACGCCGTGACCAAGGCCGTCACCGGCAAACGCGAGGACATCGCCAAGGTGCTCGCCGACAGCGCGCCGCTGGTCACCAAGGCGGCGCAGTAGACAACATGATCGCCTCCCCCGTTTTACGGGGGAGGCGGCCCGAAGGGCCGGAGGGGGAAGGCCACGGTATGGGCGCCGGCAGGTTTCAGATCGGAAATCTTCAAGATTGCCTTTGGGGCTTTCCCCTTCCCGTACTCTCCCCCGTATGACGGGGAAGGGAGATAGAGTGTTCCATGGCAGCGATCGTTCTCAGCAAGCTCAACAAGCATTACGGCGCCGTCTTCCACGCCGTGAAGGACGTCGATCTCTCGATCGCCGACCAGGAGTTCGTGGCGCTGGTCGGCCCGTCGGGCTGTGGCAAGTCGACGACCTTGCGCATGATCGCCGGCCTCGAGGACATCTCGAGCGGCGAGATCCGCATCGGCGAGCGGGTGGTCAACCACCTGCCGCCGCGCGACCGCGACGTCGCCATGGTGTTCCAGAACTACGCGCTCTATCAGCACATGAGCGTCTACGACAATCTGGCCTTCGGGCTGCGCAACAAGAAGATGCCCGAAAGCGAGATCAAGGCGGCGATCGACCGCGCCGCCGAGATGCTGGGCCTGCACGATCTCTTGAAGCGCAAGCCGCGCCAGCTCTCGGGCGGCCAGCAGCAGCGGGTGGCGCTCGGCCGCTGCATCGTGCGCAATCCGCTGGCCTTCCTGTTCGACGAGCCGCTCAGCAACCTCGACGCCAAGCTGCGCGCCCAGATGCGCATCGAGATCAAGCGGCTGCACGCCCAGCTGCCGACCACCTCGGTCTTCGTGACCCACGACCAGGTCGAAGCCATGACCCTGGGCGACCGCGTGGTGGTGATGCGCGACGGCCGGGTCCAGCAGGCCGGCACGCCCCTCGTGGTCTACCGCAATCCGGTCAACAAGTTCGTCGCCGGCTTCATCGGCGCGCCGGCGATGAATTTCCTCGACGTGGTGATCCGCAAGGAAGGCGGCACGCTGGTGGCCCAGTCGCCGGCGGTCAAGCTCGCGGTGACCGAGCCCAGCAGCCGCGCGCTCGAGGCGTGGCAGGGCAAGCGGGTGATCATGGGCGTGCGGCCCGAGCATCTGGCGCTGGGCGACGGCGTGCTGAGCCGGAGCTTCGCGGCAAGGGTCGAGGTGGTGGAGCAGCTCGGCTCGGAGATCCTGCTGGAGACGCGGGTGGGCGAAGCGCGCGTCACCGTGGCCCGCGTCGCGCCCGAGACCCAAATCGCCGCCGGCGACCAGGTCCGGCTGTCGGTCCAGCCGGGCCGGCTACATTTCTTCGATCCCGAGAGCGAAGCCGCAATCACAGGATGAAGGGCACGGAATAGAGGGTTTCGGCCTCCTTTTTGCTCTGCTCCTTTTGCTCCGACCGGGGCAAGGGAGAGGCCATGCCGACCGATCTGGGAGCCATCGCCGAGCAGCGGGGCATAAAATATTTCCTGATTTCCTTCACCGATCTGCTGGGCGTGCAACGCGCCAAGCTGGTGCCGAGTGCTGCCATCGACGGCATGGCCAAGGCCGGCGCCGCCTTCGCCGGTTTCGCGACCTGGCTCGACATGACGCCGGCCGATCCCGACCTTTTCGCCGTTCCCGATCCCGACAGCCTGATCCAGCTGCCCTGGAAGCCCGAGGTCGGCTGGCTCGCCGCCGATGCCTGGATGAACGGTAAGCCGGTAGATCACGCGCCGCGCAATGTGCTGAAGCGCCTGGTCGCGGCGGCGGCCGAGCGTGGCTGCGAGATGAAGACCGGCGTCGAATGCGAGTTCTTCCTGATCTCGCCGGACGGCGTGGAGATCTCCGATGCCGCCGACCGTCAGGGCAAGCCGTGCTACGACCAGCAGGCGCTGATGCGCCGCTACGACGTGATCGCGGAAATCTGCGACGCCATGCAGGGGCTGGGCTGGCAGCCCTACCAGAACGACCATGAGGATGCGAACGGCCAGTTCGAGATGAACTGGCAATACGATGCGGCGCTCAAGACCGCCGACCGCCATTCCTTCTTCAAGTACATGGTGCGCTCGATCGCCGAAAAGCATGGCTTGCGCGCCACCTTCATGCCCAAGCCGTTTCTCGAACTGACCGGCAATGGCTGCCACACCCATGTCTCGCTGTGGCAGGATGGCAAGAACCTGTTCGACGATGCGGCGGGCGAGCTCGGCGTGTCGGCGCTGGGCTATCACTTCCTGGCCGGCATCCTGCACTCGGCTGAGGCGCTCGCCGCGCTGTTCAATCCGACGGTGAATTCCTACAAGCGCATCAATGCACCGCCGACGCTTTCAGGCGCGAGTTGGGCGCCGGGCTCCGTCACCTACACGGGCAACAACCGCACCCACATGATCCGCATCCCCGAGCCGGGCCGCTTCGAGCTGCGGCTGGCCGACGGGGCGGCGAATCCTTATCTCCTGCAGGCGGGCATCCTGGCCGCGGGCCTCGACGGCATCGACAACAAGCGCGATCCCGGCAAGCGGCTCGACATCAACATGTACACCGACGGCCACACCGTCACGACGGCCAGGAAGCTGCCCTTGAACCTGCTGGACGCCTTGCGAGTCCTCGAAGGCTCCAAGGTGATGGGCGAGCGGCTGGGCGCGCTGGTGCCGTCCTATCTCAAGCTGAAGCGCGAGGAATGGAACGCCTATGCGCGCCATCTCTCGCCCTGGGAGCGCGAGAACACGCTCGACTGCTGAGATTTACGACGCTGCGTCGGCGGCCGGCCGGTCGGCGCGCTGCTGCCGGCCGCGGCGATACAGCCGGATGCCGGCGAGGCCACGCGGCACGAAGATGACGAAGACGACCATGACCGCGCCGACGGCGATCAGATTGTAGACCACGCCAATGAAGCGCAGGCCTTCGGTGATGCTGTACAGCAGGAGGGCGCCCAGGAAGGGCCCCCAGATCGTGCCGATGCCGCCGAACACCGCCATGCCGATGACCAGCGCGCTCGCGGCAGCGGAGCCCACTGTGGGGCTGACGAGCTGGATGTAATAGGCGTAGAGCGCCCCCGCGAGGCCGGCGAAACCGGCGCTCAGCGTAAACGCCAGAAGCTTGTAATAGGTCGTGTCGATGCCGAGGCTGCCGGCCAGGATCTGGTCCTCGCGGATGGCGCGAAAGGCCGGGCCGGCATTGGTGCGCCGCGTGAGGGTGAGCATGATCGCGAGACCGGCCAGGGCGATCGCCGCCACCAGGACATAGGCGTCCTGGCGCTGCGCCAGGGGATCGCTCGGCAGGCCGGTGAAGGTGCCGTAATCGTGCATGCCGAACGGCCCGCCGGTCAGGTTTTCCCAGTTGGTCGCGATGAGCTGGACGATCTCGCCGAACCCCAAGGTCACCAGCGCGAGATAGTGGCCGCGCAGGCGGAGCGCGGGAAAGCCGACGCAGAGTCCGACCAGTGCGCAGAGCAGCAGGGCCGCGGTCATGCCGAGCCACGATGACAGGCCGGCCACCTTGGTGAGGATCGCCGCGGTGTAGGCGCCGATCGAGAAGAAACCGGCATGGCCGAACGACACCTGGCCGGTATAGCCGCTCAGCAGATCCCAGCTCGCCGCGAACAGCGCCCAGATCAAGGCCTGTATGGCGACATGGAGGACGAACGGATGGGACCACACGAGCGGCGCGGCCAGTCCGGCGGCGGCCAGAACCGCGATCGCCAGCGTGCGGACCCGCAGGCCGCTCATGGTTGTTTCTTTCCGAACAGGCCGCTCGGCCGCACCAGCAGCACCAGGATCATCGTGCCGAAGGCGATGGCGTTCTGCCATTCCGAGGGGATGACGAGCACCGACAGCGCCTCGACCGTAGCGATGATCAGGCTGGCCACGAGCGCGCCCAGAAGATTGCCCATGCCGCCCAGGATGGTGATGGCGAAGGCTTTTATGGTGAGTGTGAAGCCGACGGCGGGATAGACGCTGAACAGCGGCGCGATGAGACCGCCCGCCAGGCCGGCAAGGGCGCAGGCCAGGCCGATGGTCAGGGTGAAGATGCGGCCAAGCGGTATGCCGACGGATTGCGCCGCCGCGGGATTCTGCGCCACCGCGCGGATCGCCATGCCCTGGCGGTGGAAGCGCAGGAAGAGGAAGAGCGCCGCGAGGCCGAGGCTCGCAACGATGAGGATGAGCAAGCGCTGGCCGCTGACAAAGGTGAAGGACAGATCAAGCCCGCCTTTCACCGCCGGTGGCACTTTCAGATATTCGCCGCCGGCCGCCGCCAGCAGCGAGTTCTGCATCAGAGCCGAGAGGCCAAGTGTCAGCACCAGGAAGAGCGGCCCGGGCGCTCGTCGTCCCAGGCGTTTCTGCAGGGGCGCGATCAGCAGCGGATAGACCACGAGTCCCAAGGCGAAGACGACCGCCGTGGCCAGCATCAGGCCGACGGCCGGCGACAGGCCGAGGACGACCATGGCGACATAGAGCGCATAGCCGCCGATAGCGAAGAATTCGCCGTGCGCCACGTTCACGATATCGAGCACGCCGAAGATCAGCGTCAGGCCGACGGCGAACAGGGCATAGATGCCGCCCAGCACCAGGCCGAGGATGAGGAACTCGAGGATCTCCTCGACCATGCTTAGCCTGCGTCCTCGCCGAGATAGAGCCGGCGGATGCGGTCGGACTGGCGGAGCTCGGCCGAGGCGCCGGCGAAGGCGTTGCGCCCCATGTCGAGGACGACGACGCGGTGGGCGGCATCCAGGATGCGCCGCACGTTCTGCTCGACGATCAAGAGCGCGATGCCCGAGCGGTTCAAGGCGGCGAGCGTCGCATAGATCTCGTCGATGAAGCG
>DASZJU010000514.1:0-5856 GCA_035947815.1 Reyranella sp.
GGCACGGCGACCAGGGGCCATCTCAGGTCGAACATCGACCACGAGGCCCGAGTCTGCTTCACCATCGACGAGCCGGGTCCGGTCTTCGACTACGGCCGCTTCGAATGCGATTCGACGGTGTCGTATGTCAGCGTCGTCGCCTTCGGACGGATGCGTGTCGTCGAGGAGGCGGCGACCAAGCAGCGCTTCTTCGAGGCGCTGATGGCCAAGTACCGCACCGCGGACGCGACGCGGCCGGACACAATGCGGCCGAGGGCGTTCTTCCCGCGCATCGATCAGATCGCGCTTTACGCGCTGGAGATCGAGCGCCTGACCGGCAAGGAGATCGTGCTACCCGACATTTCCGCCCAATGGCCCGCTCTCGACCGCACCAAGACGCCAAACGCCCGGCCGCCGATTGGCTCGAGTCTTCGTTCCTCCGGCGCTTGATTCTCCTTCTGTCATCCTGAGCGCAGCGAAGGATCTCATACCGGTTGCAAGCGGCGATGAGGTCCTTCGCTGCGCTTCAGCGCGGGGGTTACCCCGCGCGCGACGACAGCAATGCCGGCAGCTTAAGGACGAATATTACTCGAATCCCACCCTTGCCATTTAGATGATTAGCATCCTATCTTTCTGCCATGCCGTCGGCCAAACAGATCGATTTCGGCTTTCGCGTCGCGCGGATCGCCCGCCGCCTGCGCCAGGCGGTGGACGCCGAGTTGCGCGTCCTCGGCCTCACCGAGGCGACCTGGCGACCGCTGGTCTATGTCCGTCGGCTGGGTGACGGCGTTCGGCAAAAGGAGTTGGCGACGGCGCTGTCGATCGAGGGGCCATCGCTGGTCCGTCTGCTCGACAACCTCGAGCGCCGCGGGCTGATCGAGCGGCGCGCCGACGAGAGCGACCGCCGCGCGCGCGGCATCTACCTCACCCGTCCCGGCCTCGACCTCGCCAAGCGCGCGGCCAAGGTGGGTGGGGAAATCCAGGCCCGCCTGCTGGCGCATGTGCCGCCGGCCGAGCTGGAAGCCTGCCAGCGCGTACTGGCCGGCATCGAACGCGAATTGGAGGAGCGGCTGGAGATCGCAGCGCCAGCCGCTGACTGACAGAACGACGTCGAAGAGGAGGAAACGATGAGCCAGATCGTGGTCAACGCACCAAACCGCTGGCGTCTCGACACGCCGGGCGCTTCCCAGTGGCCGCACAGCGCGCGCCCCGATGCGGCGAAGAAATATTTCATGGCGTCGGCCGACGGCCATGCCAATGAGCCGGCCAACCTGTGGTTCGAGCGCATGGACAAGAAGTACCATGAGCGCCTGCCGCGTGTGGTGACCGACAAGGACGGCGTGCAGTGGCGCTATTGCGAAGGCTACCGGCCCGACCGTCTGCGCCTGTCGACGCTCGAAGGCGAGGACATGGCGCGCAACAAGGCGGGCGCCGATCCGCTCGGCCGCCTGGCCGACCATGACCTCGACGGCATCGATGTCGAGCTGATCTTTCCCAACAAGGGGCTGGCCATGTGGGCGACGCCCGATCCGCAATTCGCCATGGCGCAGTGCCGGGTGTGGAACGACTGGGCGTGGGAGCAGTTCAGCGCGCATCAAGACCGCATGATCCCGGCCGGCAGCATCGCCACCGGCGATCTTTCAGGCTCGATCGCCGAGGTTCAGCGCCTGGCCAAGCTCGGCTTCAAATGCCTGACCCTGCCGTGCAAGCCGATCTGGGGTGGTCATGAGAGCAGCCATGTCAACTACAACCTGCCGCACTTCGATCCGCTGTGGGCGGTGATCGAAGAAGCCAACCTGCCGATCACTTTCCACGTCTCGACCGGGCGCGACCCGCGCGCCGCGCGCGGCAACGGCGGCGCCGTGGTGAACTACGTCTCGCATTCGCTCTCGCCCACCATCGAGCCGGTGGCCAACTTGTGCGCCTCGGGCGTGCTGGAGCGTTTTCCGAAGCTGCGCTTCGCCACCATCGAGGCCGGCATCGGCTGGGTGCCGTGGCTGCTGGGCGCGATGGACGAGGCCTACAAGAAGCATCACTTCTGGGTGCGCCCCAAGTTGCAGGGCCTGCCCAGCGACTACTATCGTGCGCACGGCTTCTCCTCCTTCCAGGAAGACAAGGCCGGCCTCGATCTCGCCGAATCGCACGGCCTCGACGGCAACTTCATGTGGGCCAACGATTATCCGCACCACGAAGGCACCTGGCCGCATTCGGCGGAGGCGATCGAGCGCACCATGGGCCAGCTGTCGGACGGCGCCCGCGCCAAGGTGCTGGGGCTGAACTGCGCCCGCTTCCTCGGCATCGAGGTTCCCGCGCGCTATCGCGCTAATTGACGGCGCCACATGAGCACGCGCCCATGAGCAAGAGATCGCTTCGCGGCAAGGTGGCAATCGCCGGCGTCGGCGAAACACCCTATTACAGGCACGGCAAGGCGCCGGTCTCCGAGTTCAAGCTCGCCTTGCAGGCGATCCTCGCCGCCTGCGAGGACGCCGGCATCGATCCGCGTCGGATCGATGGCTTCGCCTCCTACTCCAACGACCGCAACGACCCGTCGCGCCTGGCGGCGGCATTGGGCCTGCCGGCGTTGCGTTTCTCCAACATGAATTGGGGCGGCGGCGGCGGTGGTGGATCGGCCGCCATGGGCAACGCTGCCGCAGCGGTGGCTTGCGGCATGGCCAATTGCGTCGTGGTGTTCCGCGCCCTGGCGCAGGGCCAGTTCCAGCGCTTCGGCGCGGCGCCGCCGGGCGGTGTCGCCGCCGGCGAAGCCGCTCTCAACGCGCCCTATGGCGTGATGTCGCCGGCCCAGCGCTATGCCATGCGGGCGATGCGCTTCCTGCACGAGAACAGGATCGCACCCTCGGCCCAGCGCGCCATCGCGCTCGCCTCCTATCATCACGCCCAGGCCAATCCGCGCGCGGTGATGCACGGCCGGCCGCTGACCGAAGAGGCCTACGATTCCTCGCGCTGGATCGTCGAACCCTGGCGGCTGTTCGATTGCTGCCAGGAGAATGACGGCGCAGCGGCGCTGATCGTGGTGCCGGCGGAAGAGGCGCGCGACTTCCGCCATCCTCCGGCCTACCTGCTGGGCTCGGCGCAGGGCTCGGAATATCGCAACGGCGCGCGCGGCCACAATGCGCCGCTCTATGCCACGTCGAGCTTCACCACCGTGGCGCCGCAGCTCTACGACATGGCCGGCGTCAAGCCGGCTGATATCGACGTGGTGCAGAGCTACGAGAACTTCACCGGCGGCGTGCTGATGAGCCTGGTCGAGCACGGCTTCTTCACCGCCGAGCAGGCCAACGATTTTCTCACCCCGGAGAATTTGACGGCACCGACCGGCAAGCTGCCGCTCAACACCTCGGGCGGCAACCTGGCGGAGTGTTATATGCACGGCCTCGAGCTGCAGGTCGAAGCGGTGCGCCAGTTGCGCGGCCAGTCGACCGCGCAGGTGCCCGACGCCGAAGTGTCGATGGTGATCTCGGGACCGATGGTGACGCCGGTCTCCAGCATGATCCTGGGCACGGAGGCCACCCTGTGAGCGACCTGACGACTTACCTTCCTGCCGGACTGCCGATCCCGGTGCCGGAGAATGACGGGCTGGACAAGCCGTACTGGGACGCCGCCCGCAAGGGCGAGCTTTTGGTGCAGCGCTGCAAGGCCTGCGGCACTTTCCAGTGGGGACCGGAATGGATCTGCCACAAGTGCCTGTCCTTCGACATGGACTGGCACAAAGTGTCGGGCAAAGGCCGCATCTACAGCTGGGAGCGACCCTGGCATCCGGTGCATCCAGCGCTCAAGGGTCATGGTCCCTATATCGTCGTCCTGGTCGAGCTGCCCGACGCCGGCAACGTCCGCATGCTGGGCAATCTTTTAGGCGACCCGAAGCAGGACGTGCCGATAGGCGCCAAGGTGCAAGCGGTGTTCGAACCGCACGACGACGCCAAGCCGCCTTTTACCCTGGTGCAGTGGAAGCTGGCCTAGCTACGTTATTGTCATCCTGAGCGCAGCGAAGGATCTCATCGCCGTTTGCCACGGGCGTGAGATCCTTCGCTGCGCTCAGGATGACAGAGAGCAGGCGGCTTGTTCGACCAAGCCGCGCGTATTTGCCTGAACGGATCAGCGGCCCTTCCAGTTGGGCTTGCGCTTCTCGGCGAAGGCCTTCGGTCCCTCGACCGTGTCCTCGCTGCGCGCCATGGCGACGAAGGCCGGGTAATGCTGGTTGTGCATCGCCCCTTCGAGCGCCGGCACGTCGAGTGAGCGCATCACCACCTGCTTGGTGGCGCGCACCGACATCGGCGAGCAGGCGAGGATGTCGTCGGCCCAGCGTCGTGCCTCCTTCATCAGGTCGGCGTGCGGCACCACGGCGGTGACGAAGCCCAGCTCGTAGCCTTCCTTGGCCGGGACGTGACGGCCGGTCAGCATCATGCCCATCGCCTTCTTGAGTGGGATCATGCGCGACAGGCGCTGCATGCCGCCGGCGCCCGCGGCCAGCCCGACCCGGGGCTCGGGCAGGGCGAAGGTCGCCTTGTCGGAAGCAATGATAATGTCGCAGGCCAGCGCGATCTCGAAGCCGCCGCCCATGGCGACGCCGTTGACCGCGGCGATCACCGGCTTGTCGAGGTCGAAGCGATTGGCCAGGCCGCCGAAGCCCTTGAGCGGATGGTTCGGCCGCTTGCCGGTCTTCGCTTGCAACTCTGCGTGGTATTTCAGGTCGTTGCCGGCGCAGAAGGCCTTGTCGCCGGCGCCGGTGATGATGGCCACCCAGAGCTCGGGATTGGCGTGGAATTCGTCGAAGGCGGCGACCAGCTCCTCGTTCGCCATGGGATGGCAGGCATTGTAGACCTCCGGCCGATTGATGGTGACGGTCATCAGACGTCCGTCGATCTCGACCTTGCTGTACTGGCCCATGGCGTTTCCCCCCTCGTCTGGTGAGCGTCGTTTGGTGAACGAGGGTTTACCGCAAGTGGGCGCGATACAAAATGCCACTCTTTTGGGCTGCCGCAGACGTGCCATGTCGCCGTAGTGAATGAAAAGGTAATAGGCAAAAGGAAGATTTTAGTCGGGATGGGTTTTTTAAAGAGACTAAAGGTCGATCGGCTGGTGGTTGGCGGGCTGATCGGCGGCGGGCTGATGGCGGCGCCGGGTGTCGTGGGCGCCTGGACGTTCGATCAAACCCTTGGGGTTTGGCGGGATCAGTCGACGCCGGCAGTCGCATCACCCAGCGAGGCCAAGCCACGGCCCGAGTCGGTTCATGCGAAGACCAAGGCACTCCCGCCGATGCCGATGGTCGAGCGCACGCCGACCAACGTCGAAATCGTGAACAAGGCGTTAAATCCCGGGGCATCGGATCCCGATGTCCCGCTGCCGCGCGCCGATCTGTCCGATGCCCCCGGCAATGAGCCGTCGACGGCCAGCGGCAGCGGGCCGCGGATATTTGGCCGCGGGGAGGATGGCGGTGGTGTTTTGGGCCTCCGAGTCCCCATTCCGGCTGATCGCAACGCCTCGGGAGCCACCGCAAGATATGGTACGGGGCAGGCGAGTCCGGAGCCGGCCAACGAGGCGCGCGAGCGCTGAAAAAACAGTGTTGCCATTGAGCAACAGCGCGCCCTTGAGTCGCCGCTTATTGGCCGCTTTCCTTGCACCGCACTAGTTGTGGTGTGTATATTGCCGCCCTCGGAGTTGGTGCTCACCCAGCCCCGCCGACGCTCGTCAGTTTTTTTAGAAACGAGGGGAAGACTCATGAAGAAGGCTTTGATGGCTGCAGCGGCGCTGGTAGCGCTGCCGGTCATGGCTCATGCGCAGGCACCGTCGCCGGGCGTGTATATCGGCGCGGAAGGCGGTTTGAACTGGCTTCTGAACTTCACGGCGAACACGGGTCTA
>DASZJU010000515.1:0-13071 GCA_035947815.1 Reyranella sp.
CTTACGCCCACCCTCGCCCATCGCGACGGCGAGCCGTACATGGTGTGGGGCTCGCCGGGCGGCGACCAGCAGGACCAGTGGATCACCCAGTTTTTGCTGCGCCACGCCCATTGCGGCATGAACCTGCAGGAGGCGATCGACGCGCCGGCCTGGCACAGCGAGCACTTCCCCTCGTCGTTCTGGCCGCGCACGGCGCGCCCCGGCGTGCTGGTGCTGGAAGGCCGGGTGCCCAAGGACACGGTCGACGAACTCAAGAAGCGCGGCCACGAGGTCGAGGTGAACGGCCAGTGGTCGGAAGGCCGGCTGACCGCGGCCTCGCGCGAGGATCCCTGGCGCAAGGCGGCGGCCAATCCGCGCGGCATGCAGGGCTACGCCGCCGGACGGTGAGGCCGGACGGTGAGGGAGGGAAGGACGCTGATCGAAGAATGACCTGGTCGATCATTTTCCATGAACGCAGCAGCAGCCGCATCGCCATTGCGGTCGCCACCAAGTTCTTCGCCGTCGGAGCCCGCGTGCCCAACATCGAGCCGCAGAAGGGCGCGGTGTGCACGCAGGCGATGACCAACCCATTCTACGGCCCGCACGGGCTCCGGCTGATCCGCGAGGGCGTCGGCGCCGCCGACGTCGTGCGCATCCTGACGACGCCGGACGCCGGACGCGAACACCGCCAGGTCCACGTCATGGGCGCCGACGGCCGCTTCGCCGCCCACACCGGCGCCGAGTGCGTGCCGTGGTGTGGACACTGGATTGGCGAGGACATGTCGGTCGCCGGCAATATGCTGGCCGGTCCGCAAGTCGTTGCCGAGACCGTGCGCTTCTTCCGCGAAAACGAATCGCTGCCGCTGCCCCGGCGCCTGATCGCCGCCATGAAGGCCGGCGAGAAGGTCGGTGGCGACAAGCGCGGCAAGCAATCGGCCGCCCTGGTCATCTACGGCAACCAGGAATATTCCGAGCTGGATCTTCGGGTCGACGACCATGTCGAACCGCTGCTCGAGCTGGCGCGCCTGGAAGCGGTAAGCCGCGAGCGCTGGACGCATTTCCGCGCCTTCGTGCCGACGCGCGAGAACCCGGCCGGCATTTTCGACCGCGCCGAGCTCGATGCCGGCATCGAAAGGAGCCTGGCGGCGGAGCGTCAATGAGCGCGCCTGTGGCTGGGCCGCTGCTGGAACTGCGCCGTCTCGCCGTTTCCTTCGCCACCGACGATGGAACGGTCCAGGCCGTCGACGGCATCGACCTCGCGCTGGCGCGTGGCCGCACCTTGGGACTGGTCGGCGAATCGGGCTGCGGCAAGAGCGTGACGTCGCTCGCCATCATGGGCCTGCTGCCGCCTGAGAATTCCAAGGTGAGGGGCGAGGTCCGCTTCGAGGGCCGCGATCTCCTCACGCTCGACGCCGACGCCATTCGCGACCTGCGCGGCGCCCGCCTTGCCATGATCTTCCAGGAGCCGATGACGTCGCTCAATCCGGCCTACACGGTCGGCGACCAGATCATCGAGGCGATCCAGCAGCACCAGGGCCTGTCGTCCGCCGACGCCCGCGCGCGCGCCATCGAAATGCTGCGCATCGTGCGCATCCCGTCGCCGGAGAGGCGGGTCGACGACTATCCGCACAAGCTGTCGGGCGGCATGCGCCAGCGCGCCATGATCGCCATGGCGCTGGCCTGCGGGCCCGATCTCCTGATCGCCGACGAGCCGACCACGGCGCTCGATGTGACCATCCAGGCGCAGATCCTCGACCTGATGCGCGGCCTGCGCCGCGACACCGGCACCGCCATCATCCTGATCACGCACGATCTCGGCGTCGTCGCGGAAATGGCCGACGACGTGGCCGTGATGTATGCCGGCCAGATCGTCGAGCGCGCGCCGGTGCGCGATCTGTTCGCCCGGCCCGAGCATCCCTACACGGTGGGCCTGCTGGGCTCGATTCCGCGGCTCGACGACAAGCGCGAGCGCCTGCCTTCGATCGAGGGCCGCGTGCCCGACATGACCCGGCCGCCCGACGGCTGCCGCTTCGCCGCGCGTTGCCCGTTCGTCGAGCCAGCCTGCCGCGCCGCCGCGCCGCTGCTGGTCGAGGTGGCGGCGGGCCACCTGACGCGCTGCCGCCGTGCGCCGCTCGCCCAAGTTCTGCGATGAGCGTCGTTCAATGAGCGCGTTGCTGGAAGTGGCGGGCCTTACCAAACACTTCCCTGTGCGGCGCGGCGCGTTCGGCCTGGTCTCCGGCCATGTCCGTGCGGTCGATGGCGTCGACTTCCATCTCGAACAGGGCGAGACCCTCGCCATCGTGGGCGAATCGGGCTGCGGCAAGTCGACGGTCGGCCGCCTGGTGCTGCGCCTGCTCGAACCCACCGCCGGCGAGGTGCGCTTCGAGGGCGAGGATCTGCTGGCGCTCAGCGACGAGGCGATGCGCGCCCGACGCCAGCGCATGCAGGTGATCTTCCAGGACCCCTACGCCTCGCTCAATCCGCGCATGACGGTGGGTGCCATGCTGGGCGAACCGCTGATGCTGCATGGCCTGGCCAGGACCGAAGCCGCGCGGCGCGCCAGGGTCGGCGTACTGCTGGAGTTGGTGGGCCTCAGGCCCGATCATGCCCGGCGCTATCCGCACGAATTCTCCGGCGGGCAGCGCCAGCGGCTGGCGATCGCCCGGGCGCTGGCCGTCGAGCCCCGGCTGATCGTGGCCGACGAGCCGGTGTCGGCACTCGACGTCTCCATCCAGGCGCAGGTCATCAACCTGATGCGCTCGCTGCAGCAGCGCTTTGGCCTCGCCTACATCTTCATCAGCCACGATCTCGCGGTTGTGAAGCATATCGCCGATCGCATCGCCGTAATGTACCTCGGCAAGATCGTGGAGACGGCGACGACCGAGGAGCTTTTCCGCAGTCCGCGGCATCCCTACACGCGCGCCCTGCTGGCCGCCGTGCCGCTGCCCGATCCGACGGCGGTACGCGAACGTGCGTTGCTCGAGGGCGACATCCCGAGCGCCATGAACCCGCCGCCAGGTTGCCGTTTCCACACACGCTGCCCCTTCGTCCGCGACGCTTGTCGTCGCGACGAGCCCGCGCTGATCGACGATGGCACGGGGCATGCTACGGCCTGTCCATATTGGCCCGAATTTCCGCCGGCGGCTCTGCTCAGAGAGGGGCGTGGCCAAGACCAAGACCGAATCCGGCTGGAACGCCTGCAGGCGGCGTTCGTATCCGATCAAAGGGAGGCTTCATGAAAAGAATACTCGGGCTAATGGCCCTCTCTTTGGCGCTCTCCGCGGTGACGGCCGGCGGCGTGTTCGCCCAGTCGCATCTGCGCATCGGCCTTGCCGAGGACCCCGACGTGCTCGATCCGACCTTGGCGCGCACCTATGTCGGCCGCATCGTGTTCGCCTCGATCTGCGACAAGCTGTTCGACATCGACGAGAAGCTCGCAGTCGTGCCGCAGCTCGCTCTGAGCCACGAGACCTCGGCCGACGGCAAGACCGTCACCATCAAGCTGCGGCCCGGCGTAAAATTCCAGGACGGCGAGCCGCTCGACGCCGAGGCGGCGAAGTACAGCCTCGATCGCCATCTCACCATGAAGGGCTCGTTCCGCAAGCCCGAGCTGGGATCGGTCGAGAAGGTCGAAGTCGTCGATCCCCTGACGATCAGGCTCGTCCTGAAAGAGCCGTTCTCGCCGCTGCTCGCCCAGCTCACCGACCGCGCCGGCATGATGGTCTCGCCCAAGGCCGCCGAGGCGGCAGGCGACAAGTTCGGCCTGCATCCCGTCTGCGCCGGCCCGTTCAAGTTCGTCGAGCGCGTCCAGCAGGACCGCATCGTGGTCGAGAAGTTCGCCGACTATTGGAACAAGGACAATATCTTCATCGACAAGATCACCTACCTGCCGATCGTCGACGGCACGGTGCGGCTCGCCAATCTGCGGTCGGGCGGCCTCGACCTGATCGAACGCGTGCTGGCGACCGACATCAAGGCGGTGCGCGACAATCCCAAGCTCAAGCTGATCAAGGCGGTGTCGCTGGGCTATTCCGGCATCACCATGAACCTCGCCAACGGCCCCAAGGCGGATACGCCCTTTGCCAAGGACGCCCGCGTGCGCCGCGCCTTCGAGCTCAGCCTCGATCGGGAGGCCATCAACCAGGTGGTGTTCAACGGCGAGTTCGTGCCGGGCAATCAGTGGATCAACCCGCAGAACTTCTACTATCAGCAGGCGTTGCCGATTCCCAAGCGCGACCTCGCCAAGGCCAAGGCGCTGTTGAAGGAGGCCGGTGTCACCGCACCGCTCACCCTCGACTTCATGGTGCCCAATGGCCCCGAGAACCGCGCCGTCGCCGAAGTCGTGCAGTCGATGGCGGCGGAAGCGGGCTTCGACCTCAAGATCCGTGTCACCGAGTTCGCGACGTCGCTCAAGCAGGGCGAGGACGGCGACTACCAGCTCTATCTGATCGGCTGGAGCGGGCGCAGCGATCCCGACGGCAATTCGTTCGTCTTCCAGACCTGCAACGCGCCGCAGAACAATGGCAAATACTGCGACAAGGAGGTCGACGCGGCGCACGCCGTTGCGCGCGCCACGAGCGATCCGGCGGAGCGCAAGAAAGCCTACGAAATCGTCGCCAAGAAAGTCCTCGCCGACGGTTCGATCCTCTACCTCTACCACGTGCAGGTGCTGGTGGCGCTCTCCGACAAAGTCGAAGGTTACAAGCAGATGCCGGACGGGCTGGTGCGCGTGGTCGGCGTGAAGCTGAAGTAACGTGCTCGCCTTCCTCACCCAGCGGCTGCTGCAGATCATCCCGACGCTGATCCTGGTGTCGATGCTGATCTTCGGCCTGCAGCAGCTCCTGCCGGGCGACCCGGCGCTGATCATGGCGGGCGAGGAGCGCGACCCCAAGGTGCTGGAGGAGATCCGCCAGCAGTACCGGCTGAACGAGCCGATCCCGGTGCAATATTTCTACTGGATGAAGGGTGTGCTCTCCGGAAACCTGGGCGAATCGATGCGGCTAAAAAGCTCGGTGGCCTCGCTGGTCGCCGAGAAGCTGCCGGTCACCCTGCAGCTTGCCGGCATGGCGATCATCGTGGCGCTGGGCATCGGCATTCCCGCCGGCATCATCTCGGCCGTGAAGAAGGACACGGCATGGGACTACGGCGCCAACATCTTTGCGTTGTGGGGCATCAGCACGCCTAATTTCTGGCTGGGCATCCTGATGATCTTCCTCTTTTCGGTGACGCTGGGCTGGCTTCCCGCCTCGGGCTACGTGCGGCTGGGCGAGGACTGGCGTGCCAGTCTCGCCACCACGGTGATGCCGGCTTTCGTGCTGGGCAACGCCATCGCCGCCGTCCTAATGCGCCACACCCGCAGCGCCATGATGCAGGCGATGGGCGCCGACTACGTCCGCACCGCGCGCGCCAAGGGTCTCTACGAACGGCGCGTGGTGCTGAAACATGCGCTGCGCAACGCCATGACGCCGGTGATCACCCTGGGGGCGCTCGAATTCGGCACCTTGCTGTCCGGTGCGGTGCTGACCGAGCAGATCTTCACCATCCCGGGCTTCGGCAAGCTGATCGTCGATGCCGTGTTCAACCGCGACTATGCCGTCGTCCAGGGCGTCGTGCTGGTGACGGCCACGACCTACATCGTGCTGAACCTGCTGGCCGACGTGGCCTACATGCTGGTCAATCCGAGGCTGCGCGGATGACCGACGCCACGCTGCCCACCGTCGTCATTGCCGACGCCACAGAAGAGAACCCGTGGGCGCGCGCCTGGCGGCGCCTCAAGCGCCGCAAGGGCGCCATGGTCGGGCTGGTCGTCGTGACGCTATTCGTACTGCTTGCTCTGTTCGCGCCGCTGATCGTGCCCTACGACCCCATCGCCACGAGCTGGAGCGCGGTGCGCAAGCCGCCGTCATGGGTCCACTGGCTGGGCACCGACGAAGTTGGCCGCGACGTGTTGAGCCGCGTCATCTGGGGCGCCCGCGCCTCGCTCAGCGCCGGTCTTGTCTCGGTCGGCATTGCGCTCGGTATCGGCGTGCCGCTCGGCCTGCTGGCAGGCTATGCCGGCGGCTGGATCGACGCGGTGCTGTCGCGCATCGTCGATGCCATGCTGGCGGTGCCGTTCCTGATCCTGGCCATCGCGCTCGCGGCCTTCCTGGGGCCCAGCCTCAGCAACGCCATGATCGCCATCGGCGTCACGGCGACGCCGATCTTCGTGCGGTTGACGCGCGGCCAGACGCTGGCGGCCAAGGTCGAGGACTATGTCGAGGCGGCCCGCGCCGTCGGCAATCCGCACTGGCGCATTGCGCTGCGCCACGTCCTGCCCAACATCGTGCCGCCGCTCCTGGTGCAGGCCTCGCTTGCCATCGCCGGCGCCATCATCGCCGAAGCGGCTCTTTCCTTCCTGGGACTCGGCCAGCAGCCGCCGGCGCCGTCATGGGGCAGCATGCTGAATTCGGCGCAGCGCTTCATCGCCCAGGCGCCGTGGATGGCCTTCTGGCCGGGCTTCGCGATCTTCTTCGCCGTTCTGTCGTTCAATCTCCTGGGCGACGGCCTGCGCGACGCGCTCGACCCCCGGCACAAGTAAGCCCGCGTCCTGCGATCTAGTTCGGCAGCGACGTATCGACCTGGTCGAAGGCCGTGACCCCCGAGGTGGCGGTGGTGGCGCGCTCCTCGATCAGGAGCTGGGCCACCGCGAGGAAATGCACCATCTCGCTATCGCCCAGCCGTTCGGCTTCCACGATCAATTGGCGCACGCCATGCCAAACGCGGAACAGCGCCGCCGCCTTTTTCTTGGCGGAAAGCAGCCGGCGAACGCGCCGGCGCCGCACGTCGGGCTCGACGATGATCTGGATCAATTCCCCCATCCCCCGCGATCGAACAGTCCAGTGATCCTACACGACGCCCGGGGAGGCGTCCCTCCCCCCGGTTGCGTGCTTTCACTCAGTTCGAGACGACCCCCAGCGGCATGCCGGAGGCGTCGAGCTCCGCTTCGCGGCGCAGCGCGACCGATTCCGGCGCCTCGGCCGCCGGCAGCGGCTTGTTGGGATCGACAGGTCGCACCATAGCCACGATGCGCTTGGCGCCCGAACTTGCCTCCTCGGCGATCAGGCGACGCCAGCCGTTCTTTTCCCAGTATTTCACGTCGGCCGGCAAGGCCTGGGCATAGAGCGTATTGCAGCCGCGGCTGTCGGCCAGCGCGCGGCAGCGCTCGATCAGGAGCTGGCCGATGCCGTGACCGCGGAAACGCTGGATGACGGCCAGCCGCTCGGGCATGGCGAAGGACTGGAACCAGCGCACGCGGAGCGCGCCCACCGGTTCGTCGCCGACATAGGCGATGATGTGGGTGGCGCCGAAATCATGGCCGTCGAACTCCTCGGAGTACGGCACGTCCAGTTCGCCGATGAAGCAGGCGGCGCGGACCGCGAAGGCCTGCAGCGAGTCCTCCATCCTCATCGCCAGCCTGGTGGTGACGGCCTCGCCGCCGATCGATTGTGGGGTGGTACTCATGATCTGCTCTTTCAATTGGTGAGTCGTTCGACGCGCGGTGCGTGCGGGTTGGAAGCGCCGCGCAGGGCCGACTTCTCGAGAATGCCCTCGATATCCATGCGGTCTTCCGGCCGGTTGACGACCATGGGCGGCGTGTCGAGCGCCACGGCGCCTTCGGCCGGCGCGAGATCGCAATAGACTGCGTAATATTCGTGGTCGGAGAAATTGAAGACCCTGTCGTCGACGCGGCGGAAGCCTTCCTTCTCCATCATCGGCATGTGCCGTTTCTGAAGATGCAGATAGGCCCGGGCGTATCCCTTGCGCCGGGCGAACTCCTTGCACCACGCGTTGATTTCATGGTGGATGCCGAGGCCGCGATAACGCCGCAGCACGACGCAGCGCTCGAACTTGCAGAACGACTGGAACCAGCGCAGGCGCATCGTGCCCGCGGGCTCGCCGTCGACATACATGATGACATGCGTGGCGGTGTAGTCGTTGCCGTCGAACTCTTCGTCATAGGGGCACTGCTGCTCGCCCATGAACACGGCAGCGCGCAGCGCAAAAGACTGCAGGAGCTCGTCGGACGTCGCCGCGAGCTTGATGGTCACGACCGGCGCCAAGGTCGGCGGCGTCGTCATTTGCACTGTCATGTCAGTCCCCCTCGGTCAGTACACCACTGTCATTCCGGAAGCGGCGACCCCCAGCCGTCACAACCGGAAGATTCGCCGTCAATTGCTCGAGTACGTCGGTCACGACCGACGACGTCATGCCCTTGGCGCCACGACGGATCGCCGTCGCCGAAACGCCGTCGCGGCGCAGGATGCGCCATGGATAGATCCAGCCACATTCGTCGGTGATCTGGCGCACGTACATGCCACCGTTATCCGTGCCGTGCAGGCTGTGCAAGCGAACGCCGGGGTACCGCCTCTTCACTTCGGCGATGACGCCCTGGAAGCCCCGGCTGTTGTAGATCTCGGGATAGAAGGCGACCTCGACCTTGTCGCCCATGCCGGCTTCGGCGACGGCGAGCTCGATCAGCGCCTTGCGCGTCTCGGGCGGCAGGAACTTGTTGCCGGTCGGGAAGTAGTCGACGGCAACGTCGGCCTTGTCGGTCTTCTCCAGGATCTGGAAGCCGTTCTCCAGCCGGCCGACCTTGAGCTGGCCCTTGCGGAACGCGTCGGCATGTATCCGGGGCACGAGCGTCGGATGGATGATCACCTTCTCCAGGCCGCGCTCCTCGATGGCCCGACGCAGAATGTCGAGATGGGTATTGTGGAACGGATTGAAGGTGCCGAAGAACAGGCCGATGCCGCCCTTGGGCGCCGCCACCGAGCGGATGTCCGACAGCAGACCGACACCAAAGAAGATGGCGCCGAACACGAAGCCCGAGACCAGAAACGCCTCGCGCGCTCCCGGAATGCCGGCAGTGCCGAGCGCGGCCAGGACGAGATTGATCGACACGCCGATCAGCACGTTGCGGTTTGCGTCGCCGATGCCGCGCTGGAAAAGATAGAGGCCGACATATTGGGCGCCCTGCGACGCGAGCGTGGTGACGAGCGCGGCGGAAGCAACGCCGCCCACCGACGCGAGACCGTCGCGGTTAAGAGCCCCTCCCCAGTTCATGATCCAGAACACCGCCAAGTTGAACGCATACTGAGGGATAAAACGCCCCAGCCGGCCGCCCGTCACGAAGCCGAACCGGTTGTTGGCCCACAGTTCGGCCTTGTTGCTGAGCTTGGCGTAGCTCGGAAGGAATCCCCCGACAAAGATTGACACGCCGATCAGCGCCGGGTTAGCCCAACTGCCGTGCGCGAATGCATAGCTCAGATATGAAAGCAGGCCGACGAATGCCGCCATGCGCGTCGACGGACTGCGCACCCAGCGGCCAAACCGGTCGGCATAGACCGACGGTGGCGTCGTTTTCTTCTCCGAGCCGATGGCGGCCACAGAAGCACCCTAGCCCCGTTACGAAAGCGTCAATCGGGCAACTAACTACAGGTTGATTGACTAACGAATACGAGGACTAGATACACACAGGCTCAATCCACGCAGGTGATGAAAAAAACAGTCTAATGCCCTATAAACGAGACAGAAACCGACATTTCACTGATAATGGTGTAAGATAAACCACGTGGCCCCTTTCAAGTAAACTTAGGCCCGACAACCTTATTGTATCGATTGTTACGATGGTTACGATTCCTCCGCGCAAGAGCAAGGTCCCCAATATTCTCGGCGACTGGGACGATGTGCGTTTTTTCCTCGCCGTTGCAAAAACCGGCAGCTTCAGCGCCGCGGCGACCCAGCTCAACACCAAGCAGACGACGGTCGGCCGGCGCATCCAGGCGCTCGAGCGCCGGCTGGGCGCCAAGCTGTTCGACCGCCACCGCCACGGCATGGAAGTGACGCCCGCCGCCCGCGGCGTGCTCGTCCAGGCCGAATCGATGCTGTCGAACGCCACGTCGATCGAGCGTCATCTGGCCGGCCTCGACCGCGAGATGGCGGGCGTGGTCCGTGTGGCCGCGACCGAAGGTCTTGCCGCGCAATGGCTGGTGCCGCGCCTCACTGAGCTCAGGCGGCGTCATTCCGACATCGTCGTGCAGGTGCTCGTGAGCGACCAGGTGCTCGATCTCGCCACGCGCCAGGCCGACCTGGCCATCCGTTTCTTCCGGCCGACCTCAAACCAGCTAGTGGCCGCGCGGGTCGGCCAGTTCAACATGTCGATCTTCGCCTCGCCGGGCTACATCGAGCAGTTCGGCCTGCCCCAGGAGCTCGACGATCTGCGCGAGCACCACATCGTCGACCACACCACCCTGCACAGCCTGCCGGCGATGAAGCCGTGGAGCGAGGTCGTCGAGCGCAGCTCCAACGTCGTGCTGCGCACCAACTCATCGCACTCGGCGATGGAGGCGGTGAAGGCGTCATGGGGCCTGTCGATCTTCCCGAGCTACAGCAGCAAGACCGCCAATCTCATCGAGGCGCCGATCAACCTCGGCATCGTGCGCGACATCTGGCTGGTGTCGCACGAGGAGACCAACAAGGGCGCGCGCATCCGCGCCGTGATCGACTACGTGCGCGAGCAGTTCCGCCAGGACGAGCGCGAGTGGTTCTCGGCCACCATGCGCCACGAGGCGATCGCGGCGGCCTGACGCCGCCGCCTTTACGGCAACGCCGCCTTCAACCGCCGGCACATCGCTTCGATCTCGGCCATGTCGCCGGGCTTGGGTTCCCAATTGAGCAGCACATCGTCGTTGGGCCGACGCGGCATGATGTGGATGTGCAGGTGCGGCACGCTCTGGCCGGCACCGGCGCCGTTGGCCTGAAGCAGATTCACGCCGACGGGCTTCAGCTCCTTCATTGCCGCCTGGGCGACCCGTTGCGCGCTCCTGGCGACGGCAGCCAGCACCTCGGGCGGAATGACGTCGACGGTCGGCCAGTGACCCTTGGCGACGGCCAGCGCATGGCCCGGGTTCACCGGATTGATGTCCATGAAGGCGATGGTCTCCTGGTCCTCCAGGAGCTTGAAGCAGGGGATCTGGCCCGCGACGATCTTGCAGAAGATGCAGTTCGGGTCGGTCGGATGGCTCATCGCGTCCTCTCCAAAGCCTGCCCGAGCTCCCGCAGCCGCTGGAACGGCTGCACGCCGGGGGCCAAAGCGAGATCGAAGCCGAGCCGGCCCAGCCTGGCAATGCCTTCGCGGCCGAAACGATCGCGCAGCGACTGGGCAATCCAGCCCGCGCTCTGATGGTGGCGGGCAAGCATGAGCCTGCCGTCGGCCGCGAGGTGCGCGCGGTGCGCCTCGAGCGCCGCCAGCAGGCCATCGAGACCCGCGCCGCTGCGCGCGGAGACGGCCAGCGCCTTGAGCGGCCAGTCGCCGTTGCCCGCCGTGGCGAGCGACAGCGCACCCGCCACGTCGGCGCGCGCGCGTTCGGCCGAGCCGCCGAGATCGGCCTTGGTGACCGCGATCACATGCGGGATCTCGACGATGCCCGCCTTCATGAACTGCAGCGAATCGCCCGAGCCGGGCTGCACGCAGAAGACCACGGTGTCGGCGACGCCCGCCACGTCGGTCTCCGACTGGCCGACCCCCACGGTCTCGATCAGCACGCGGTCAAACAGAGCGCGCATCACCACCATGGCCGCCAGCGTCTGGTCGGCCAGCCCGCCCAGCCGGTCGCGGGCGGCCATGGAGCGCACGAAGACGCCTTCGTCGGCGCTGTCATGGACGATGCGCACGCGATCGCCCAAAAGCGCGCCGCCGCTCGACCTGGAGGAAGGGTCGACGGCGATCACGCCCACGTTCCGGCCGGCCTTGCGCCAGGCCGCGACCAGGGCGGCGCACAACGAGGATTTGCCGACGCCCGGCGGGCCGGTGATGCCCACGACGTGAGCGCGCGGTTCGCGCCACGCCGCGTCGAGCAGCGCTTGCGCGGGCGCGCCTTCGGGATCGCGCTCCAGCTGGGCGAGCGCTGCGGCCAGCGCCCGCTTGCCGCCGTGCCGAAGCGCGGAAAGCGTCATTCCGTCTTGAGCGGCCCGCCCAGGGCAGCCTGCGCGGCGGCGAGCCGCGCGATCGGCACGCGGTAGGGCGAGCAGGAGACATAGTCGAGGCCGGTCTTGTGGCAGAAGAACACCGAGGCCGGATCGCCGCCATGCTCGCCGCAGATGCCGAGCTTCAGGTTGTTGCGCACCTTGCGGCCGCGCTCGCAGGCGATCTCGATCAACTCGCCCACGCCCTCGATGTCGAGCGAGGCGAAGGGATCGTGCTCGAAGATGCCGCGCTGCTGGTATTTCTCCAGGAACGACCCCGAATCGTCGCGGCTCAGGCCGAACGTCGTCTGTGTGAGGTCGTTGGTGCCGAAGCTGAAGAAATCGGCCGACTCGGCAATGTCGCCGGCGCGCAACGCCGCGCGCGGCAGCTCGATCATGGTGCCGACCAGGTATTCGAGCTTCTCGCCCGAGAGCTGGCTCACCTCGCTCGCCACCTGGTCGATCACCACCTTCATGAGGTCGAGTTCCTTCCGGGTGGCGACCAGCGGGATCATGATCTCCGGGATCACCGTCTTGCCCGCCTTCTTCTGGACCTCGGCCACGGCCTCGAAGATCGCCCGGGCCTGCATCTCGTAGATTTCCGGGTAGGAGATGCCGAGCCGCACGCCACGATGGCCGAGCATGGGGTTGAACTCGTGCAGTTTGTGGGCACGCGCCTCGACCTCGCTCACCGCGATGCCAAGATCCTTGGCGACGACCTCCATGTCGGCATGGGTCCGGGGCAGGAACTCGTGCAGCGGCGGATCGAGCAGGCGGATGGTGACGGGCAGGCCCGCCATGATCTCGAACAGCCCGACGAAGTCCTGGCGCTGCATCGGTTGGATCTTGGCCAGTGCCGCCCGCCGGCTCTTCTCGTCGTCGGCCAGGATCATCTGGCGCACGGCCACGACCCGGTCGCCCTCGAAGAACATGTGCTCGGTGCGGCAAAGCCCGATGCCCTCGGCGCCGAACTTGCGCGCCTGGGCTGCATCCGCCGGCGTCTCGGCGTTGGCGCGGATGCCGAGCGTGCGGAACTCGTCGGCCCAATTCATCAGCTCGGCGAAGTCGCCGGAAAGCTCGGGCTGCACC
>DASZJU010000516.1:0-1669 GCA_035947815.1 Reyranella sp.
GATCCGGCGGTCCGCGCCAGCACGATGATGTTGTCGGCGGAAGCGGCGTTGTAGACCACGCCCTTGTGGCCCGAGAGCGACCAGCCGGCGCCTTCCTTGGTGGCCTTCAGCGCCACGTCGGCGAGATTGTAGCGCGACTGACGCTCCAGCCAGGCGAAAGCGAACTGCTTCTTGCCCTCGATCATCGGCGGCAGCAGCGCTTCCTTCTGCGCCTTGCTGCCGGCCGCCGCGATCATGCCGCCGCCCAGCACGACGGTCGGCAGGAACGGCTCCAGCACCAGGCCCTTTCCGAACTGCTCCATCACGATCATGGTCTCGATCGGGCCGCCGCCGTAGCCGCCATCCTCTTCCGAGAAGGCCATGCCGAGCCAGCCCAGCTCGGCGAACTGCGCCCAGTTCTCCGGCAGCCAGCCGCGCTCGGTGGCGACGATCTTGCGGCGGTTCTCGAACGTGTACTTGTCGCGAACGAAGCGCTCGGCAGCCTCCTGGAGCTGCTTCTGTTCGTCGGAAAGGGACAGATCCATTTATTCCTCCGGAATCCTTTCGCGCTTTATAGCCCCAACACCATCTTCGATACGATGTTCTTCTGAATCTCGTTGCTGCCGCCGTAGATGCTGGTCTTGCGCATGTTGAAATAACGCGGCGCCGCCGGCGGCGCATGGTCGGGGCCGACCGGCGTCTCGTTGGTGTCGTGGAACAGCATGCCGGGCTGGTAGGGCTGGGCGTACTCGCCCACCGCCTCCATGGCGAGCTCGGCGATGCGCTGCTGGATTTCCGAGCCGCGGATTTTCAAGGTCGAGACCTCGGGGCCAGGCGCGCCGCCCTGCGCCATGGCCGAGAGCGCGCGCAGCTCGCTCATCTCCAGCGCCTGAACCTGCAGATCGAGGTCGGCGATCTGCGCGGTGAAAGCCGGATCGTGGGCCAAGGTGGTGCCATCCGCCGGCTCGCGGCGCGCGATGTCGCGCAAGCTGCGCACGCCGCGCTTGGAAGCCGGCACCTCCGCGATGCCCAGCCGCTCGTTGGCCAGCAGGAACTTGGCGCAAGTCCAACCCTCGCCTTCCTTGCCGATGCGGTTCTCGACCGGGACCTTCACATTGTCGAGGAACACGTCGTTCACGTGATGCGCGCCGTCCAGCATGATGATCGGCCGCACGGTGACGCCCGGCGTTTTCATGTCGATCAGCAGGAAGGAGATGCCCTCCTGCGGCTTGGCGTCGGGATTGGTGCGCACCAGGCAGAAGATCCAGTCGCCCCAGTGCGCGAACGAGGTCCAGGTCTTCTGGCCGTTGACAATATAGTGGTCGCCGTCGCGGACGGCCCGAGTGCGGAGGTTGGCGAGGTCGGAGCCGGCGCCCGGCTCGGAATAACCCTGGCACCACGACACGGTCGACTGGCGAATGCCCGGCAGGAAGCGCTCCTTCTGCTCGTCGCTGCCGAAAGTGTAGATCACCGGACCGACCATCTTGACGCCGAACGGGATGATGCGCGGTGCGCCCTCCTCGGCCAGCATATTCTCGAACAGGAAGCGCTGCGTGACGTCCCAGCCCGGACCGCCGTATTTCTTCGGCCAGGTGTAGGCAAGCCAGCCCTGGCGACCGAGCGCCTGCTGCCAGACCAAGTGATCGTCGCGATCGTAATGCTTGCCGGAGAAAGTCTTTTCCCGAGTCGC
>DASZJU010000517.1:0-6827 GCA_035947815.1 Reyranella sp.
GTTGAGCACGTCGCGGGCCAGGCCGCCGCGCAGGCCCATCACGCCCTGGCAGCCGACATGCAGGGTAAAACGCTCGGTCTTCGGGTCAAAGGAGCCGAGCGCCGAGCGCGGCTCCATGGGGTTGACGATGATGCGGTTGGAAGCGATTTCCAGCCGGGTGACGTGCGCCGCCTCGGCGAAGGCCTTGGTCACGGCTTCGGCGTTGCCGTAGTGGAAGTCGAGCGCCAGGTTGCCCGGCGCCTCGGCATGGATCTGCGGCGCGCCGTCTTTCAACGCCTCGGCCGGCGAGGTGACGGCGGGCAACTCCTCGATGTCGAGCTCGACGGCTTCGGCCGCATCCTTGGCCTGCACCGCCGTCTCGGCAACGACGCAGGCTACCGCTTCGCCGACGAAGCGCACCTTGCCCTTGGCCAGACACGGCCGAGGCGGCGTCTTCATCGGCGAGCCGTCGCGCTGGGGGATGTTCATCGGGCATTTGAGCGGCCCGAAACCCGCCGCTTCCAGATCGGCATGAGTCAGGATCGCCAACACGCCCGGCAGGACGGACGCCGCCTTGGCGTCGATGGCTTTCAGGACACCATGCGCGATGCGGCTGCGCACCATCACGGCATAGGCCTGGCCCGGCAGGTTAATGTCGTCGGTGTAGCGCCCCTGCCCGCGCAACAGCGTCGGGTCTTCCTTGCGCGGCACCGGCTGGCCGACACCGAATTTCATCAACGCGAGTTCGATGTCGTTGAACGAATCCATGGCAAATTTCTCCGTACACACGATGTCATCCTGAGCGCAGCGAAGGATCTAATGGCGTCGAGGGCGATGAGATCCTTCGCTGCGCTTCAGCGCGGGGATTACCCCGCGCGCGATGACAGCTACGCTGTCACTTCAGCGGCGAATAGTTCGTCGGGATCAGCAGGGTCGAATGCATTTCCGCCAAGAGCGGCGGACCCTTGGCGAGATAGGCCTGCCACGCGGGATCCTTCATCGCCGCGGCGCGCGCCTCGAAGCGCTCCTGCAGGTTCTTGTAGCGCCACAGATGGATCCACTCGTTGGGCTGCGGCAGCTCGCCGGTCCAGGCGCCCCAGATCGGCGAGTACTTGTCGCGTGCCGCCCGCACCGCCTTGAAGTTCTCGCCATATTGCTGGGCGCCGCCCAGCACCGTGCGATAGATGCGCAGTTCGTAGAGATTGCCGGTGGTGCCGTCGTCCGGCCGGATGTCGACGACGGGGTTCATCACGCGCAAATCCTGGCGCTGGATCAGCGGCCGGATGACCGGCACGTATCCCTTGGTCCATTTCTCGTTCTTCGCCAGTTCGCCGCGCAGACGCTCGCGGTCGTTCAGGCTGTCGTACTTCCACAGGTGCCAGATCTGGTTGAGCGCGCCGAACTCGGCCGTCCAGTAGCCGTGATTGACGCCGTAATTGTTGCCGCGGGCCGGCCGGCCGATCGTCTCGGCGGCTTTCAGATATTCCGGCATCTTGCCGGGCAACAGGGTGTAGCAGCGAAGCTCGTAGACCATGTGTCTCCTCCGAATTCGGCAAATGCTCAGGGATGCGGGTTCTTGGGCGGATGTGCCCGCACCGCTTCCTCGTTGATGTCGGCGCCCCAACCGGGCCGGGTCGGCACGATCAGTTCGCCATTCTGGATCACCGGCGGGTGCGTCACCAGATCATCCTTCCAGGGCACGTCGTCGATATCGATTTCCATGATGCGGAAGTTGGGCATGGCGGCGCACAGGTTGGCGCTCATCAGGGTCGACATGTGGCCGTAGAAATTGTGCGGCGCGCAATTGATCTCGTAGGCCTCGGCCATGGCCGCGATCTTGAGCGATTCCGCCAGGCCGTTCCACGGCACGTCGATGATCGAGACGTCGATCGAGCGATTCTCGAAGAACGGCCGGAACTGGCGGCGGCCGAACAGCGATTCGCACGAGGCGATCGGCATCGCCGCGCGGTCGCGGATCAGGCGCAGGCCTTCGGGATCGTAGGAATCGATCTCCAGCCAGAACAGATTGTAGGGTTCGCAGACTCGCGCGACCTTGATGTAGCCCTCGGTTTTGAAATTGAAGTTCGAATCGAGCAAGATGCCCATGTCGTGGCCGGCGCCCTCGCGGAACGCCGCCAGCCCGTCGGAGATCGCCGCCAGCACCGCGCCGTCGGGATTGAGCTCGGGGTAGCCCGGGCCGCGCGCGAAGCCCGGCTGGTGCATGTTGGGCGGGTCGAGGTCGAAGCGGAAGATGTTGGTTTTCAGCGCCTTGAAGCCGCGTTCCTTCACGTGCTGGCCCAGCTTCACCAGATCCTGCAGCGAGCGCACGGGCTCGACACCCATCATCTCGGCGTTGCGGAAGCGGTAGGAGCCGCAATGCGACCAGTAGAGCGGCAGGCGATCGCGCACCGGCCCGCCGAACAGCTCATAGACCGGCACACCCAGCGCCTTGGCCTTGACGTCCAGCAGCGCGTTCTCGATGGCCGCCATCGCCTGCTGGTTCAGGCCGCCCGGCGCCTGGCGCGTGATGGCGTATTGCCTGGTCATGATGCGTTCGATCGGCCGCGGGTCGTGGCCGATCAGGTCCTGCGCCATGCGGCGGATCACGGCGGTGAGGCCGGCGCTGCCGTAGCCCTCGTTATATTCCGACCAGCCGACAAGGCCGTCGTCGGTGGTGATTTTCAGAAACGAGAAGTCACGCCAGCCGGCGTTGCAATGAAGATCCTCGATCTTGGCGATTTTCATGGTGTTTCCTCTCCCTTGGCCTGCTGGCGTTTCCGCATACGCCACAACATTGCTCAGGTCTGTCAAGCGGCATCCCTCGGCGGACGCGCAAGATAATTCTTTCGCACCGGCAAGAAGGGCGGGAAACCGCTCCCCGCCGCACTGCCAGCAATGCTGTCAAAGCTCCAGTCGCGTCCACGCAGTTGTCGTATGATGGGCTGTTTGAGAAAAGGAAGTGACCATGCCCCTGCACGGCAAGGGAATGCTGATCGTCTTCAACGAGGTGAAGGCCAGCGACGAACGCGATTTCAACGAATGGTACAATCGCGAGCACATTGACGAACGCGTCAACCTGCCGGGCTTCCGCCGCGCCCGCCGCTACACAGCCGTGCGCGGCACGCCGAAATACCTGGCGACCTACGAATGCGACACCGTCGGCGATCTCGCCGCGCCTGGCTATCTGGCTCTGCTGGCCAATCAGACGCCGTGGACCCAGGCGGTGATGGCCCGCTTCACCCATTTCAACCGCATGACCCTGCGCGTCCAGGTCGACCTGACGCACGGCATAGGTGGTGCCGTCGCTGCCGTGAAATTCGCACCCGATCCGCGCGAGCGCAAGGCGCTGGCGGCGTGGCTGCAGGAGACCGCCCTGCCCAAGGCGATCGCGCGGCCCGGCATGGTGGGTGCGGCCGCGGCCGAGAACGACCTCGAAGTCGCCAATGCACCGCTGCGAGACAAGAGCATGGATCGCCCGCGCGCCGAGGAAATCGAGTGGGTCGTGCTGATGGAAGGCGCCGACGCTGGCGCTGTCGGCGCGGCAGCACGGACGACGTTCACCCTGGCAAAGCTGAAGAGTTTCGGTGTTTCGGTGGCGCCGACGATCGGCACCTATCGCCTGCTGTTTGGGAATCAGCGGTGATGCGCCGTTTGTCGTCCTGAGCGCAGCGAAGGACCTCATCGCCGCTTGCCCAGGGCATGAGATCCTTCGCTTCGCTCAGGATGACAGGTGGGTTTGGATGAGGCGGGACGCCGCGCCCGGATGACACAAGTTTGACCTGTCGTTGATCGACCCCTCGAGTAAGGTCGCGCCGTGACCGTTCAACGGAAAATCTTCTGGCTGCGCCTTGCGACGCTGATCGGGCTTTGCCTGCCGGCGCTGGAGCTCGCCTGGCGCTGGTATGCCGACGATCTCGGGCCGCGGCCGGTGACCGTCGCGACCCATGCCACCGGCGACTGGGCCGTCATCTTCCTGATGCTGTCGCTTGCCATGACGCCGGCACGGGCGCTGTTCGGATGGATGCCGTTGATCCACATCCGCCGACGCATCGGCGTGGCGGCCGCGTGCTATGCCGGCGCACATTTCCTGATCTACGTGCTCGACCAGAAATGGAACCTGATCGTCGTCGCGACGGAGATCGCCAAGCGCTTCTACCTCACCATCGGCTTCGTGACGCTGCTGGCGCTCGTCGCGCTGGCCGTCACCTCGACGGATGGCTGGCAGAAGCGGCTCAGGCGCAGCTGGAAGCGCCTGCATTGGCTGATCTACCCGGCGGCTTTCATCGCGCTGGTGCACTTCTTCATCCAGTCCAAGGTCAAGATCGGCGAGCCGGCCTTCGCCGCCGGCCTGTTTGCCTGGCTGATGCTGTGGCGGGTGCTGCCGGTAAAACTGCGCACGCGCTTCACCGGCCTTGCCGTGCTGGCCCTGGCCGCCACCCTGTCCGCCGTCCTGTTCGAAACCGCCTGGTACGGCCTGATCAACGGCATCGATCCGGTCCGCGTGCTGATGGCCAATCTCGACGTCGACTTCGACCTGGCACTGCGGCCCGCCCACAAGGTGCTGATCGCCTCGCTGCTGGTCATGCTGTTGGTGGCGCTGCGCCGGCTCGCCCTCGCGGCAAACAGGCTCTGGACGCGACGCTATATGCAGTCGACTATACCGGCCCCCTGAACCGGAGGCTGGTATGTTGAAGAGACGGAGTTGGCTCGGTCTGGCGGTTGCCTTGTCGTTGCTGCCGGGCATCGCCCAGGCACAAAACGACATGGTGGTCTTCGCCGCGGCCAGCCTGAAGAACGCGCTCGACGAGATCGCCACCGGCTGGTCCAAGGACACCGGCAAGCCGGCGCCCAAGATCTCCTATGCCGCGAGCTCGGCTCTCGCCAAGCAGATCGAGCAGGGCGCGCCGGCCGACCTGTTCATTTCCGCCGACCTCGACTGGATGGACTATCTTGCTGGCAAAAGCCTGATCAAAGCCGACACCCGCTTCAACCTTTTAGGCAACAAGATCGTCCTGATCGCGCCCAAGGATTCCAAGATCACGAGCGTCGATATCAAGGGCGCGGATCTCGTCAAGGCCCTGAACGGCGGCCGACTTTCCATGGCCAATGTCGATTCGGTGCCGGTCGGCAAGTACGGCAAGGCGGCGCTCGAAAAGCTCGGCGCCTGGAACGACGTGAAGGACCATCTGGCGCAGGCCGAGAACGTGCGCGCCGCGCTGCTGCTGGTGGCACGCGGCGAGGCGCCGCTCGGCATCGTCTACAGCACCGACGCGGCCGCCGAGCCCAACGTCAGGATCGTGGCGGCCTTCCCCGAGGACTCCCATCCGCCGATCATCTATCCCGCGGCGCTCGTCAAGGATTCGAAGAACGCCGATGCAAAAGCCTTCCTCGACTACCTACGCAGCGCCAAGGCCCGCACGTCGTTCGAGAAGCAGGGCTTCACGGTTCTGGTGAAGTCCGCCACCGGGACATGACGCCCGAGGAATGGACCGCGGTCCGACTGAGCCTGCTGGTCGCCACGACGGCGACCCTGGCCAGCCTACCCTTCGGCGTCGCCGTCGCCTGGCTGCTGGCGCGCCGACGGTTCTGGGGCAAGAGCCTTTTAGACACGCTGGTCCACCTGCCGCTGATCCTGCCGCCGGTCGTGACCGGCTACCTGCTGCTGATCTCGTTCGGCAAGCGTGGGCCGATCGGCGCTTTCCTCGACGAGCAGTTCGGCATCGTCTTCTCCTTCCGCTGGACCGGCGCGGCGCTGGCCTGTGCGGTGATGGGCTTTCCGTTGCTGGTGCGCGCGATTCGTCTTTCGATCGAGGCCGTCGATACGCGGCTCGAATCGGCTGCAGGCACTTTGGGCGCCCATCCATTCCTGGTCTTCGCCACCATCACCCTGCCGCTCTGCCTGCCTGGCGTGATCGCAGGCGCCATCCTGTGCTTCGCCAAGTCGATGGGCGAGTTCGGCGCCACCATCACCTTCGTGTCCAACATCCCGGGCGAGACACAGACCTTGCCGTCGCTGATCTACACTTTGACCCAGATCCCCGGCGGCGATGCCGGGGCGATGCGACTCACCCTGGTGTCGATCGCCATCTCGATGGTGGCGCTGCTCGGCTCGGAGCTTTTGGCGCGGCGCATCGGCGTGAGGCAGATGGCGGCATGAGCCTGGAGGTCGATGTCGACCATGCGCGCGAGAACTTCCATCTCGTCGCGCGTTTTTCGGCGGCCGCCGGACTGACGGCGCTGTTCGGCCGCTCGGGCTCCGGCAAGACCACCCTGGTCGATATCGTGGGCGGACTGATCCGGCCCGATCGCGGCCGGATCGCCATCGACGGTCAGGTGCTGGTCGACACCGAGCGCGGCGTCTTCGTGCCCAAGCATCGCCGCCGCATCGGCTACGTCTTTCAGGACAGCCGCCTCTTCCCGCACCTCAGCGTGCGCAGCAACCTGCTCTATGGACGCTGGTTCGCGGGCGATGGCGGCACGGCGGCCAATCTTACGTCCGTCGTCGACTTGCTGGGCATCGGCCGCCTGCTCGACCGGCGTCCCGACTCGCTGTCCGGCGGCGAGAAGCAGCGGGTCGCGATCGGCCGCGCCCTGCTCGCCCATCCGCGGGCTTTGTTGATGGACGAACCGCTGGCGTCGCTCGACGAGGCGCGGCGGGCAGAGATCCTGCCCTACATCGAACGGCTGCGCGACGAAGCGGGCGTGCCGATCCTTTATGTCAGTCATTCGGTGGCCGAGGTGGCGCGGCTGGCGACCACGGTCGTGATCCTGACCGAAGGCCAGGTGACGGCTGTCGGGCCGGTCGCCGACATCCTGCCGCTGGCCGACGCCGGCGAGGCGGGTGGCGT
>DASZJU010000518.1:0-4438 GCA_035947815.1 Reyranella sp.
GGCCAGGCCCTGGCGGATGCCGCTCATCGTCGTATCGCCGGCCACCACCTTGGCGCCCTTGAGCGCCGACAGGATGGCGAAGCGGGCCTGCAGCGCCGTGGCGCCCGGCGCCAGCTCGACCAGGAAGCCGCTCACCTTGCCGGGTGACAGCACGGCGGGCGGCGCGCTCATCTGGCCATGGATCACGCCGGCCAGCGCCTCGAGCGTTGGGAAGGACATGAACACACCCCGCTCGTGGGTGCCGACGCCGCTGCGGCCGAGCCGGCCATAGACGGTGTGCGGCTTGCCGAAGATCAGGAGCTGCGAGCCCAGCGGGGCATCGCGTTCGGCGCCCAGGATCACGTCGCCGGGCTGCAGGCTTCGATTGACCCGCTCGGCGAGCCACGGCTGGATGGTGAAGTCGCGCGCCGGATCGAAGCCGATCAGGTCGACCGAATCGTGATGGCTGCCGATGCCCGAATGCTCGACCCGCACGATCTTCTGGGCGGCGAACCGTCCCACGCTGGCCAGGTTCGCCTTGGCGAGCGCATCGGCATCGAGCACGAGCTCGGTCGGCTCGACGACGAGCAGGGCGGCGGCAATGTTGGTGAGCGCGCCTTCGGGCACCACCATCATGTCGGCGCCCAGGCGGGTGAAGCCGACCGACAGGCTGCGGTCGATGCTCTGCATCAGCGTCGCGCCGGTGAAGACGACGGCGCTGCCGACGGCGACGGAAGCGATCAGCAGCAGGCTGCGGGCCTTGCGGCGTCCGAGATTCTGGAGGGCGAGGCTCAGCAGCAGCCAGCGCACCCCCCGGATCTCACCAGCCATGAATTGCCGGCGCGATCAAAGCGTGCCCGTCACAGAGTACACGAGCGCGTGTGCTTCATGTGCTCCAGTTTGGTCGGGACGATCACGCAATCATGGTGCCCGCCGTTGCTTGGCAAGATGCCGATCAAGGTGTCGGTCGAGGTGTCGATGATCGAGATGCCGCTCGACTGGCGCTGGAAGCCGCTGAACGGCGTCAGCACATACTTGCCGTCATAGGTCAGCGCCGGCGTCTGCAGGTCGGGACCGATGCCCTGGATCTCCTTGATGATGGTCCAGGTCTTGGTGTCGACCACCATGATGCCGCTGAAGGCCGGCGACGGATGCAGAATCGACAGATAGAGCTTCGAGCTGTCGAGCGAAAACACCATGTGGAACGGGTTGGGATACTTGCCGCGCCACAGCGGATCCTCGACGTGCGCGATCTTGCGCCATTTCGTCGGGTCGGGATCGGTACAGTTGAAGATCGAGCAGTTGTTTTCCCGCAGATTGTTCATCATCACGAGGAACTTGCCGTCGGGCGAAAAGCCGATCTCGTGCCCGGGCGAGTGGATCTTGTCGAACACGACCTTCCAGGTGTCCTTGTCGATCTGCTCGACCGGATACTGGTCCTGCGAATCCTTGTTGAACTGCAGGAAGGCGGCCGGCTCGAAGCTCTTCTCCGGGTCGAGGATGCAGATGCCGCCGCACAGGCGCACGACGGTCGCCGCCCAGCGGCCCTCGGGATGCCAGATGGTTCCGTCGGCGCCGGTGAGAGTGAGCGGGCTGTCGCCGGGCAGCGAGCCTTCCTCGACGAACAGCTCGCCCATCGGCACCATTTCCCAGTCGATCTTGTTGCCCTTGGGACCGCGATAGTCGTACAGGCCGGTCTTCGGGTCGGGATAGATCTTCTTGATGGTGAGCGTGCCGCCCTTGATCCAGGCGTCGCGCAGCTCGGGCACGTTGGCTGTCCAGTCGAAGCGGAGCGCCGCCTTCACCTGGGAGGTCGTGCGGTCGAAACAGGCGGCGATGTCCTTCTGGCCGTCGGTCACAAAGTAGGACTGGGCGTCCTTGGGATTGACGGTGACGTGGACGCCGAGGCCGAGGCCGGTGGTTTCCGAGACGTTTTCGATCAGCTGCATCTGCGTGCCGTCGAAACGCACGCGATAGATGTTGGTGCCGGGCGGCGCGGTCTCCGCCGTGACCGGCGTCGGCATGCCGTAGATCAGCGAATTCTGGCCGCCCTGCGTCGAGTTGACGAACTCGAAGCCGTGATACGGGTCGGCGCTGGGAAAGGCGCAGAGATGGTGGCTGATCGGACTGTAGTCGCCGTAGTTCCAGTACCAGATCGAGGCGAGCACGCGGTTCGAGTTGAGATCGATGGCATAGGTGCCGCCGCCCAGCTTGGTCGGCAGCAGGGCGACCCAGTTGCCGAGACTCTGCCCCCGCACATCGGCCCTGCTGTCCACGACCTCGCGAACGACGCGCGCTGTCTCGGCGTAGTCGGCGCCGGCGTGGCGCACGCCGTGGTCCGACACCGACCCGCCGCCCAGGGCGTTGTAGCCGAGCACCGCGGCTTCCGCGGCGCCCGCCGTGCCGACGGCAACGTTCAGCATGGTGCGCCGGCTCATGCCGCGGCTCTTGGGCGGTGCAGCAGCGGGCGTGCTGGCCCGGGCCTTGCGCGAATCGGCTTCCTTCTTCTCGGCGAGGTAGGTCTGGAACTCGGCGTGGTCCTTTTCCTCGACCTGCGTGCGGCGCCGCACGAAGTCGTCGGGGGATTTCCTGGCAACGGGAAGCTTTCCGACTTCCGAAACGACCTTGACGCTGGGACCTCCACGTTGCGGCTTCTTGGTCTTCGTCGGTTTGTTGCGCTTCGCCATCTCGCCGTCCCCCCATAGTCGAGCGTCCTTCTTCCGATACTAAGCGCGCACTTGTCGGAAGAAAACCTGAAGATGCCTGCACGGCTGCAAGTCAGAATGTTCGAGACCAGGGCTGGCGTCCGGCTGCCGCAGGAGTAGTCTTGGCGCGAACTCGAGCCGGCGGATCGTCGTGGGAGCGTGTTGATGGACTATGCGGTCGTTATCAGTGCCATCGTGCTGGGATTGTCCGTGCTGGCGACGATCGCGAAGTTCCTGGACTGGTTCGTCCACAGCGATCCCAAGACCATGGTGCGGACCACCCGCTGGATGCTGTTGCTCGTGGTCCTCGCCTGCATTCCGCTGCTCGTCCTGACGATCGCCAATCAACAATGGCCGGCTGCGATGCTGATCGGCGCCGGCATGCTGATCGTCCCCACCCTTCTCAAATGGCGCGCGATGTTCGCGCCGCTGCGTGCGGCGTTCGACTATTTTCGACCGAAGGCCCGGCCCTTCGACATGGAGATCCGGGACAACGAAGCCGCCCATGATCCCGAGATGGTGCGCCGGGCCGCCGCCATCCTCGAGGCCTACCTCGGCAAATCCTCCCTGGTGGCGCTCGGCGACGGGCGTCGCAGGGCCCGTGACGACAGGGCCCGTGACGACAGGGCTCGTGACGAGGGCGAGCGCGGCCTGTCGCGCCAGGAAGCCCTCGAAGTGCTGGGCCTGGAGACGGGCGCCGACGAGGCGGCGATCCGCGCCGCCCACAAGCGCCTGCTCGGGCTCGTCCATCCCGACCACGGCGGCTCGGCCTATCTCGCCAAAAAGGTCGAGCAGGCAAGGGACACGCTTCTGACGCCGTCGCGCGAGTGGCTGTCGTCATCCGGGGAGACTGCCGGGCCCAGGAACCGGGCAGCGAAGCGGTAGAGCGATGACCGATATCATTGACGAACTCCGTGCCGAGTGTCTGACGTCCTGCCAGCTGCCGGCACGGCCGGATGGACCGAACGAGGAAGAGGCGGCGATGCTCGACCGCGATGTCCGGTGGCGGGCGGCGGCCGAGATCGAGCAGCTTCGCTCCGCGGTCGCCGGATGGCAGCCGATCCAGAGCGCGCCGAAGGACAGGCCGATCCTGCTGTTCTGCCCGCGTCTCGCTGGCCATGCCGCCAAGGAGATTGTCGTCGGGACCTGGCAGTTCGATGCGAATCGCCGCACGTTCGGCTATTGGGTGAGCGATGTCGGCCATCTCGACAATGGCTTCGCCGAGACCGGCCCCTGGATCGAGTATGTCGAGCTCCATCCGGAGAAATGGGCGCCCTTGATGGCGCCTCCCGACAGCGGATCGTGAGACACACCCGGGATTGCTAGCGCCGCGCCTCCTCGTGCCGTGTCGTCCGGGCCGCGGTTCACTGTCGATCATGTGCTGCGGGAATGACGGTTGGTGTCGGTCCGCATTTTGCCTGCACCTGTTTCAATGCTCACCGAGCGCCTGCGTCTACCATCACCGATCGAAAGGACCAACCGATGGACACCATCCCCGCCCGCCGCGGCAAGGCCACCTATCTCAGGCAGGGCCAGTCGATTCGCATCATCAACACGCATGGCGAGCAGGTGGTGGATACCTGGGCCTTCACCGCCGGCATGCTCACCGAGTTCATGTCCATGGAGCACACCCGCGCCACGCTCACCCGGATGCGCCCGCAAACGGGCGACGGGCTCTACACCAATCGTCGCCGCAGGATCCTGACGATGACCGAAGACACGAGCCTGGGCGACCACGACACGCTGATGGCGGC
>DASZJU010000519.1:0-2690 GCA_035947815.1 Reyranella sp.
CGTTCAAAGGATTAGCAGCAAATCGCTGAGACAAGGTCTCTCCGCTCCGCCTCGCTTCGCGAGGCTCCGGTCGAGACGACGGGTAGAGCCAAAGTCATCACGGTCTCGGCGCATTCACATGCGCCACAGCGATGCTCCCCGCGATAACGCGATGGCCGGTCGTTTCAAATATTGATGAGCAGATTCCCGAGCTTGTCCTGGGTAACCTTGTCGCCCGGCTCGACCACTGTCGTGCAGTCGAGCTGTTCGAGGATCGCCGGCCCCTCGAACGTGGCATCGAGCGGCAGCTTTTCGCGGGCATAGACCGGCGTCTGTCGCCAGCCGTCGGTGAACCACACGCGACGCTCGCCAACCTGCGCGGCCCTGAGCGTCGGCGCGCGTTCGGTCGCGGCGAGGGCTGCGAGCGAAATCTCCGGCCGCACGCCGATCACCGCGGTATGGAGATTGACCAGGACCGGCGGGATTTCCGCCAGCTCGATGCCGAAGCGGCGGTCGTAGGCCGCGGCAAAGGCCTGGCGCAGACCCTCGACGCCGATGTCGGCGCTCTCGACGCCGACCGAGAGGATATGGCTCTGGCCCTGGAACTGCATGTCGGCGCTCAGCACGCGCCGCAGCTCGCGTACCGGCACGCCCTCCTTCTGAATCGTCGCGTTGCCGTGGTTGGCCTGCTCGGCATAGATGCCGGCAATCGTTGCATCGTCGAGCGCCGACAGCGGTTTGTTCACGGTGCGCACATAGTCGTGGCGCAGGTCAGCCACGACGCAGCCCAGCGCGTTGGTGATGCCGGGGCGCGCCGGCACCAGCACGATCGGAATGGCCAGTTCGCGGGCCAGGGCCGTCGCGTGCAATGGCCCCGCACCACCAAAGGCGAACAGCGCGAAGTCGCGCGGGTCGTGACCGCGCGACAGCGACACCAGGCGCATGGCGCCGGCCATGCGGTCGTTGGCGATCCGCAGGATCGCGGCCGCCGCCGCATCGGCGTCGAGGCCGAGCGGCTTGCCGACCTTCTCCTCGATCAGCCCGCGCACATGATCCAGGGTCACCGGATGGTCGACGCCCAGCAGACGATCGGGATTGAGCCTTCCCAGGATCAGGTTGGCGTCCGTGATGGTCGGCTCCGTGCCGCCGCGGCCGTAGCAAATCGGACCCGGACGCGCGCCGGCGCTCTCCGGCCCGACCCGTAGCATGCCGGCGGCATCGACCGAAGCGATGGAGCCGCCGCCGGCGCCGATCGTATGCACGTCGACCATCGGCACATGGATGGGCATGGCATATTCCAGCTCGAGCTCGCCCGAGACCTGGGGCACGGCGTCCTCGATCAGGCCGACATCGGTCGAAGTGCCGCCCATGTCGTAGGTGATGAGGTTCGGATGGCCCGAGGCACGGCCGGTATAGGCCGCCGCCATCACGCCCGAGGCCGGGCCTGACATCACCGTGTTCACCGCCGCAAGCGCAACGAACTGCGAAGACGTCGTGCCGCCATTGCCTTGCATCACCAGGATGTCGCGGTCGAAGCCCTTGCCCATCAGTTCGAGGCGCAGGCGCGTGAGATAGCGGTCGAGCACGGGCTGCACCGACGCGTTGACCGCAGCCGTCACGCCGCGCTCATACTCGCGATACTCCGACAGGATGGCGTGCCCCGCCGTGATATAGGCGTTGGGCCACAGCGCGTGCACGATCTCGGCAGCCCGGCGCTCATGCGCCGGATTGATGTAGCTGTGCAGGAAATGGATGACGACGGCTTCGCAGCCCAGCGCCAACAGTTTCTTCGCCGCCTCGGCCACGGCAGCCTCATCGAGTGGCGTCAGCACCTTGCCGTCGGCATCCATGCGCTCCGGCACTTCCAGCCGGTATTCGCGCTCGATCAGGGGCCTAAAGGTGCCGCGCATTCCATAGGGTTGCGGCCTTGTGCGACGGCCGAGCTCCAGCACATCGCGGAAGCCTTTGGTGGTGATGAGCCCGACCTTGGCGATCTTGCGTTCGAGGAGGGCGTTGGTGGTCGTGGTCGTGCCATGCACGATGGCCTGCACGGTGGCGGGATCGGCTCCGGCCGCGGCGAGGGCCGCCATGAAGCCGATTGCCTGGTTGTCGACGGTGGTCGGCACCTTGGCGAGCTTGACTTCATTGGAGACGGGATCGACCGCCAGAAGATCGGTGAAGGTGCCGCCGACATCGATGCCGACGGTGAGCGAACGCTTTGGCGATATGACGGGGGGCATGTTCAAACCGAAAGATATTGTTCGCGGAGGGAGGCGTCGGCCGTCAATTCAGCCATCGACCCGCCGAAGCGGATCTGGCCCTTTTCGATGATATAGGCGCGGTCGGCCACGGCCTGGGAGAAGTGCAGGTTCTGCTCGGACAGGAGCACGCACAGCCCCTCGCCTTTGAGCGCCCGGATCGAGTTGGCCATCTGCTCGACGATGATGGGCGCCAGCCCTTCCGACGGCTCGTCGAGCAACACGCAGCGCGGGTTGCCCATCAGGGTGCGGGCGATGGTGAGCATCTGCTGCTCGCCGCCCGACATGCGTCCCCCCGCCCGCTCGCGCAGACCGGCGAGGTTGGGAAAGAGCGCGAACAGCCTGTCCTCGGTCCAGGCCGGCACGCCGTCGCGCGCCGCCTGGCGGCCGACCTCGAGATTCTCGACCACCGTGAGCTCGGTGAAGATGCGGCGTTCCTCGGGCACGTAGCCC
>DASZJU010000520.1:0-2416 GCA_035947815.1 Reyranella sp.
GCCGACGCCGCCGCGCAGGCTGGCGGTCGCGCCGGTAAAGAATATCGCGCCCTGGCCGCGCGGCAGCATCAGGCGGGCGGCTTCGCGGCCGGCGAGAAAGCCCGAATAGCAGGCCATTTCCCAGACCTTGCGGAAGACGCGTTCGGTCGTGTCCACGATCGGGAAATTGACGTTGGCGCCGATGTTGAAGATGCAGACTTCCAGCGGAGCGTGGCGGTCCGCCTCGTGCAGGAACGCGGCCATATCGGCTTCCTGGCGGGCATCGAGCGAGCGGGCGGAGACCTTTCCGCCGGCCTTTTCGATATCGGCCACCAGCGGCGCCAGCTTGTCGCCGTTGCGCCGGCCGGCAAACACGCTGAAGCCCTCGCGCGCGAACTTGCGCGCAATGGCGGCACCGATGAAGTCGCCCGCGCCGATGACCGCGGCTGTCGCATTTCTTGCCGTCATTAGGCCCTCCTGGGCGTTGCTGTTGCCGCTGCTGCCGCCGCGGCCAGGCGATGCTTTAGGATCTTGCCGGTGGACGCCGCCGGCAGCGTCTCGAGGATCACGATCTCGGCCGGCCGCTTGTAGGCGGTGAGCTGTCGGCTGGCGTGGGCCATCAGATCGCGGGCGCCGGCCTCGGAATCCGGCAGCAATTGCACGTAGGCCACGACCTCTTCATTGCCTTCGACGGCACGCCCGATGACGGCGGACTGCACGACGGCCGGATGGGCGTTCAGGACCGCTTCGACTTCTGCCGGATAGACGTTGAAGCCCGAGCGAATGATCAGCTCCTTGGTGCGGCCGGCGATGAACAGCGCCTCGCCTTCGAACCGCGCCAGATCGCCGGTGTTGAACCAGCCTTCGGCGTCGATGGCGGCGGCCGTCGCCTCAGCGGCGCGGTAGTAGCCGCGCATGACGTTCGGGCCGCGCACGTGCAGTTCGCCGACCTCGCCGTCGGCCACCGGCTTGCCATCGAGGCTGACCAGCCGGACCTCTATGCCCGGCAGGATCGAGCCCACGGAGGTGTCGGCGCGCAGCGCTTCAGCGCGCACGCCCGAGATGCCCGGTGCGCACTCAGTGATGCCGTAGGCGTTGAGCAGGGGCAGGCCGAATTCCGTCTCGATCGCCTGTTTGAGGGTGGGATCGAGCGGTGCACCGGCGACGTAGAGACCGCGCAGGCGTCCGCGCGGCAGCGTATCGAGGCCGGCCACGGCCTTGTATTCCAGCAGGCGCTGGTAGGTCGTGGGCACGCCGAACAGCAGAGAGATGCCGTGCTCGCGAACGGCATTCACAAAGGCCTCGGGATCGTACCTTGGAACCAAATGGGCGGCGCTGCCGCCGATCAGGGTTCCCGCCAGGATGATCGAGAAGCCCACGATGTGCGACATCGGCAGGGCGCCGTAGATCACGTCGTCCGGCGTCGGTTGGCGAACCAACCGCGAAATGCTGGCGTTGAACAGGATGTTGCGATGCGTGAGCATCACGCCCTTGGGATTGCCGGTCGTGCCCGACGTGTAGAGCAGCGCCGCGACCTGGCGCGCGCCGTCCTCTTCGACGGTCTCCGGCACCGTGGTCTCGTTCAGGGGACCGACGTGCAAGGTGCCGAGCGGACCCATGTCCGCGGCGCGCGCCTCGTGACGACGGGCATGGGCGTGAGCGAGCTCGGAGACCTCCACCGTGTAGTAGACAAGGCGGGCGCCGCTGTGATCGCGGATCTGGTCGATTTCTCGCTCTGAGAGACGTGGATTGGCGACCACCGACCAGGCATCGATCGCCGAGACCGCCAGGATGAGAGCAGCCAGCGCCAGGCTGTTCTCGCTCACGACCATGACCCGGTCGCCCGGGCGCACGCCGTGCCGACTGAGCGCCGTCGCCGCATCGTCGACGATTTTTTCGAGGGCGCCGTACGTCCACACCTTGCCATCGCCGATCAGGGCCGGCCGCTCGGGTGAGCTTTCCGCCCATGGCCTGAAAACCCGGTCGAGCCGCTGCGGGAGGCCAGCCAACAGCTCCTGTGCGGCGCGCTGGATATATGACGGCGTCATTGCAGCTCCCTCCGCGCACGCTTTGGTTGGTTTTTGGCCTTGCCTCTATCAGTGTATTTTTAGAACTCGTCAATGGAGGGTTCAATCATTGTTCTCTGGCCATCATTATTTTTTGGCGTTTGAAGCATGTTGTTTTCACATGGACTATGGGCGCGTGTTCCCCGGGGGACGTCGCCGTGAGCCAGCTTCGCATCTTCTCCTACCTTCCCAACCCGCGGCTCTGGAAGGCGACCATTGCCGCCAGATTTACCGGCATCGAGCTCGATATCAGGGGCGCGACGCCGGGTGACCTCGCGGGATGGCTGTGGGACTTCGATGCGCGGCCGCTCTCGGAAGACGAGCGCGAGGCAAGCGGCGGGTTGCAGCTCTCCGGCCGTACCGGCTTCAAG
>DASZJU010000521.1:0-3860 GCA_035947815.1 Reyranella sp.
TCTGGTGCGCCGCGAGGAGACGGTGGCGCCGTTCAACGACCTGCAACAGCGGCTCAACCGCAAGACCGTGACGCCCAAGATGTTGAAGGACCATCCCGCCCATGTGCGCCTCTACGACGCGCTGTGGCTCGAGGGCGAGGATCTGCGCGCGCTTTCCTTCGACGAGCGTCGCGCCCGGCTGGAAGCCTGGATGGCCAAAAAGCCGCGCCAGCGCTTCGACCTTTCGCCGCTGGTGACGTTCCGCGACTGGCCTCATCTCGCCGAGCTGCGCGAGGCGATGAAGAGCGACGGCATAGAAGGCCTGATGCTGAAGCGCGGCGACAGCGCCTATCTTGCCGGTCGGCCAAAGGGTCCGTGGTTCAAGTGGAAGCGCGATCCGATGCTGGCCGACTGCGTGATGATGTATGCCCAGCGCGGGCACGGCAAACGCAGCTCGTTCTATTCCGACTTCACCTTCGGCTGCTGGCGCGAGGCGGACGGCAAGCGCGAGCTGGCGCCGGTCGGCAAGGCCTATTTCGGCTTCACCGACGAGGAGCTGCGCTGGCTCGACAAATGGGTGCGCGACCACACCACCAACCGCTTCGGCCCGGTGCGCGAGGTTTCGCCCGACCTGGTGCTGGAGATCGCCTTCGACGGCATCGCCCGCTCGACCCGCCACAAGTCGGGGCTCGCCATGCGCTTTCCGCGCATCAATCGCATAAGGACTGATAAACCGGCGGCCGAGGCCGACACTATCGACAACCTGCTGCGCCTCGTGGCAGGATCAACCCATGGTTGAGGCATTCCCCGGGCTCCTGCCGCCGCAAACCCACACCCTGCCTATCCAGGATCGCATCGAACGCGGCCGCGCCCTGCGCGAGCGCGCGGCGCGGCGGCATCACGGCGTGTGGAAGCCGCCGGCCGACCGGCGCGATCCCGTCGAAATCCTGATCGAACAGGGCGAATCGCGTCTGCCCAACCTGCTGCCCATCCGCTACGCGCGCATGAAGCCCACGCCCTTCACCTTCCTGCGCGGCGCCGCCGCCGTGATGGCCGCCGATCTTGCCGCGACGCCGGCCAGCGGCCTCACGGTGCAGGCCGGCGGCGATTGCCATTGTCTCAACTTCGGCGGCTTCGCCACGCCCGAGCGCCGGCTTGCCTTCGACATCAACGATTTCGACGAGACAGCAGTGGCGCCCTGGGAATGGGACCTGAAACGCCTGGCCACGAGCTTCGTCGTGGCCACGCTCGATGTCCTGCCCAGGGACGCGCGCACTGAACTCGCTCAGATCGTGGCCCGGAGCTACCGCGCCACCATGGCCGAAATCGCCGGCATGCCGGTGCTCGACGCCTGGTATCTCGCTTTGAACCTCGACGACTTGAACACAGCGGAGGCGACAGGCATCGACCCGCGCGTGGTGCGCAAGGCCGGCACCGCGCGCGCCCATCCGGTCGAGATCGCGGCGATCAGCCATCGCAAAGGCCCTGCGCCGCACATCGAGGACAATCCCGAGGGTACCGTCTTTCACCCTTCGGCCGCCGATGCCGCAGCCTTCCGCGCCGCCGTGGACGCGGCGCTGGTGGACTACGCCGAATCGCTCAGCCCCGTGCGCCGCACGCTCCTGCAGCGCTATCGCCTGGCCGATGCGGCCTACAAGGTGGTGGGCGTCGGTGCGGTCGGCACGCTCTGCGGCGTCCTGCTGATGGTCTCGGGCGACGGCGAGGCGCTTTACCTGCAGTTCAAGGAAGCCACCCGCTCGGTGCTCGAGGCCTATGCCGGCGCCAGCCCCTACGCCCATCACGGCGAACGCGTGGTCCGCGGCCAGCGCCTGTTGCAGGCCGCGAGCGACATGCTGCTGGGCTTCGCCACCGGTCCGACCGGTCGCCATCTCTATGTGCGCCAGCTGCGCGACGCCAAGATCAAGCCCGCGCTCGAGATCATGTCGCCGCGTAATTTCCGGCGTTATGCCGCGACCTGCGGCGAGGTGCTGGCGCGCGCCCATTCCCGCACGGCCGACGCCGTCGTCCTGTCGGCCTATCTCGGCCGGAGTGCGGCCTTCGACGAAGCGATCGGCGCCTTCGCCACCGCCTACGCCAAACAGACCGAACGCGACCACGAGGCGCTGCTGAAAGCCTTGAAAAATGGCCGTCTGCCGAGCCGGGACGAGGATTCATAGCGGCCAATCGCCCCTTGCAGGGGCGCTGCAGCGTCCCCATTATCCGGATGTCTTTAACGGAAATGCCATGATCGACCCGTTCGGTCGTTCCATCACCTATCTACGCGTCTCGGTCACGGATCGCTGCGACTTCCGCTGCGTCTATTGCATGGCCGAAGACATGACGTTCCTGCCCAAGGCCGAGGTTCTCTCGCTCGAGGAGCTCGAGCGCCTGTGCGCGGCCTTCATCCGGCGCGGCGTGCGGAAGCTCCGACTGACCGGCGGCGAGCCACTGGTGCGCAAGAACGTGATGTCACTGATCCGCGGACTCGGCCGGCACCTCGACAGCGGCGCGCTGGACGAGCTCACGCTCACCACCAACGGCAGCCAGCTCGTCAAATATGCCAAGGACCTGGCCGCAATCGGCGTACGCCGCGTGAATGTGTCGATGGACACACTCGACAAGGACAAGTTCCGCGAGCTGACGCGTTGGGGCGACCTCGACCAGGTGATGCGCGGCATCGATGCCGCCCAGCAGGCTGGCCTTCACGTCAAGATCAACGCCGTGGCGCTGCGCGGCGTCAACGACATGGAATTCGACGAGCTGATCCGCTGGAGCCACGGCCGCGGCATGGACCTGACGTTGATCGAGGTCATGCCGATGGGCGAGATCGGCGCCGATGCGCGGCTCGACCAGTACCTGCCGCTGTCGCTGGCGCGGGCCTCGATCGCCAAGCACTTCACCTTGACCGAGACCGACTACCGCACCGGCGGTCCGGCGCGCTATTTCAGGGTCGAGGAGACCGGCGGCCGGCTGGGCTTCATCACGCCGCTCACCCACAATTTCTGCGAAAGCTGCAATCGCGTCCGACTGACCTGCACCGGCACGCTCTATATGTGTCTTGGCCAGGAAGACGCGGCCGACCTGCGCGCACCGTTGCGCGCCTCAGAGAGCGACGAGTTCCTCGACCGGGCGATCACCGAGGCGATCGCGCGCAAGCCCAAGGGTCACGATTTCATCATCGACCGCCGCCATGCCGGTCCGGCCGTGCCGCGCCACATGAGCGTCACCGGCGGCTGAGACGCCGGCGCGCGTCAGGCCGCAGGGCCGGCCTGCGAGTCGGCCGTCTTGATCTTCGCTCGCCGCACCGCCTCGCGGTGCGAGATGTACATGGCGCTGCCGAAGATCACGGCCGCGCCGACGAAGGTCCAGAAGTCGGGCTTCTGGGTGAACAGGAAGAAGCCCAGCAACGTGTTCCAGATCAGCGACAGGAAGCCGATCGGCTGCAGCAGGGTTATGTCGGCGAGCTGGTAACCGCGTTGCTGGCTGAGATGACCGAGCGTGCCGCAAAGACCCGCGACCACGAACCACAGCAGGTCGGTCAGTTCCGGCGTCTGCCAGAAAGCGAGCGCGAAGGGCGCGGCGCAGGCCACGATCACGATGTTCTGCCAGATCACGATGGTATTGGCCGAATCGGTGCGCGCCAGGGCCTTGGAGATGAGATTGGAGGCCGAGAAGATCGGCGTGCTGACCAGGATGCAGATCACGCCGAGATGGATCTGGGAGAAGCCCGGCCGGATGATGATCATGGCGCCGGCGAAACCCACCAGCACGGCGATCCAGCGCCGCAGGCGAACGTCCTCGGCCAGGAAGAGGGCCGCGCCGATGGTGACGAAGATCGGACCGGTGAAGCCCAGCGCCGTGATCTCGGCCAGGGTGGTGAG
>DASZJU010000522.1:0-6168 GCA_035947815.1 Reyranella sp.
GACAATATCCACCGCGTCTACACCCGCGTCGCGCCGGGCTTCATCCGCGTCGACGCCGACGAGGTGACCTATCCGCTGCACATCATGCTGCGCTACCGGCTGGAGCGCGCCATGCTGGCGGGCGACCTCAAGCTCGCCGACCTGCCGGGCGCCTGGAACGAGGGCATGCGCGAGCTTTTGGGCATCGTGCCGACTGACGACGCGGTGGGCTGCCTGCAGGACATTCATTGGCCGGACGGCGGCTGGGGTTATTTCCCGACCTATACTTTGGGGGCGCTGGCAGCCGCCCAGCTCTTTGCCGCGGCCCGCAAGGCCCATCCCGGCCTCATGGACGCCATCGGAAAGGGCGATTTTACGCCGCTGCTGGGCTGGCTGCGCGCCAATGTGCACGGCAAGGGCTCGATTGCCGGCACCGACGAGATCCTGGACGAAGCCACCGGGGCGCTGCTCGGCACCGCTTCGTTCAAGGCCCATCTGGAAAACCGCTATCTCTCGGCGTAAGAGGAAGCCATGCTCGACCTCCGTCCCAACTGCGAATGCTGCGACAAGGACCTGCCCAACGGCGCGCCCGATGCCCTGATCTGCACCTACGAGTGCACGTTCTGTGCGGACTGCGCCCGAACCCGGTTGGGCGGCCATTGCCCCAATTGCGGTGGTGACCTCGTCAAGCGTCCGACCCGTCCGGAGCGGATGCTGGAGAAGCATCCCGCTTCGACCAAGAGGGTCCGCAAGGATCACGCAGCCTGCCGCCAGGCTGCCTAGTCGGAATTTATCGTGCGTTACATCAGCACCCGCCACGGCTCGCAGGGCAATCCCGCGCCGCTCGGCTTCGAAGACATCATGCTCGCGGGCCTCGCCCGCGACGGCGGCCTCTATCTGCCTGCCGAGTGGCCGCACTTCTCCACAGCCGAAATCGCCAGGTTCAAGGACCTGTCCTATGGCGAGCTGGCCTTCTGCATCATGCAGCCCTTCGTCGGCGATACCTTCGACGACGCGACCTTCCGCCGCCTGATCGGCGAGGCCTATGCCTCGTTCGAGACGCCGGACGTGGCGCCTCTCAAGGCGCTGGGCGACAGCGGGCTGCATCTGCTCGAGTTGTTCCATGGCCCGACGCTCGCCTTCAAGGACGTAGCGTTGCAGCTCTTGGGGCGCATGCTCGACCATACGCTGCGCGCCAGGGGCCAGCGCGCCACGATCGTCGGCGCCACCTCGGGCGACACCGGCTCGGCCGCCATCGAGGCGGTGCGCGACCGCAAGACCATCGACATCTTCATGCTGCATCCGCGCGGGCGCATCAGCGACGTCCAGCGCCGCCAGATGACGACGGTACTGGCGCCCAACGTGCACAACATCGCCATCGCCGGCACATTCGACGACTGCCAGGATCTCGCCAAGGCCTGCTTCAACGATCTCGCGTTCCGCGACCGCCATGCGCTGACGGCCGTGAACTCGATCAACTTCGCGCGCGTGATGGCGCAGATCGTCTACTACTTCTGGGCCGCGCTGAAGCTCGGCGCGCCCGAGCGGCCGGTGGCCTTCACCGTGCCGACCGGCAATTTCGGCAACGTCTATGCGGGCTACGCCGCCCAGCGCATGGGCCTGCCGGTCCATCACTTCGTGGTCGCCGCCAACACCAACGACATCCTGGCGCGCTTCTTCGACTCGGGCGCCATGACGACGGCGGAGGTGGTGCCGACCTACAGCCCCAGCATGGACATCCAGATTTCCAGCAACTTCGAGCGCCTGCTGTTCGACCTCTACGACCGCAACGGCAAGTCGCTGGCCGAGGCGATGGCTGAGTTCCGTCGCTTCGGCACGCTCAAGGTCGGCGCCAATGCGCTGGCCGACGTGCGCGCCCTGTTCGATGCCGGCCGCCTGGATGACGAGGGCACGCTTGCCGCCATCGCCGACTGCCGACGCCGCTTCGGCGAGACGATCGATCCGCACACGGCCGTCGGCTACGCCGTGGCCCAGCAGCATCGCCGCGATCGAGAAGTTCCCATGGTCGTGCTGGCGACTGCCCATCCCGCCAAGTTCCCCGATGCCGTGGCCAAGGCGACCGGCGAGCGGCCGCGCCTGCCGGCCCGGCTGGGCGACCTGATGGAGCGGGCGGAGCGGGTCGACGGTCTGCCCAACGACCTTGCCGCACTCGAGACGATGATCGACGAGCGCATGGCGCTGGCGCGCGAACCCGCGCCGGTCCGCGCAAAGGTGCGCACATGAGCGACGTCAAGGTCACCACCCTCGCCAACGGCCTGCGCGTGGCGGTCGACCCGATGCCCGAGGTCGAATCGGCCTCGCTCGGCATCTGGGTGGCCTGCGGCACGCGCCATGAGAGCGCCGAGCTGAACGGCATGGCGCACATGCTCGAGCACATGGCGTTCAAGGGCACCCGGACCCGCTCGGCCCGCGCCATCGCCGAGGAGATCGAGAATGTCGGCGGCAGCCTCAACGCCTATACCGGGCGCGAGATCACGGCCTACCACGCTTCGGTGCTGAAGGAGGACGTGGCGCTCGGCGTCGAGATGATCGCCGATATCCTGCGCAACTCGGTGTTCGACCCCGACGAGCTGCAGCGCGAGCGCGGCGTCATCCTGCAGGAGATCGGCCAGGCGCTGGACACGCCCGACGACGTGATCTTCGACCAGTTCCAGGAGACCGCGCTGCCCGGCCAGCCGCTCGGCCGGCCGGTGCTCGGCACGGCGGCGTCCGTCGAGGCGATCGGCCGCGACGATCTGTTCGCCTATCTGGCCCGCCACTACACCGCCTCCAACATGGTCCTGTCGGCGGCGGGTCGGGTCGAGCACGACCACATCGTCGACCTCGCCAACAAGCATTTCGGCTCGGTGCCGCGCACGCCGGCCAACGCCGAGGCGCCGGTGCCGCTGCGCTATGTCGGCGGCGACGGGCGCGAGGCGCGTGTCCTGGAGCAGGCCCACCTGGTGCTGGGCTGCGAGGGTATCGGCTATCGCGATCCCGACTATTTCGCGCTTGCCGTCTATTCGACCCTGTTCGGCGGCGGCATGTCCTCGCGCCTGTTCCAGCGCATCCGCGAGGAGCGTGGCCTGGTCTATGGCATCCACTGCTTCAACACCGCCTACGGCGACGGCGGGTTGTTCGGCATCTATGCCGGCACGGGCGAGGATGACCTGGCGGAATTGGTGCCGGCCGTCTGCGAGGAGTTCGTGGGCGTGGCCCACACCTTGAGCGAAGCCGAGCTCGTGCGCGCCCGCAACCAGATCAAGGCCGGCACGCTGATGGCGCTTGAATCGAGCGGCGCACGCTGCGAGCAGGCGGCGCGCCATCTCATCATCCACGGCCGGACGATTCCCTATGCCGAAATCGTCGCCCGCATCGAGGCAGTGGACCAGGAGGCGGTGCGCCGCGTCGCGCGCCGCCTGCTGCAGGGCGAGCTCACCCTGGCGGCGCTGGGGCCGATCGACGAACTGGAATCGCTCGACAGGATCGCCGCGCGCCTCGCGGCCTAGCGCTGGGGGCGCGTCACTCCAGTGACGCGATCATGAATCATGAGAAGACGCGCAACTGGAGTTGCGCGCCCCCAGCTAAGCCGCCCGCGCCAGTTCCGTATCTGACGCCCGCGGCGGCACGCCGATGGCGGCGCGCTCTTTGACCGCTTTGATCTCGGCGCTCCGGCGAATGAGGTTGTAACGCAGCCCCGTGTACAGATTCACAGGGAACGGCATGTCGGCGTTGAAGTCGATGATCAGCACCACGCGGGTCTGGTCGGTCTGGTTCTTGACCCAATGCTCGCGCGTGTCGTCGAACACCAGCGGAACACCTTCCTCCCAGAAGAAGTGGTAGCCACCGATCTCGATCCAGCATTTCTCCGGCTCGGTCGGCACGATCAGCGGATAGTGAAAGCGAATCACGCCGGCCGCCGAGCCGCGGTGGGGCTCGATCTCAGCGCCGCCGGCCAGGATGCTGAACAGCGCGGTGTGCACGCCCGGGATACGGCAGATCGCGCTATAAGTGTCGGGCACTGCGGTCGTGTTCTCCTTGACCTCGTGTCCCCAGATCTTGAGCAGGAAGGTGCGCCAGGCGCGGCCCGCCACGTAGAGGTCGCGCGGATGGACCTCGTGCAGTGCCGGGATCTCCTCGTGGTGGCTCAGCAGGTACTGCAGGTCGGCCTTGATCTTGTCGTGGCTCTTCCGGAGCTCGCCCAGCACCGGAAACATTTTTAGCGCATCGTCGCCGCTCAAGGGCAGCTTGGGCATGCGCCGCAGGATCATGTCCCCCATCTTGAGATTGAGCTTCTCGATCGGCTCCTGCGGCAGCCAGATGTTCTTGGTCAGATAGAAGCGGCCCTTCTGGCCGACGTTGGGGTTTTGATTAATATCCATGACGGGTCCTGGCCGGTGACTCTAATAGAGGTGGGAATTTCATACCACAGTCGGTCCGTTTCAAGACGGTCGTTCGATTCCGGGGGCGCGGCGGACAGTCTCAATTTCCTACGTCAAGCCTCGGAAAACATGTAACAATTCGAGACCTATTGTTACTATAGACCAAGATGTTCCGTTTCGCCGATGTCCCATTGTCATTGTCGGGAATGACCCGGATCTCCGGGCGGCGTGTGTTTTTGCGCGCTCCGACAATGGACGATTGGGCGGAATGGGCCGAATTGCGGGCCCGCAGCCGGGCCTTTCTCACACCGTGGGAGCCCACGTGGCCGGAGGATTCCCTGGGCCGCGACCACTTCCGCCGCCGGCTGCGCCAGCAGGCGCGCGAATGGCGGTCCGGCGAGGCCTACGGGCTGTTCGTCTTCACCAACGAGGGGCGGCGGCTGGCCGGCGGCATCAATCTCAGCAACGTCCGCCGCGGCGTGGCCCAGGCGGCCTCGGTCGGCTACTGGATGGGCCAGCCCTATGCCGGGCAGGGGCTGATGACGGACGCTTTGCGCGGCGTCCTGCCCTTCGTCTTCGACGACCTCAGGCTGCACCGCCTCGAGGCCGCCTGCTTGCCGCACAACGAGCCCTCCAAGGCGGTGCTGGGCAAGGTCGGCTTCCACGAAGAGGGCCTGGCGCGGCAGTACCTCCGGATCAACGGTCAGTGGGCGGACCATCTGTTGTTCGCCCTGCTGCGCGCCGATTACGATACGCTCCTGCGAGCGGCCCGTTAGACGGGCGGGAGATCTCTATGCGCAATCTCACTCCGGCCACCATCACTCAGGCCTTCGCCGAGTACTGCAAAAACGCGCCATCGGAGCGCACGCGGACCCTGCTGGTCAGCCTGGCAGGACACCTGCACAGCTTTGTGCGCGAGAACAAGCTCACCCAGGCCGAATGGACGGCCGCGATCGACGCGCTGACGCGCGCCACGCAGTTCACCGACGACAAGCGCAACGAATACATCCTGTTCTCCGACTTGCTGGGCGTCTCGTCGCTGGTCGACATGGTCAACGCCGCCACGTCGGGCACGCAATCCTCGGTGCTGGGCCCGTTCCACATCGAGGGCGCGCCCGAGCTCGCCAACGGCGGCGACCTGTGGCGCGGCCAGGTCGGCGAACCGCTGGTGGTGAGCGGCAAGATAACGGACGGCACGGGCGCGCCGGCCAAGGGAACGGTGCTGGCGCTGTGGCAAAATGCCGGCAACGGTCTCTACGCCCAGCAGGACAAGGCGCAGTCGCCCACCAACTATCATGCGCGCCTGACCGTGGCGCCCGACGGCAGCTTCGCCTTTTCGACCGTGCGCCCGGTTTCCTACACCGTGCCCGACGATGGTCCGGCGGGCGACATGCTGCGCGCGCTGGGCCGCGACGCGTGGCGTCCGGCGCACCTGCACATGATCGTCCACGCACCGGGGCACAAGCCGCTGGTCACCGAGTTCTTCCCCGAGGACGACAAATACCTCGACCGCGACGCCGTGTTCGGCGTGCGCGCCGGCCTCGTGCTGCCGTTCCGTCGTGTGTCGGATCGCACGGCCCTGCCGGCCAATCTTGTGGTGCGCGACAGCCTGCCGATGCCGGTGTGGTCGGCCAAGCTCGACCTCACTCTGCCCCCGGCCTGATGCCGCTGGTCGGCGTTCGCGGCGTCTCCAAGGTCTTCGCGAACGGCGTCCAGGCGCTCGCCAATGTCTCGCTCGACGTTGAAGCCGGCGAATTCCTGAGCGTCCTTGGCCCGTCGGGCTGCGGCAAGTCCACGTTGCTGCGCC
>DASZJU010000523.1:0-2945 GCA_035947815.1 Reyranella sp.
TGTATTACGAGCAGGTCATCGCATCGGACGGCGGTCGCGCGGTCCCGGGCTCAGGCCTGACGGCGATGCTGACCTATACCCACCACCTGTAAGGAGGCCACCCGCGGAGGCCATGCTGGTCTGTGTTCCCAACGTTCTCGATGCCGCGCAACTGGTGAGCGTGCGTGAGCGACTCGATCGTGCCAACGAGGCATGGGTCGATGGTCGCGTCACGGCGGGCTATCAGGGCGCGCCGGTCAAGTTCAACCAGCAGGTCGACGAGCGCTCCGCCGTCGCTCTCGCCTGCCAGCGCATCATCGTGTCGGCGCTCGAACGCAACCCGATCTTCATCAGCGCCGTTCTGCCCAACGTAATCTATCCGCCGATGTTCAACCGCTATGGCGAAGGCATGAAATTCGGCGCCCATGTCGATGGCAGCGTCCGCCTTCACCCGCACGACGGTCGCAAGCTCAGGACCGACGTGTCGGCCACGCTCTTCCTCACCAACCTCGACGAATACGATGGCGGCGAGCTGCAGGTCGAGGACACCTACGGCCGCCACAGCATCAAGCTCGGCGCCGGCGACATGGTGGTCTATCCGGCGACCAGCCTGCACCAGGTGTCGCCGATCACCCGCGGCGTGCGTACATCGTGCTTCTTCTGGGTTCAGAGCCTGATCCGCGACGACGCCCAGCGCGCGTTGCTGCACGACATGGACAATGCCATCCAGCGCCTCAACCAGACGAATGCCGACGAGGTCGCGCGACGATCCCTGATCGGCTGCTATCACAATCTCGTCAGGCAATGGAGCGAGACCTGATGGCCGAAGCTGGCGCCGTGGCCCTCGCAGGCACTCGGATCAACCGAAGGCTGGCGTTCGTGCGCTGGGTGCGCCGGACGCACGGCTGGTTCGGCCTGTGGGGCGCCGTCCTGGGGCTGCTGATGGGCTTCAGCGGCATTTGGCTGAACCACCGCAATGTTCTGAAGCTCGAGCTGCCCGGCCAGCAGCAGATCAACGCCCAGCTCGAGTTGCCCGATCCGCGGCCGGCCACGATCGACGCTTTGGCGGCATGGCTGCGGCAAACCTTGAAACTCGACGGTCCGACCAACAATATGCGAGTCGATCTCTCCCGGCCGGTGGCTTGGACGGAGAGGGAGGCCGATAAGGAGGCGGAGCGCGGAGGCGAGCGCCGGCCGCTGATGCAGCCCGAACGTTGGACCGTGAATTTCGGCGGCCCGAACAGGATCATCCAGGCCGAGTACTGGGTCGGCAACAAATCGGTCGGTGTGCGCACCACGGAAAATGGGTTCGTGGCGACGCTCACCAACCTGCATAAGGGCGTGGGCATGCCGGTGCCGTGGATCCTGCTGATCGACACGCTTGCGGGAAGCCTGATCTTCCTGTCGATCAGCGGCGCCATCTTGTGGTGGGAAACAAACCGTCGCCGTTTTGTCGGCCTGGCGATCTTCGGCCTCTCGGTGGCGGCCACGGTCGCGATCGCGATATCGCCGCTGCAGTGGTAAGGCAAGGCCGTGAGCGACCAGTCTCCTCCCTTCATCCCGCGGCTGCGCGACGAGATCACGCCGAGCTACAAGGAACCGCTGACGCCGACCGTCAAGCGTGCCCTGCTGGCCCTGGTGATCTTCTTCCATGTCGGCGGCGGCTGGGCGTTGACGCAGGTCGAGCCGGTCAAGCTCGTGGTCGGCGACATCGCGCCGATGGAAGTTCGCATGGTATCGGCAGAGCAACCCGCGCAGCCCGATCTGCCGCTCGACGAGCCGCCGCCGTTGCCGGAAGTGAAACCGCCGCCGCCGGAACTCGCCACGGCAGTCGAACCGCCGCCGCCCGATCTGCCGCCACCGGTATTTCCGGTCGAGGCGCCGCCGCCCAAGCCGCCGCCCCAGCCGGAGAAGCCCAAGCCGCCGCCGCCCAAGCCCGTGCAGAAGCAGCCGGCGACGCCGCAGGCGCCGGTCGAGGCCCAGCCGCAGCAGGCTGCGCCGGCCGCTCCGGCGGCGCCCAAGACCGTATCGGCTTCGCAATTGGGCTATCTCGTGCCGCCCAACCCGATCTATCCGGCGCGCGCACGCAAGGCCGGCGAGCAGGGCAGTGCGGTGGTGCGCGTGCTGGTTGATGTCACCGGCCGGCCAGCGCAGGTCTCGCTGCAGACCTCGTCGGGCCATCCCGAGCTCGACCAATCGGCGCTAAGCGCCGTGCGCGCCGCGCAGTTCCGGCCCTACGCCGAAGGTGGCCTGGCGCAGGCGGTCTGGGTTCTTGTTCCGATCAATTTTGTGTTGCGGTAGGAGAGTCAGTCATGGGCGACGAATCATCCCTGGGCTTTGGCCATTTCCTCCAGCACTCCGACATCGTCGCACGGGTGCTGCTGGTCGTTCTCGTCTTCATGTCGGCGATCTCGTGGTACTTGATCGTCTACAAGGGCATCAGCCAAGTCATACGTCAGAGGCGCAGCCAGAAGTTCCTGACGTTCTTCTGGAGCGCCACCTCGCTCGAGGCGGTGCAGAACGAACTCACCGTGCATGGCGTGCGCGAACCATTCGGCCACCTGACCGCCCATTCGCTGCACGCTCAGGCGCATCACGCCAAATTCGGCGCGGCCAAGCTCGAGGAGACCGGCAGCGAGCAGGAGTTCCTGACACGCACCATCAAGAAGGTGCTCGACGAGGAGACGACGTCGTTGGAGAACGGGCTCACCATGCTGGCCACGATCGGCGCCACTGCGCCCTTCGTCGGTCTGTTCGGCACGGTGTGGGGTGTCTATCACGCCCTGGTGGCGATCGGCATGAGCGGCTCGGGCATGCTCGACAAGGTCGCGGGCCCGGTCGGCGAGGCGCTGATCATGACCGGCATCGGCCTGGCCGTCGCCCTGCCGGCGGTCATGGGCTACAACTGGCTGACCCGCTCCAACCGCGTGCTGACCGCCAAGCTCGACGCCTTCGCCTTCGAGCTG
>DASZJU010000524.1:0-34570 GCA_035947815.1 Reyranella sp.
TGACGAAATGCAGGATCGCCACGCTGATCATGCCGGCCGAGACGACCGCCATGCTGATGTTGTGCAACGATCCATAGCGCGCCTCGACGGGCTTGGCGGCGGCCACCAAGCGGCCTCAGCCGCACTGCGCGCGGTGGCGCAGCAAATGGTCGGCCAGCACGCACGCCACCATCGCCTCGGCGACCGGCGTGGCCCGCAAGCCGACGCAGGGATCGTGGCGGCCCTTGGTGCGCAGTTCGACCTCGTTGCCGAAGCGGTCGATGCTGCGGACCGGCGCGAGGATCGAGCTGGTGGGCTTCACGACCAGCCGGCAGACGATGTCCTGGCCGCTCGAGATGCCGCCCAAAATGCCGCCGGCGTGGTTGCTGAGGAAAATGGGCCGACCATCCTTCATGCGCATCTCGTCGGCATTGTCCTCGCCGCTCATGGCGGCGGTGGCGAAGCCGTCGCCGATCTCCACACCCTTCACGGCATTGATGCTCATCAGGGCCTTGGCAAGATCGGCATCGAGCTTGTCGTAGACCGGATCGCCCAGTCCGACGGCGATGCCCGAGGCCACGACCTCGATCACCGCGCCGCACGAACTGCCGCGCTTGCGCACGTCGTCGAGATAGCCCTCCCAGCGCTGTGCGGCCTGGCGGTCGGGACACCAGAAGGGGTTGTCGGCGGTGGCCGCCCAGTCCCATTGGCCGCGGTCAATCTTCTGGGTTCCGAGCTGCACCACGGCGCCGCGAATGCTGACGTCGTCGCCCAGGATCTTGCGGGCAATGGCGCCCGCTGCCACGCGAACGGCGGTCTCGCGCGCCGACTGCCGGCCGCCGCCGCGATAGTCGCGCACGCCGTACTTCTTGAGATAGGTGTAATCGGCGTGGGAGGGACGAAACTTGTCCTTGATCTCCGAATAGTCGCGCGAGCGCTGGTCGACATTGTCGATGTGCAACGCGATCGGCGTACCGGTAGTTACACCTTCGAACACGCCGGACAGGATCCTGACGGTATCCGGCTCCTGGCGTTGGGTGACGAAACGCGACTGGCCGGGCCGGCGCTTTTCCATCCACACCTGGATGTCGGCTTCGCAGAGCGGCAGGCGGGGCGGCGTGCCGTCGACCACGCAGCCGATCGCCGGCCCGTGGCTTTCTCCCCAGCTGGTGAACCGGAAGAGGGTGCCGAAACTGTTGCCGGCCATGGCTGCCGGCCTCCGCCCTACTTGCCCTCGAAATTGCCGAGCAGTTCGGCGATCTGCTTGGCCGACGAGGTCTTGACCATGCCGACGACGTGATAGCCGCCATCGACATGCATTATTTCACCGGTCATGCCGGTGCCGAGGTCGGACAGCAGGTAGAGCGCGGCGTTGCCGACCTCCTCCGCCGTGATGTTGCGCTTCAGCGGCGAGTTGAGCTCGTTCCACTTCAGGATATAGCGGCCGTCGTCGATGCCAGCGAAAGCCAGCGTCTTGATCGGCCCGGCGGAGATGGCGTTGACCCTGATCTTCTGTTCGCCGAGGTCGGCCGCCAGGTAGCGCACGCTCGCCTCGAGCGCGGCCTTGGCCACGCCCATGACGTTGTAATGCGGGATGACGCGTTCGGCGCCGTAGTAGGTGAGGGTGAGCAGGCTGCCGCCGTTCTTCATCAGCGGCACGGCGCGCTGCGCCACCGCGGTCAAGGAATAGCAGCTCACATTCATGGTGAGCTGGAAGTTCTCGGGCGAGGTGTCGAGATAACGGCCGCGCAGCTCGTCCTTGTTGGAAAAGGCGATGGCATGGACCAGGAAATCGATGCCGCCCCACTTCTTCTCGAGCTCGGCGAAGGTGGCATCGATGCTCGCCGCATTGGTGACGTCGCAGGGCACGATGATCTCGGCGCCGATCGAGTTGGCCAGCGGCCGGACGCGCTTCTCCGTGGCCTCGCCCTGGAAGGTGAAGGCCACCTTTGCCCCTTGCGCGTGGCAGGCCTTGGCGATCCCCCAGGCGATCGAGCGCTCGTTGGCGACGCCCATGACGAGGCCTTTTTTTCCGGCCATCAACTGTGCAGCAGCGATCATGGGTCGTTCTTAGCGGGGTAAGCCTATTGGGACAAGATGCCGGTGGTCTCGCCGCCCACAGCCCCTCATATTGTGGTCATGATTCGGGAAAAGTCCGATCCGCTGGCGCTTTTTGGTGAATGGTACGAGGCGGCCGCCAAGGGCGAGCCCAACGATCCCTCGGCCATGAGCGTCGCCACGGTCGGGCCGGACGGCACACCGTCGCTGCGCATGGTGCTCCTGAAGGACTACGACGCCGAAGGCTTCGTCTTCTACACCAACACTGAAAGCCGCAAGGGCCTGCACCTGCTGGCGCAGCCCAAGGCGGCGCTGCTGTTTCACTGGAAGTCGCTGCGTCGCCAGGTGCGCCTGGAAGGGCCGGTATCGCCGACCACACCCGAGGAGGCCGACGCCTATTTCGCAACCCGCGCCCGCGGCAGCCAGATCGGCGCCTGGGCGTCGGACCAGTCGCGGCCGCTGGAGAGCCGCTTTGCGCTGGAGAAGCGGGTGGCGGAAGTCACCGCCAGGCATGTCATCGGCAAGGTGCCGCGGCCGCCGCACTGGTCGGGTTTCCGCCTGAAACCGCTCCTGATCGAGTTCTGGCAGGACGGCGCGTTCCGCCTGCACGACCGGCTCGAGTATCGCCGCGCCGCGCCAGGCGAGCCGTGGACGACCCAGACCCTCTATCCCTGAGCCGAAGATGGCGATCGCGCCCCAGCGCCTGATGCGGCTGGCCACCGTCGCCTCGATGGCGGTGGCGGTCATCCTGATCGCGGCCAAGCTGGCAGCGTGGTGGGTCACCGATTCGGTGAGCATGCTGTCGTCGCTGGTCGACACCTCGCTCGACTTCGTGGGCTCGCTGGTGACGTTCTTCGCCGTCCGCCAGGCGCTGATCCCGGCCGACGCCGACCACCGCTTCGGCCATGGCAAGGCCGAGGCCTTGGCGGGCCTGGTGCAGGCCGGCTTCATCGCCGCTTCGGGCGGCGCGCTGCTGCTGGCGGTAGGCGAACGCCTGATCAATCCCCATCAGGTGCGCGAGGAGCATATTGGCCTGCTCATCAGTGGGCTGGCGGTTGCGCTCACGCTTGGCCTGGTGATGTTCCAACGTTACGTCGTGAAGCGCTCCGGCTCGATCGCCATCGGTGCCGACATGGCGCATTACAAGACCGACCTGGTGGCGACCATCGTCACGGGCGTCGGCCTCTATATGTCGGGAAAGCTCGACCAGCCGCTGATCGACAGCAGCGTGGCGGGACTGGTGGCGCTCTATCTCATTCACGGGGCCTGGACAGTCGGCCGCGCCTCGCTCGACGTGCTGATGGACCGCGAGCTGCCGGACGACGAGCGACAGCGGATCCTCGACATCGCACGCAGCCATCCCGAGGTGCGCGGCGTGCACGAGTTGCGCACGCGATCGGCGGGCCTCACCAAGTTCATCCAGCTCCATATCGTCCTCGACCCGACGATGCCGCTCGGCAACGCCCACGTCGTCGGCGATCGTGTCGAAGCCACGTTACGCGAGGCCTTCCCCCGGGCCGAGATCATCCTGCACGTCGATGGCTGGGACGATCGCGAACTGCGCCAGCCCGCGGCCTGAGGCAATGGGCCGGCAGCCCGCCTTCGTTGTCGAGGACCAATCGGAGGTCATCGCCTTCCTCGAGGCCCACCTTTCGCCGGTCAAGCGCATCGACACGCATGGCGCCGTCGTTTTCCTCGCCGGCGCGCGCGCCTACAAGCTGAAGCGCGCGGTGAAATTCCCTTACATGGATTTCTCGACCGTCGAACGGCGCGCGGCAATGTGCGCCGCCGAGATCGAGATCAACCGCCGGCTGGCGCCGGAGATCTATCTCGGTACGGCGGCGGTGTGGCGGGGCCGCGACGGCAAACCGGCGCTGGGCGAGGTCGGCGAAGCGGCCGAAGCCGCCATCGACTGGCTGGTCGTCATGCACCGCTTCAACGAGGAGGGCCTGCTCGATCGCATGGCCGAGCGCGGCGCCTTGACGTCCGAACTGATGGCCGCCCTTGGTGCCCGGGTCGCCCGCTTCCATGACGGGCTCGCGCCGATCAAATCGGGTTTCTGCACGCCCGACGATTATCGCCACTCGGTGGCGGCCGACGTGCGCCAGATGCGCGAGGCCGGCGACCGGCTCGATCCGCCGACCAGCGAGGCCCTGGCCGAGGCGATGCCCAAGGCGCTGGAACCCCATATGGACCTGGTGGCACGGCGCGTGGTGGCCGGCGCGGTGCGGCGCTGCCATGGCGACCTGCATCTGCGCAACATCGTGCTTATCGATGGCTGGCCGGTGCCTTTTGACGCCATCGAGTTCTCCGAGCGCATCGCCAATATCGACGTCCTCTACGACCTGTCGTTCACCTTGATGGACCTCTGCGAGCGCATGCTCAGGCCGCTGGCCAACCGCTTGTTGAACGAGTGGCTGTGGCGCATCGCCGAGTTGACCGGCGCACCGCACGAGGAGGCGCTGGCCCTGCTGCCGATGTTCCTGTCGCGGCGCGCCTCGATCCGTGCCTTCGTCGATGCCCAGGCGGCGGCGGTGAGCGGTGCCGATGCGTCGCGTGCCCGCGACTACCAGAAGATAGCGCTGTCCTTCCTGCGGCCGGTGCCGCCGCGGCTGGTGGCGATCGGCGGCCTGTCGGGCAGCGGCAAGACCACGCTGGCCCTCAGGATGGCACCGGAGATCGGCCGCGCGCCGGGCGCCGTCGTGGTGCGCAGCGACGTCGAGCGCAAGCGCCGGGCAGGGGTGGCGCTGGAAGACCGCATGCCGGCCGGCAGCTATACGTCAGAATCCTCGGCCACGGTCTATGCGGCCTTTCTGACCCGTGCCGAGCGCGTCCTGCGGGTGGGTCACAGCGTCGTGCTCGATGCGGTGTTTGCCCACCCGGACGAGCGCGCCGCGGCCGAGGCGCTCGCCGACAAGGTGGGCGTGCCATTCGAGGGCATTTGGCTCGATGTCCCGAAGGAGGTGGCACAGGCTCGCGTCGCGGCCCGCAAGGTGGATGCTTCGGACGCCACGCCTGCCGTGGTCGAGCGCCAGTTCGGCTACGATCTTGGCGAGATTCGTTGGAGGCGCCTGTCATAGTCTTCCGGACCGCGGGCGTCCCGCCCGCTCAAGATATATGAGGCGGGCGGGACGCCCGCGGTCCGGAAGAGGCTAGGCCCGCTTTTTGGCCGCCGCGCTGCGCGGCAGGTGCCGCGCGAGATACTGGCCGGTATAGCTCTCGGACACCTTCACGATCTCCTCGGGCGGGCCTTCCGCCACCAACCGGCCACCGCCGGCGCCGCCGTCGGGCCCGAGATCGAGCACCCAATCGGCGGTCTTGATGACCTCGAGATTGTGCTCGATCACCACCACGGTGTTGCCGCCCTCGACCAGGCGATGCAGCACTTCCAGAAGCTTGCGCACGTCCTCGAAATGCAGGCCGGTGGTCGGCTCGTCGAGGATATAGAGCGTGCGGCCGGTCGCGCGACGCGACAGTTCCTTGGCGAGCTTCACGCGCTGCGCCTCACCGCCCGACAAGGTCGTCGCCTGCTGGCCAATATGGATGTAGCCCAGGCCGACCTGCTGGAGCGTCAAAAGCTTGTCGCGAATGACCGGCACGGCCCTGAAGAACTCGACGCCCTCGTCGACCGTCATCTCCAGCACGTCGGCGATCGACTTGCCGCGGAAGTGGATTTCCAGTGTCTCGCGATTGTAGCGCTTGCCCTTGCAGACATCGCACTGGACGTAGACGTCGGGCAGGAAGTGCATCTCGATCTTGATGACGCCATCGCCCTGGCAGGCCTCGCAGCGGCCGCCCTTGACGTTGAACGAGAAGCGGCCGGGTTTGTAGCCGCGCTCGGTCGATTCGGGGAGCTGCGAGAACCAGTCGCGGATCGGCGAGAAGGCGCCGGTGTAGGTCGCCGGGTTGGAGCGCGGCGTGCGGCCGATCGGCGACTGGTCGATGTCGACGATCTTGTCGAGATGGCCCACGCCGTCGAGTCCGCTATGCACGCCGGGATGCTCGCGCGCGCCGTTCAGCCGCCGCGCCAGCGCCTTGTAGAGCGTCTCGATGATCAGCGTGCTCTTGCCGCTGCCTGACACGCCGGTGACGCAGGTGAAGGTGCCGAGCGGGATGCTGGCCGTGATGTTCTGCAGGTTGTTCTCACGCACCCCCTTGATGGTCAGCCAGCGGCCACCCTTGGCGGGCGGTTCGCGGCGGACTTTTGGGATAGGGACTTGCCGGAAGCCCGACAGGTACTGGCCGGTAAGACTGGCGCTGTTGCGCATCACATCCTCGGGCGTGCCCTGGGCGACCACGTTGCCGCCATGCGCGCCCGCGCCCGGCCCCATGTCGACCAGATAGTCGGCGGAGCGGATCGCGTCCTCGTCATGCTCGACCACCAGCACCGTGTTGCCGAGGTCGCGCAACCTGGTGAGCGTCTTCAGCAGCCGTTCGTTGTCGCGCTGGTGCAGGCCGATCGAAGGTTCGTCCAGCACGTATAGCACGCCGGTCAGGCCCGAGCCGATCTGGGAGGCGAGCCGGATGCGCTGGCTCTCGCCGCCCGACAGAGTGCCCGACGTGCGGTTCAGCGTCAGGTAGCTGAGGCCGACATTGTCGAGGAAGCCCAGCCGCTCGTTGATCTCCTTGAGAATACGGGCGGCAATCTCGCGCTGCTTGGGCGTGAGCTTGGGCGCCAGCTCGAGAAACCACTTCACGGCGTCGCCGATGCTGAATTCGGTGGTCTGACTGATATTGAGGCCGGCGATCTTGACGGCCAACGCCTCGGGCTTGAGGCGGGCGCCATTGCAGGTCTCGCACTTGCTCTCGCGCTGGAAGCGCTCCAGCTCCTCGCGCACCCAGGAGGAATCGGTCTCCTTCCAGCGGCGGTCGAGGTTGGGGATCACGCCCTCGAACGGCTTGGTGGTCTGATATTGGCGGATGCCGTCATCGTAGCGCATGGCAATCGATTCGCCGCCGCTGCCGTAGAGGATCGTGTCGCGAAGCTTCTTCGGCAGGTCGCGCCATGGCACCGACATTTTGACTTTGAAATGCTTGGCGATGCTTTCCAGCGTCTGCATGTAATACTGGCCCGACGAATCCGCCCACGGCGCGATCGCTCCCTCGGCGAGCGACAGCCGGTCGTCCGGCACCACCATCTCCGGATCGAAGAACATTTTTACGCCGAGGCCGTCGCAGGCCGGGCAGGCGCCTTGGGGGGCGTTGAAGGAGAACAGCCGAGGCTCGATCTCCTCGATGCTGAAGCCCGAAACGGGACAGGCGAAGCGCGCCGAGAAGATCGTGCGCTCGCCTGAATCGGCGTTCTCCGCGACGGCGAGGCCCTCGGCCAGGGTGAGCGCTGTTTCGATCGAATCGGCCAGACGGTTGCCGAGGTCGGGCCGCACCACGATGCGGTCCACAACGACGTCGATGTCGTGCTTGTATTTCTTGTCGAGCGCCGGCGCCTCGGCGATCTCATGGAGCTTGCCGTCGATCTTGATCCGCTGGAAACCCTTCCTCTGCAGCTCCTGCAGCTCCTTGCGGTACTCGCCCTTGCGGCCGCGCGCGATCGGCGCCATCAGGTAGAGCCGCGTGCCTTCGGCCATCGTCTTGATGCGGTCGACCATCTGCGACACGGTCTGGCTCTCGATCGGCAGGCCCGTCGCCGGCGAGTAGGGCACGCCGACACGGGCGAACAGCAGGCGCAGGTAATCGTAGACTTCGGTGACCGTCCCGACCGTCGAGCGCGGGTTGCGCGACGTCGTCTTCTGCTCGATCGAGATCGCGGGCGACAGGCCCTCGATCGAATCGACGTCGGGCTTCTGCATCAGCTCGAGGAACTGGCGGGCATAGGCCGACAGGCTCTCGACATAGCGGCGCTGGCCTTCGGCGTAGACCGTGTCGAAGGCGAGCGAGGACTTGCCCGAGCCCGACAGGCCGGTGATCACCACCAGCCGATCGCGCGGCAGGTCGAGGTCGACGTTCTTCAGATTGTGTTCGCGGGCGCCACGGATGGAGATGAAGCGATGCGGCTCGGCGACGGTGGAACGGTTTTTTGCCATTGGACCGAGAGAATAGGCGATGGGCAGGACCCTCGCATATGGCGATTAACCCCCAGCCCCGCCAGTCCCGGCGTCAGGCTGTCACTGCCTGCAATGCCTGCATGCGGGCCGTCGGTCGGTCATTCATCAGGAGCTGCATCGTGCCGGCCACCAGCCCGACGAATACCCCGATCTTCCAGGCGAGGTCGTAGGAACCCATCAGATCAAAGAGATAGCCGCCGCCCCAGGCGCCGAGGAATGACCCGGCCTGGTGGCTCAGGAAGGCGATGCCGGTCAGGGTCGAGAGGAAGCGCAGGCCGAAGAGCTGCACGACCAGCCCGTTGACCAACGGAATGACGCCCAGCCAGAGCGTGCCCATGGCGGCGCCGAACAGCACCACCGACAGAGGGGTCGGTGGAGACATGAAGAAGAGCGCCAGGATGAGCGAGCGCAGCAGGTAGATCCCGCCCAGCAGCAGGCGCTTGGGATAGCGGTCGCCCAGCCAGCCGAACAGCCAGGAACTCACGATATTGAAGCCGCCGATCAGCATCAGCACGATGGCGCTGTAGCTCGCATCCATACCGCACTGGGCGAGGTAGGTGGGCAGGTGGGTGGTGAGGAAGACCAGCTGCAGGCCGCAGACGAAGAAGGCGATGGCCATCACGACGTAGCCGGGATGGCGGCGGGCCTCGTCGAGGGCGCCCCGCAGGCTGAGCTCGCGGTCGGTCGGCAGGCCGTTGGGCAGCTTGTCGGCGCGGCTGCCGATCCAGGCGGCCGGCAGCATGGCGACCGCCAGAATGACGAAAGCCCAGACCGCGGTTCGCCAGCTGTCGTGGTTAAGCAGGTAGGCCGCGATCGGCGCGGTCAGCATGGTGCCGACCGAGCCTGCCGCGGAGACGATGCCGAAGGCGAGCGTCCGGCGGGTCGGCTGGACGACGCGGGCGGCGATGTTGGCGGTGATGCCCGAAGTCGTGCAGGCCAGCGCCATGCCTATCAGCACGCCGGCGCCGATCACGATCGGCTGGGCGCCCTGGGCCGTCGCCGTGAGCCACAGGCCGACGATGAACAGGACGCTGCCGCCGAGCGCCACCCAGCGCGTGCCGTGCCTGTCGGCCAGGATGCCGGCGAAAGGTTGGCTCAGTCCCCAGGCGACCTGCTGCACCGAGATGGCGAGCGCGAAGTCGGAGACGGCGATCCCCAGCTCCTTGGCGGCCGGCGCCTGGAACAGGCCCATGTTCTGCCGGATGCCCATGGCCAGGGTCATCATCAGGGCGGCGCCGCCCAGCATGGCGTAGGCCTGGCCGCGCGAGACCTCGGAAACGTGAAAGGATTTGCTCATGGCCGATGAGGATAGGGGAAGGCTTTCCAGCCGAGCCAATGAATTGTCGGAGGGCCAGCATGAGCCCAGCTCACGCGATCCTCATGCCACAACCCAAAATTGGTGGCTGCCCACAGGCCGTCGGCGCTAGTTTGGCCGCCGTGAGGTAGGTGCCGCGTCCCGCGGCACCGGGAAAGCGAAGGAGGCCCCCATGGCGGGCAGCGTCAACAAAGTCATCCTGGTCGGCAATCTGGGGCGCGACCCCGAAGTGAAGTCCATGCAGGATGGCAGATCCATGGTGAACATGTCGTTGGCCACGTCGGATACGTGGCGGGATCGCCAGACCGGCGAGCGCAAGGAGCGCACCGAATGGCACCGGGTCGTGATCTTCAACGAGAAGCTGGCTGAGGTCGCGCAGAAGTTCGTGCGCAAGGGTTCCAAGATCTATGTCGAGGGTCAGCTTTCGACGCGCAAATGGACCGACCAGAGCGGCCAGGAGCGCTACACGACCGAGGTCGTGATCCCGCGCTTCGGCGGCGCGCTCACCATGCTCGATGGCCGCGGTGGCGGCGGCGGTGACGCGGGCGGCGGCGCTGTCGACGACGAGATGGCCGGCGCGACGTCGGGTGGCGGCGGCGGCGGCGGACGCCCGGCCTCGCGCGCCGGCAAGGCCGAGCTCGACGACGACATCCCGTTCTAGGCCTCGCTAGCCCGTTGTTACCGGCGGGCCGCTATAGGGTTTCCGCCGGCGTACCCTTGCGCGTGCGGGAAAGTTCAAAAGGGGAAGTGATCACCGACGCCGGCGTGATCTCGATGCCGGCGCTGCGCGCGTTCAAGCTGAAGACCCAGGAGGTGGTGCAATGGCGCAAGACCAGGCTCGGATCTGGTACCAGAGCTTCGTCCATCCGGTCGAACAGGCGCCTTACATGGAGCGACTCCAGTCGCTGCTCGACAGCGTCGCGAGTCCAGGCGTCCGCTTCGAGGTTCACGGCCTCGATCCGCCCGCTCACTCTTTCCATGCGCTAACCGAGTTCCGCTGCGCCGCGCAGGTCATCCGCCACGCGCTGGAGGCGGAAAAGGCGGGCTACGATGCTTTTGTGATCGGCCACTTCCAGGAGCCCGGGCTGATTGAAATCCGCGGCTCCGTCGACATCCCGGTCATCGGCCTGGGCGAGGCCAACTTGCTCGCCGCCCTCAGCATGGGACATCGGCTGGGGCTTGTGACGATCGACCCGATCTTCATCCCCTGGCACGACCGACAGGTGAGGATGCACGGGCTCGGCGAGCGGGTGGTCGGCACCACCGCGCTCAAGATGAATCTGCCGGCCTTCATGAAGGCATTCACCGACGAAGCCGCCTATGCGACCGTGCGCGCCCAGTTCGTGGCACAGGTCAAGCCGCTGATCGACGCTGGCGCCGAGGTCGTCATCCCGGCCGGCGGACTGCCGATGCTGCTGTTCGCCCGCGAAAGCCCGTTCATCATCGATGGCGCGCCGGTGCTGAACGGTATCGCCGTCGTCGCCAAGGCTGCCGAGATGGCGCTCGCCCTGAAGACGATCACCAAAGTCGTCGTCAGCCGGCGCAGCACCTACGCCAAGGCGTCGCCGGAGGCGATCAGCGAGTTCTTGGCCCGTTAGACGTCAGGCGGGCAGGCCAAACTCACGCAAGGCCGCGATCGTCTCTTCGGTCGAGCGATGATGGACCGCCTTCATACCGAACGCGCGAGCGCCCTCGACGTTGGGCAGGTTGTCGTCGATCAGCACGGCCTCGTCCGGGCGAAAGCCTCCTGTCCGGCAGACCAGGTCGTAGATCTTGGCGTCGGGCTTGCAGCAGCCGACATGGCCCGAGACCACGTAGTCGCGAAAACGGCCGAGGAAAGGATGCCGACGATGCGCCGGTCCGCGCAGCCAGGCGTCGAGAAATCCGGGCGCGTTGGAGAGTAGATAGAGTGGCGTTCCGGCCCCGTGCAGACGCTCGACCAGATCCGCCATTTGCGGGAAAGGGTGGTCGAGCATCTCGTCGAACCGGCTGTAGAAGGCTTCGATCAGGGTCGCTTTGCTCGGATGATCCGCCGTCAACCGGCGGGTCGCTTCGGCTGGGTTCCCGCCCTGGTCCTGCAATCCATGCCATTGTGTGGTGGTCACCGTGGCGAGGAAACACTCCATTTCCTCGGGATCCGGGATCAGCTTGCGGTAGAGATGGCGGGGGTTCCAGTCGAGCAAGACGCCGCCCATGTCGAAGACCACGATCGAGGGCGCGGAAGCGCCTGATTCCTGGGCTGTTTTTTGGGCCAATTTCGAGCCTTTCAAGAGGGCGTTTTCGGGGCGAATTTACTTAATAAAAACAATAAGTTAAAGTCCGCTCGTCGGAGCGTTTTTTGTTGGTCTTCCGGCCCCGGTTTGCTAGGGTGCAAATCCGTTCCGCCGGGCCCTCTGGCAGGGCCATAAAAACAAGCGAAAACCAGGTTCCCGTGAGCGACGATACGACCCTTCCGCCGGCGCCGCCGCCCCCCGACGACGTGCCGCCGCCAACGCCCCCGCACGACATCGCCCCGATCACCATCGAAGAGGAGATGCGGCGCTCCTACCTCGACTACGCCATGAGCGTGATCGTGGCGCGGGCGCTGCCCGACGCCCGCGACGGCCTGAAGCCGGTGCAACGCCGCATCCTGCACGCGATGAAGGAAAGCGGCTTCGATTCCACGCACGCTTTCCGCAAGTCGGCGCGCATCGTCGGCGAAGTGATGGGCAAGTATCACCCGCACGGCGATCAATCGATTTACGATGCGCTGGTGCGCATGGCGCAGGACTTCTCGATGCGCCTGCCGCTTATCTCGGGGCAGGGAAATTTCGGCTCGATGGACGCCGACCCGCCGGCGGCGATGCGCTACACCGAGGCCCGTCTGGCCCGCGCTGCCGAGACACTGCTCGCCGATATCGACAAGGACACCGTCGACTTCCAGCCGAACTACGATGAAACGACCCAGGAGCCGACGGTCCTCCCGGCGGCCTATCCGAACCTGTTGGCCAACGGCGCGGGCGGCATCGCCGTCGGCATGGCGACCAACATCCCGCCGCACAATCTCGGCGAACTGATCGATGCCTGCTGTGCGCTGATCGACAATCCCGAGCTCACCGTGCCGCAGCTCATGGAACACGTGCCCGGGCCGGATTTCCCGACGGGCGCCACCATCCTTGGGCGCAACGGCATCCGCGCGGGCTACGAGCTCGGCCGCGGCTCGCTGATCATGCGCGCCAAGACCCGGATCGAGGAGGCGCGCGGCGGCCGCGAATCGATCATCGTCTCCGAGATTCCCTATCAGGAGAACAAGGCACGCCTGCACGAGCGCATCGCCGAGGTGGTGCGCGACAAGCGGGTCGAGGGCATCGCCGAGGTCCGCGACGAGAGCGATCGCGACGGCGTGCGACTGGTGATCGAGCTCAAGCGCGACGCCATGGCCGACGTCGTGCTGAACCAGCTCTATCGCTTCACGCCGCTGCAGACGACCTTCGGCGTCAACGCGCTGGCGCTGGACGGCGGCCGGCCCAGGCTGATGAGCCTCAAGGAGCTCCTCGAGGCGTTCATCCGCTTCCGCGCCGAGGTCATCACGCGGCGTACCAAGTACGAGCTCAACCATGCCCGCGATCGCGCCCATGTGTTGGTCGGCCTTGCCATCGCCGTTGCCAATATCGACGAGGTGATCGAGATGATCCGCCGCGCCCCCGACCCGGTGGTGGCGCGCGAACGCCTGATGGCGAAGGATTGGGCCGCTTTCGACGTGGCGCCGTTGATCACCCTGATCGCCGAGCCCGGCCGCGACGTGGCGACCGACGGCACCTACCGGCTGTCCGAGGCCCAGGCCCGCGCCATCCTGGAGTTGCGGCTGCAGCGCCTGACCGGCCTGGAGCGCGACAAGATCGCCCAAGAACTGACCGACGTGGCCAAGCTGATCGAGGGCTATCTCGAGCTGCTGGGCGATCGCGACAAGCTGTTCGCGCTGATGCGCAAGGAGCTCGTCGAGATCAAAGAGCAATTTGCTACGCCGCGTCGCACCGAGATCCTGGACAACGAGTTCGAGCAGGACATCGAAGACCTGATCCAGCGCGAGGACATGGTCGTCACGGTGACGCACGGCGGCTACGTCAAGCGCGTGCCGGTGTCGGCCTATCGCGCCCAGCGCCGCGGCGGCAAGGGCCGCGCCGGCATGGCCACGCGCGAGGACGATTTCGTTAGCAGCCTGTTCGTCGCCAACACGCACACGCCGGTGCTGTTCTTCTCGAGTCGCGGCATCGTCTACAAGCTCAAGGTATGGCGTCTGCCGCTCGGCGCGCCGCAGGCGCGCGGCAAGGCGTTCGTCAACCTGCTGCCGCTGGGCGAGGGCGAGACGATCAGCGCCGTGATGCCGATGCCGGAAGACGAGGCGAGCTGGTCGACGCTCAACGTCATGTTTGCCACGGCGCGCGGCGGTGTGCGCCGCAACGAGCTCAGCGACTTCGTCAACGTGCATCAGACCGGCAAGATCGCGATGAAGTTCGACGGCGAAGACGCCGGCGACCGGCTGATCGGCGTCAGCGTCTGTGGCGAGGAACAGGACGTGCTGCTGGCGACCCGCCAGGGCCGCGCCATGCGTTTCCCGGTCTCGACGGTGCGCGTGTTCCAGAGCCGCGCGTCGACCGGCGTGCGCGGCATCGCGCTGGCCGAGGGCGACGAGGTGATCTCGATGTCGCTGTTCGACAGCGGCAGGGGCATCACGACCGAAGAGCGCGAAGGCTACTTGCGCCAGTCGCGCGCGGCGCGCCAGGCGGAGAACGCGACCGAGAACGGCGAGGAAGAGACGACGCCGGCGGCGGAGGAGACGGCGGTTGCTGCGACACTGTCGGCCGAGCGCTTCGGCGAGCTGCAGGCCAAGGAAGAGTTCGTTCTCACCGTCGCCTCGACTGGATTCGGCAAGCGCACCTCAGCTTACGAATATCGCGTGACCGGCCGCGGCGGCAAGGGCGTCGAGCTGATGAACATGGCCCGGGGCGGCGAGGTCGTGGCGGCATTCCCGGTGCTGGGCAGCGACCAGATCATGCTGGTGACCGATGGCGGGACGCTGATCCGCTGCCCGGTGGATGGAATTCGCATCGCGGGACGCGCCACGCGCGGCGTGCGCATCGTCAATGTGAGCGAGGGCGAGCGCGTGGTCTCCGCCGTGCGCATCGGCGAGGACGATGCCGGCAACGGCAATGGCAATGGAAACGGCAGCGGTGAAAGCCATCCCGAAACAAACGGTGGATAAGGACCTTCCGTGTCGCTAAGACTCCGCCGCCGCATTTGGCGCACGAGTAACGGGGGAGTGGGGGAGAGACATGGCCTCAGAACGCACCGGCGTGTATCCGGGGACGTTCGATCCCGTCACCAGCGGACATATGGAAGTGGTGCGCCGCTCCTTGAAGCTTGTCGACAGGCTGGTGATTGGACCGGCGACCAACATCGGCAAGGGACCGCTGTTCTCGCTCGAGGAGCGAATCGACATCATCAAGGACGATATTGCGGACTTCTCGCGGGCCGACAGGGATCGCATCAAAATCGTGCCGTTCGACGGGCTGCTGATTCATTTTGCGCGCGACGTGGGCGCCTCGATGATCATCCGCGGCCTGCGCGCGGTCTCGGACTTCGAGTACGAGATCCAGATGGCCAACATGAACGCCCGCATGGAGCCCAACATCGAGACCATCTTCCTGATGGCGTCCGATCGGCACCAGTTCATCGCTTCGTCCCTGGTCAAGGACATTGCGCGGCTGGGCGGCGATACGTCCCAGTTCGTGTCCAAGAAGGTCTTCGAGCGGCTGAAAGCCAAGTTCAAGCGCTCCTGACGCCCCCGGCCGCCGCGTTGACCGTGGGGCCTGCACATCATATACGGGCGCCGCGCGGGGTTTCGGCCTGCAGCGCTGTGCCGGAGCGAGCCCGTAGCTCAGCGGTAGAGCATCTGACTTTTAATCAGGTGGTCGTAGGTTCGATCCCTACCGGGCTCACCACCGCATGCCAGAAGGAGAGACGCGGCTCATGCCGTCGGTGAACGTCGTCAACGGCAAGCAGATCGTGGTCGAAACCCTCGACCCGTTGCAGCGCGTCCAACGCTTCCTCGCCAAGCCCTTCCTGCAGATGCGGAACCATCAGGATCTGATCCTGGCCATCCTGCGCCGCGAGTTGCGCGCGCGCTTCCAGGGCTCGGCCGGGGGATGGATCTGGGCGGTGTTTGCGCCCCTGGTGGCGATCGGCGTCTATACCATGGCCTTCACGACCAACCTGCAGATCTCCAGCGCCGGCACCGGAGAGCGCGTGAACTATGCGCTGTTCATCTTCAGCGGCATCGTAATCTTCAATTTCTTCTCGGAGATGGCGTTCCGCTCGCCGATGCTGTTGCACGAGTACGCGCACTACATAAAACAGACGATCTTCCCCAGCGACATGCTGGCGGTGATCTCGACCCTGCGGGCGACGGCCTACATCGGGATTTCGGTCGGCGTCCTGCTGCTCCTCGAGCTGATCGTGCGGGGCGGCCTGCCCTGGACGGTCGTGCTGCTCCCGTTGGTTTTCCTGCCGCTCATGGCGTTCCTGGTCGGTATGGCGTGGTTCCTGTGCGCGGTGGGCGCCTTCACACGCGACGCGGGCTACCTGATGATCAATATCGTGCCTCTGTTCATGTTCGCCACGCCGGTCTTCTATTCGCACTATTCGCTGTCGCCGCCGTTCGACATCCTGATCTATGCCAATGCGCTGACAGGCTATGTCGAGTGCATGCGCGATATCGTGCTGCAGGGGCGGGTCCCCAATCCCCTGGTCTATGGCTGGATGCTGGCCACCTCGGTGTCGACCTTCTACTTCGGCTACTGGTTCTTCGACAGGTATCGGAATGTCATCGTCGACGTCATCTGAAGTCGTCGTACGCGCCCGGCACCTCGGCAAGGCCTACCAACTCTATGCTCGGCGCAGCGACTGGCTGAAGCAGGTCATGTTCGGCTGGTGGAAGTCGTACTTCAAGCCGTTCTGGGTGTTGCGCGACATCGACCTCGACGTCTATCGCGGCGAGAGCATTGGCATCCTGGGACGCAACGGGTGCGGTAAGTCGACTCTCCTGCAGGTGATCTGCGGCATGACCTTGCCCAGCAACGGCGAGCTCAGGGTCACCGGCCGCATCGCCCCGGTGCTGGCGCTTGGCGCCACCTTCGACGCCGAGCTGTCGGGCCGCGAGAACGTCATGATCGGGGGCGCGGTGTTCGGGCTGAAGCGCTCCGAGCTGCTGCGCAAGTTCGACTCGATCGCGCAGTTCGCCGGCATCGGCGATTACATGGAGCAGCCCGTGAAGCATTATTCCCTGGGCATGCGTACGCGCCTGGCTTTCGCCATCTGCGCCCATGTCGAGGCTGAAATCCTGGTCGTCGATGAAGCGCTGGCGGTCGGTGACGCCGCCTTTCAGCGCAAGTGCATGGATTGGATCGACAGCTTCCGCAAGAACGGCACCCTGTTGTTTGTCTCGCATTCGACGGCCGAGGTGCGCCGGCTGTGCACCCGCGCCATCTGGATCGAGGATGGCCGGATCCGCGCGGAAGGCGAGCCCAGAACTGTCATCCGCTCCTACCATCGCGCGCTGGCGATGGAGAACGACGATATCCACCGCTTCTCAGCGGGCGAGTGATGAGGGATGGCCGCCAGCACCCTGTTCTGGATCGGGTTCGGCTGGTGGGCGATCACCACGCTCGTCCAGTGGGTGAGCGCCGCATTGGCCCTGCGACGGCGGCCGGCGCCGCCGTCGCGGCACCAGGCGGCCGATTTCAGCATCGTGGCACCCCTGGCCGGCGTCCATGATGCCTCCGAAGCCTATGTCGGGAGGCTGGCGGAGCTCGCGCGCGCCGGCGCCGAAGTCTTGATCTGCGTGGCCAGCGAGCGCGACGAAGCGGTGGAGCGGGTGCGTGCGCAATGGCCTGGCGCACCGCTCCTGTTCGGCAACGACAGCACCTTCAATCCCAAGCTCAACAACGTGCGCAAGGGTCTCGAGGCGGCGAGCCGGCCCGTGGTGGCGCTTTGTGATGCAGGCATCGCGCTCGCCGCCGGCGAGCTCGTCACGGCCGCGGCGCAATTGTCGGACGAGGTCGGGCTCGTGCTGGCGCTCAAGGCCGGCGAACGGCCGGAAAACTTCGCGGCCGAGATGGAATGCGCCTACCTCAACGGCCATCAAGCGCGCTTCCTGCTGGCGGCCGACCGGCTCGGCATGCCTGTCGCGTCGGGCGGCGTGACGATCCTCACTCGGGACATTCTGGAGCGCATTGGCGGCCATCAGGGTTTCCTCAACTATATCGCCGACGATTATTCCGTCGTGCGCACGGTGCGCGACCGCGTCGGGCAGACGACGTGGCTTGCCAATGTCATGCCAAGGTTGCCGCTGGGCCGCCGCCGCTGGTCCGACGTCTGGCGCCGCCAGGTCCGTTGGGGATCGACGCGCCTCAACCTCACCACCGAGGTGAAGGCGCTGGTGCTGTTCGAGCCCGCGATCGGCTGGCTCGCCTCGGGGCTGGCCGGGAGCGTGGCATTGCTCGCCTATGGCGTCGGAACCGGCACCCTGGCACTCGCCCTCGCCGCGCACACCATCGCGTGGTTTGCCGCCGAGGCATGGTTCGTCGTGGGCTACCGGCTGCCGTTCGGACCGCGTGCCTGGGCGGCGGCGCTGGTGCGCGAGGCGCTGGCGCCGGTGCTGGCCGCGCAGGCCTGGCACGGCCGCCATAGAATTGACTGGCGCGGCACAAATCTGGCCGCAGGCTGGCGTCCCGGGGATGGCGCCGCCGGAAAGAGCGTATGAGGATGACAAACGCCATGGAGGACATTGCCACCGTCATGCTGCCGGAGCGCGTCGATTCGGCGACCTCAGCGTCGGTCGAGGCGCTGATGTTCGCCGCGCTGCGCCCGGGGGCCCGCGTCATCGTGGACGGCAGCGCGGTCACCTACATGAGCGCAGCCGGCGTGCGCGTGCTGGCGACCACCATTCATCGGGCGGAGGAGCAGGAAACGCACATCGTTCTCTGCAGCTTCAGCGGCCCCGCGGCCGATTGTTTGCTGGTCAGTGGCTTCTCCCAGCTCTTCGATGTCGCCGATTCGGTCGACGAGGCCATGAAAAGACTGCGTCCCAATCTCGTGGGTAACCCCGCGGACCGCTTGCACCCGCGCGGCGCCGCGGGTTAATTACTGGCCGGGCTGAGCAAGATCATGAAATGGGTAGCAGTGCGGCGCGTGACGTGGCGACCGTTCTGGACGGAGATCGGAATTTGACAATTTGGAGCTGGCTTCGCCCTGTCGCGCGGCCGACGGCCGTTGTTATCGGTCTGGTCCTGGGTGCCGGTGGCTGCACGGCTCTGCCCGGCGACGGCCCGTGGATGGGCGGCGCCCAAAGCGGCAGCACGGAGGCGCTGCCGTTCGACGTCATCGACCTCACGCCGACGACCGTCGTCGCCTATCGGCAGCCGGAAAGCCCCGATCGTCCGTCGTCGGCCGCCAGCAACCTGTCGGCGGCTGTACATATCGCCATCGCGCCCGGCGACTCGCTGAGGGTGCGCATCTACGAACGTTATGGCGGCAACATCTTTCCGACCATCTCCGGGATGGCGGCCGATCTCGGCGTCCAGCGCGTGGCGGAGGACGGCACGATCAAGGTCCCCGTCGTGGGGGTCGTGCAGGTGGCGGGCCTTGGTCTGAATCAGGTTGAAGATCGCATCATCCAGCAACTCGGCAACAAGGTGCAGGAGCCCGAGGTCATCGTTGACTTCGACTCGCCCCGCACTCAGACGGTGATGGTGTCGGGCGACGTCAAGAAGCCCGGGCGCTGGTCGATTCTCGACGACATCCGCACCGTGGTCGATGCCATCAACGCGGCGGGCGGCCCGTCAGGCGGCGGCAGCACCTTGGCGGTGCCCGCGAACCAGCTCGAAGTGGTGGTGCGTCGCCAGGGCCAGGTGATCCTGAGGGGCCAGCTGTCCGATCTGCTCGCCGGCGCGGATATCCCCGTCCAGAAAGGTGATGAGATCGTCGTCCGGTCCAATCCCCGCGTTTATACCGTCCTGGGCGCAGTGTTGAAGTCGGGCAATGTCGAGATGACCAAAGCCAATCTCAGCCTGCTCGAGGCCTTGGGAAATGTCGGCGGCTTGCAGGACCAGCGAGCCAACAAAACAGGCGTTTATGTGTTCAGAATGGGGGATTTAATTAATAATCCCACGGCCCGGGCCCGCGTTTTTAGGTTGGACCTCTACCAACCAGTATCTATCTTCATCGCGCAAGAGTTCGGGGTCCAGGCTCGCGACGTCGTGTATGTCACCAATGCACCGCTTTACGAGTACGACAAGATCCTGAGCTCGATTTACAGAACCTTCTCGATCATCGGCGTGGCCAGGGGCAACGTGCTTCCCACGACGGTGTTCTGACGCGGACCCGAGCAAAGCAAAGGGATTTTTGGTACAATTCACGATGGCCCAGGCAAAGAAGTTCACATGGGGTGCGACAGGGCTGGCGGTCGCGGCCGTTATTGTCGCCCTTGTCTTGTGGATGGCGCCCAGTCGGCAGACCAGCAGCGCCCAGGACGGGGCGCAGCCAGCCGCGGCCCTGATCTCGCGGGGCTATACCGACGCCCCGGCGGGGACGGCGGTCGTCGCCGGCGATCCCGCGGGCGGCAGCAATCTGCTCGAGTTGCGCATCAAGGACGGCCAGAAGGTCGAGCGCGACGAGATCATCGCCGTCTTGTCGAACTATCCCAAGGCGGACGTCACGCTGCGCATGGCCGAGGCCAACCTGAGCAAGCTGAAGCAGACCCACGACACGGTGCTGATGGGGACCCGCGTCACCGACATCGCCTTGCTGGAAGCCACGCTGAAGTCGTCGATCGAGTCAGACAAGCTGCAGACTTTGCAGCGCTCGCGATCCGGCAAGCCGCCCGATGTGAAGGAGCTTGAAGCCAGCCTCGCCGAGCAGGGCCTCCAGCGCGAGAGGGTCAGGCTGGAGCTGGCGAAGACGACGCTCAAGAACGATCTAGCGCAATATGAGATCGATCTCGCCAACTCGCAGGCCGCCGTCGACAACGCCCGCCGCAACCGCGAGGAATCGCTGGTTCGCTCGCCGCTCAACGGCGTCGTGGTGCAGATCTTCTCGCGCCAGGGCGAACGCATCTCGCCGGCCGGCATCGCCAAGATCGTCGACATGAGCCAGTTGCGCGTTCTGGCCGACGTCGACGAACTGCACGTTGCCCGCTTGAAGCCCGGCGGCAAGGTCGAAGTCACGTTCCGCGGCAGCCCGACCATCTACAAGGGCACGATCGCGCGCGTGGCGCCCACGGTGAAGCGCATGCAGCGTGTCGAGCCGGACGGCGCTTCGTCGACGGACGCTCGCGTCGTGCAGGTCGAGATCGAGTTCGACGACCCCTCCACCATGCCGCAGGTGCTGGGACGCGAGACACGCGTCACTTTCCTCTGATGGCTTTGATCCTGCCTGACGTACCGGCGCTGCGGCTTCGGCTGCTGCGCCTGTTGTCGCGGGTGGCGCAGCTCCGTCACTGGCGGCCGGATTTTTCCCTGGCCCGCGTGCGGGCGTCGGCGCGCACCGCGACGGTCATGCCGCTCGGCGTGCAGCAGCTCAAGCGCCAGCGCACCAGCACGCTGCTTTCCCTGGCCGGCGTCACGGCGAGCCTGCTGGTGATTTTCGCCCAGCTCGGCATCGAGCGCGCCGTCTACGAATCGTCGGTGCGGCTCCATCGCATGGTGACCGGCGACCTCGTGGTCGTGCCCTACGGCTTCAAGTCGATGCAGCTCCACGCCGAGGTTCCGGTCGCGGTGACCGATATCGTCTCGACCAATCCTTCGGTCGCCAGCACGTCGCCGTTCTGGTTTGGCGTCATGTCGATAAACTACTCCGGCATACCGACGTCCCGCCGGCTCGCCTGGTACGCCATCGACGTCGAACGGCCGGCGATCGACGTGCCCGGGCTGAAGGAGAACCTCTACAAGCTTCGCGAGACGCGGCGCATGCTGTTCGACCGCGAATCACGGCCGTATTTCGGAGATCTGGCCGAGGCCGCGGAGCGCGGCGGCGATGTACCGGTGCTGGGGCCGCCCGACAATCGCGGCCTGCTGCACCAGCTTTTCGTCGTCGGCACCTTTGCCGTCGGGCCCAACGTCTTGAACGATGGCGCGGTCTTGATGTCCGAGGCCACCATGGCCGAGGTGTTTGGCGCCTGGTGGTCGGACCGCCCGGCGTTCATCTCGGTCAAGCTCGCGCCTGGCGCCGATACCGTCGCGGTGCGTCAGGAGCTGAACAAGGCGCTGATCGGCCGTGGCGAGGTGATCACCATCCACGAGTTCGAACTGCGCGAGCGGGCGTACTGGTCGCGCGAGACGCCGGTCGGCTACATCACCGACCTCGGTTTCGTGATGGGCGTGATGATCGGCATGGTGTTCATCTACTACGCCCAGTACCAGATCATCCGCTTCTACCTGCCGGAGTACGCCATCCTGAAGAGCCTGGGCTACAACTGGTGGTTCTTCTTCTTCATGATCGGCCAGATCGGCGCGGCCATCATCACGCCGGCCTTCGTGCTGTCCTTCACGCTCGGACGCCTGGTTTACGGCGTCACGGAAGCGGCCATGCACCTCGGCATGTCGATGGGTCTGCGCGAGATGGTGGTGGCGCTGGTCGCCTGCGTGATCATGACCGTGGTGTCGAGCCTGTTCGCCATCCGGCGACTGTGGAAGGTCGACCCCATCATGCTGTTCGAATAGCCATGTCCGACATCCACAATTTCGGACCGCCGGTCGTCGAGGCGGTCGACGTCCACCACCATTACGGCGAGGGGCCGCAGCGGGCCGACGTGCTGTTCGACATCAACATGCAGGTCCGCGAGGGCGAGCTGGTGATCGTCACCGGGCCTTCGGGCTCGGGCAAGACGACGCTGCTGACCATCCTCGGCACCATGCGCCGCCCCTCGGAAGGCAAGCTCCGCCTGCTCGGCACGGACATCGTCAACCTGAGCGGCACGACGCTCGACGTCCTGCGCAACCGCGTGCGCTTCCTGTTCCAGAAGCGCAACCTCTTGTCCTCGCTGACGGCGCTGCAGAACGTCATGGCCGGCGTCTCGACGACGCCGCTGTCTGATCCGGCGTGGGACGAGCCGCGCGCCCGCCACTTGCTGGGGCTGCTGGGCCTCGGCGACAAGGCTGACGCCTGGCCGGACGAGCTGTCGGGCGGCCAGCAGCAGCGCGTCGCCATCGCCCGCGTCATGATCGGGCTGCCTGACCTCATCATCGCCGACGAGCCGACGTCGGCGCTCGACCGCGTCGCTGGCCGGCTGGTGGTCGATCAGCTCAAGGACCTCGCCATGCGCGCCAAGTGCGCGGTCGTGTTGTCGACGCACGACGAGCGCATCTTCGACGTGGCGTCGCGCCGTCTCCATATCGAGGACGGGCGCTGCTTCGAAGTGCCGATCCACTACCACTGACGGCGAGGCAGCCGTGCTGCTCTTTGCCATCGACCTCATCGTTTTCCTCAGTCTGGCCGCGCAGTTCGCCATCGCCGGCTACTTCCTCTACCTGGTCTATTGGTTGATCAAGCTGCCGGCGGCCGACACCGTCCTGCCGCCGCTGCCGGCCGAGCTGCCGCGCGTGCTGGTTCAGATCCCGGTCTACAACGAGCCGCTGGTCGTCGAGCGGGCGCTGGTCGCGGCGGCGGCGCTCGACTGGCCGCGCGACCGCTTGACGATCCAGCTGCTCGACGACAGCATCGACATCACCCCGGACATCGCGGTCCACGCCGTGGCGCGGCTCAGGCGCGACGGCGTCGAGGTGGTGCACGTGCGGCGCGCCGACCGCAGCGGCTTCAAGGCGGGCGCGCTGGCGGCGGGCCTCGCCCTCTCGGACGCGCCCTACGTCGCGGTGTTCGACGCCGACTTCGTGCCCGCCTCCGACTGGCTGCAGGGCGCGATGGCTGCGATCCTGGCCGAACCGAAAGCCGCCTTCGTGCAGACCCGCATCGAGTGGGGCAACGGCGAGCGCAATTGGCTGACCCGCGCCCAGCGCCTGATGCAGGACGCCCATTTCGCCGTCGAGCAGGACGTCCGCGCCCGCCGCGGCGTGCCGTTCCAGTTCAACGGCACCGGCGGCATCTGGCGCCGCGCCGCGGTCGAGGAGGCAGGCGGCTGGTCGCACGACACCTTGTCGGAGGATCTCGACCTGGTGCTGCGCACGCACCTCAAGGGCTGGCGCGGCGTGTTCCTGATGGAGCCGCACGTGACCGGCGAACTGCCCAGCAAGCTCGACGATTTCAGCGCCCAGCAAAGCCGCTGGTCGAAGGGTTTCATGCAGGTGGCGCGCAAGCTGCTCGGACCGATCTGGAATTCCGACTGGTCGGACGAAGCCAAGTTCACGACCACCGTGGCGCTGGGACAGCAGCTGATTTTTCCGGTGCTGATCGTGGGCGTCGTGGCCCTGACCCTGTCGGTGATCGGCCATGGACATCTGGTGGGTTTCTTCCGCTTCCTGCTGTGGCTGTGGCTCTGCGCCATGCTGGCCGTGCTGTTCGGCATGACCTGGGGCGCCTATCGCCGATTGAAGCGCGGCGACCTCGTGCGCTACCTGATCACCGCGGCGAGCGTGCCGGCACTGATCGTCTATCTCGCGGCCGCCAACGCCGGTGCCATCGTCGGTGCGGGCTTTGGCCGGAAGACCGGCTTCAACCGTACGCCCAAGACGGGCGCCTGACCCGCCGATGGCCGTCCTCGTCAACCTGGCCCTGCTGTTCGCCGCGATCTTCGTCATCTGCTGCGTGCTGCTCGCCGCCTTCGTCGGCAGCCTGCTCTACATGGTCGTGCTGCATCACCGCCTGAAGAAGAGCGGCCTCGGCCGCGAACAGAGGCTGCTGGCCACGCCGCTGCCAACCGATGCCGAGCTGCCGCATGTCGTGGTACAGATTCCGTCCTTCAACGAGGGGCCCGTTCTGCGGCGCGGAGTCGAGGCGGCCGCCCGGCTCGATTGGCCGCGCGACAAGCTGCACATCCAGGTTCTCGACGACAGTACCGACGAGACCGCCGAGCTCGCGCGCACCGTCGTGGCCGAGCTGCGGGAGCAGGGCCTCGATGTCGTCGCCCTGCAACGCACCGATCGCAGCGGCTTCAAGGGCGGCGCGCTGCACGAGGCGATGCAGAAGACGCCCTACGACTATTTCGCCATCTTCGACGTCGACTACGTGCCGCCGACCGACTTCCTGCGCACCTGCATGCGGCCGTTCTTCGCCAACCCCAACTGGGCGTTCGTGCAGGCGCGCTTCGATTTCCTCAATCCGCACGAGAACGCGCTCACCGAGATGCAGATGGTGACGCTCGACGCCCATCTCGGCATCGAGCAGGCGACGCGGTGCTGGGCCGGCCATCCATTGCCCTTCAACGGCACCTGCGGCATCTGGCAGCGCGCCGCGATCGAGGCGGGCGGCGGCTGGAAGGGCGATACCGTCACCGAGGACCTCGACCTCACCTACCGCGGCTGGGTCAAGGGCTGGCGGGCCCTGTTCCTGACCAGCGTGGCGGTGCCCGGCGAACTGCCGGCCGACACCGCGACGTGGCTGCGCCAGCAGCAGCGCTGGCAGGACGGCTTCCGCCACGTCTCGCTCCGCATGGTCCCGGCGATCCTGAAGAGCCGCGACATCACGCCATCGGCGAAGGCGGCAGCCCTGTTGCATCTCTGCATGTCGCTGAACCAGCCCGTGCTGATGGTCGGCATCGTCGCGGGCTTGCTTGCGGCTCTCCTGGCGCCTTCCTTGGTGCCGCTGCTCCTGACGCTTTTCCTGGTGACCCTGGCTTGGGTGCTGTTCTGCGCCACCATCTTTCTGCGCGCCGGCCATAATTTCATTCGCGGCGGGGAAATGTCGCCGCTGCGTTTCACCGTGGTGCTGCTGCGCTTCGCGGGCGGTCAGGTCGCGATGCTGGTGCGCTCGCTCGGCGTCCATGCCAGGAAGGCGATCAACCGGCCCAAGCCCGTCGTCTTCGACCGCACGCCCAAGCGCGGTGCTTAGGCGAGCACGCTCTCGCGCAATAAAGGGTGGTGTGCGCAACGCAAGCCGCCGCCGGTCGAGATCGGGCCGTCAAATGGCAGAGGAATGACGTCGATCTTCCGTTTGCGCAATTCTTCGATCACCCGGGCATTGTCGGCGTCGATGATGACGCGGCCTTCCTCGAGAACCAGCCCGTTGGTCGCCAGCCGATTGGCCTCGTCAACCGAGACCTCGATTTTGTCCCAGTCGCGCAACGACATCGGCAGGCCGTCGATTAGCTTCGGTGGGCAATAGATCAGCAGGCCAGGCTTGATCAGCGCCAGGGCGCAGTCGAGATGCAGCACGTTCGACTTCATCGCCACCGGGATCACCCGGTACTTGTCACCCAGCAGGGCCTGCAGCCAGTCGGCGCCGGCGAGGTCGGAGGCGCAGCCTGAGATGCCGACATAGATCTCGTGACCGTTCAGCAGCGTGTCGCCGCCTTCGAGGAACGGCCCGTCGACGCAGCCGGGCGAGCCCAGCGGCACACTCGACCAGCACGCGCCGCGCTGCTGGATGACCTGCTGGATGATCGACCGCAGCCCGTAGCGTTCGCGTTGCCGGCAGAGCAGGCGAAGCGAGGCATCGATCACGTGATTGCCGACCACGATCATGCCGTCGCGGGGGAAGAGCTGGGCGCCTTCGCCGTTGGGCGCCAGGAACGTGCGCTCCGCTCCTTCGAGCCGTTGCGGGCGGTGGACGGTGACGCCCTCGCGCGCCACCAGTTCGGCCAGCGCGTCGACCTGACGCTCGATGCGTTTGGCCCATTCGGGATCGACGTCGATCAGACGTCGGCCCTTGTGGGCGCGACTGAGCCTGTCGCCTTCCGGCAGCAGCCAACGTTGCGATTCCTCGTGGAACACCACGAAATCCTCGGCCGGCGAGATGCCGATCACGACCTCGCGCAGCTTGCCCCACTCGTGATGTGCGCCGAAGGCCGTCATGCCGGACTCAGACGCGCGCGTAGATATCTTCGTAACGGGTGATGTCGTCCTCCTCGAGATAGTCGCCGGTCTGGACCTCGACGACCTCGAGCAGCTCGGTACCGGGATTGCTCAGCCGATGGATGCCGCCCATCGGGATATAGATCGATTCGTTCTCGTGCAGGGTCATGATCTTGCCGTCGAGTACGACCTCGGCGATGCCCTTGACGACGACCCAATGCTCGGCGCGGCGTTTGTGGCTCTGCAGGCTGAGCTTGCCCTTGGGAATGACGGTGAGCCGCTTGGCGCGGAAGCGCTCGCCGCGGTCGATGTCCTGGTAGCTGCCCCACGGCCGGTGCATCACGGCATGCTCGGTCGCGGCCCTGTGCTTGCCGTCCGACATGCGCTGCACGACGTCCTTCAGCCGCGGGAGGTTGTCGCGATGGCCGACCAGGACAGCGTCGTTCATCGCCACCACGACCACTTCCTCGACGCCGATCACGGCGGTCAGCGGCCCGTCGGAGCGAACGTAGGAATTACGGACATGGTCGATCTCGACCGGCCCCTCGGTGACGTTGCCTGCGCTGTCGGCCTCGCCGATATCGAGCAATGCGTCCCAGGTTCCGAGGTCGGACCAGCGGAACTTGGCCGGCACCACCCAGCATTTGTCGGTACGCTCCATGACGGCATAGTCGATCGACTTGGCCGGCGCCTTGGCGAAGGCGTCGGCATCGAGGAACACCGTCGAACCGGTTTTCCTGGCCTTGGCGACGGCCCCCTCGGCGGCGGCGGCCATGGCCGGCTCGAAGCGGGCCATTTCCGATAGGAGCACGTCTGGTGAGAAGAGGAAGTAACTTGCATTCCAGAACAGCCCCTCGGCGATGTAGCGAAGCGCCGTCTGGGCGTTGGGTTTCTCGACGAAGGCTATGACCTTCTGCACCGGACCGATCCGTTCGCTGCCCGGCCGGATATAGCCGTAGTCGGTCTTGGGCTCGGTCGGCGGGATGCCGAAGGTGACGATGCCGCCTCGTTCGACGGCCGCCAGCCCGTCGCGGCAGGCGGCGCGGAATTCCTCGACGCCGATCACCAGATGATCGGACGCCATCGCCAGGACCGCCTTGGCCCCTTGCGTCCGCGCGTAGGCCGCGGCGGCGGCCATGGCCGGCCCCGAATCCCGGCGCTCCGGCTCGACCACGATGTCGATCTCGATGCCGATATCCTTGGCCTGTTGCGCGGCCATGAAGCGGTAGGCGTCGTTGGTGGCGATCACCGGCCGGGCGAACAAGCTGGGATCGGCCACGCGCTCGAGGGTCTGCTGGAAGGTCGATTGCGTGCCCAGGAGCGGCACGAACTGCTTGGGCATGCTTTCGCGCGACAATGGCCACAGGCGCTTGCCGGAGCCTCCAACCAGGATGACGGGCGTGATCAGCGACATTGCACGGCTTTCGTGGCTAAAAGGGGCCTCAACGGACGGCGGCAGCCGCCTGACACGCCGCGATATAGCCCGAAGGTGAGGGCCGGGCCAATGGTGATGCCGGCTTCTGGATAGGTGCCGCCGCCGCCGGTCACGGCGTTGCGCCCGGCTGGCGCCCGAGATTTTCCTCGCGCCGCCGCCGCGCCTCGACCTCGACCGCCTCGGCAAGGGCTGGAATGTGCGACGCGATCTCGTAGAAATCGCTGGCATAAAGGACGAGCAGGGTGGTGGGCTTGGTCGTCGCCACCGAGGCGGTGCGCGGCTGGCGTTCGAGCAGGGCCATCTCGCCAAAGAATGCGCCGTCGCCCAGCTGCACCGATCCGCCGCTGGGCAGGCGGACTTCGACTTCGCCGCTGGCGATGAAGAACATCGAATCGCCGACATCGCCGCGCCGCACCACGGTGATGCGGGGAGGGTAGTAACGCGTCCTGAGCTTGCCCACGATCTCCGACAGGGTGACGACACCCAGCGAGGCGAAGATCGGTACCCGCGCCACCTGGTCCCAGACGCGAAGATACTCGCGCCGCCGCTCCTCCTGGGCAAAACCGGTGGCGAGCACGCCGGTCATCAGCGCCAGCACGATGATGCCGGAGATCATCAGCATCGCGCCGATCATTTTGCCGCCGACCGTTTGCGGCACGACGTCGCCGTAGCCCGTGGTGGTGAGCGTGACGACCGCCCACCACATCGCCCCCGGCAGGCTGCCGAACTGCTCGGGCTGGCGCACGCGCTCGAGCAGGTGAGCCGCGGTGGCGGCGAGCATCAGGACGATGCCGAACAGGATCAGCACGCTGGCGATTGGCGCGCGTTCGTTGGAGACGACTCGGGAGAGCGTGCCGAAGGCGGGCGCGTGCAGCCCGAGCTTGAGGATCCACAGGATGCAGAACACCGACGCGGTGTCGGAGCCGGTGATGCCGTAGCCGCCCGCCAGCATGACCGCCGGCAGGACGGCGAGCAGTCCGATCAGGCCCGGCACCGACATTGCCCAGCGCGCGCGGGCCAGGGTCGGCGACTGCTGGTCGAAACGCGTGAACTCCGGCGCCACCCAGAGCCGCAGGACGTATTCGAGGAAGAACACGACGGTGACCGCCCAGATCACGACCCGCAGCCAGTGCTTTATCTCCCGCGGCAGTTCATCGATCGACAGCAGGATCACAGCCAGCAGGCCGATGCTGAGGACGGTCAGGTGCAGGGCCCGCCATCGCCGGGCGGCAGGGCTGGGATCGGTGTAGCGCAGCAGGCCGTAGATCCGCGCGCGCGATGTCGGGGCCATGTCTGTCACGACGCGACCATAGGCGGCATGGCCTGCGAATTGCAACGCGGGGGAGGCCGGTCTACGGTCGCGCCCGTTCGCAGGACAGGGGTCCAATAGCCAGGTGGTCAGGGATTTGCGTATTGCCGTCGGCATCGGCGGCACGTTCACGGACGTGGTGTTGTATGAGGGCGGGCGACGGCTGACGCGCAAACTGCTGACGACGCGCTGATCTCGGATGAGACGGCCGAGAAGGTCTATGCATACAAGCCGCCGCAAGCGGCGGAACGAAATGAAGCGCGCGTGAGCGCGCAGTGCGCGGGTCACCTCGCCGGCAGGCTGCCATTGCCCTCTGGCTTCCACGCTGTCTCAGCGGCTAGTCTGCCGCCGTCATGAGGGGGAGCGATGGAACCGCGCCAGGTCAAAACAGCGGCCGACGCCCGCAGAATCGTCAAGGAGCGCGGGCTCAGCCACGTCAAGGTAGGCGTCCACGACATCGACGGCATCCTGCGCGGCAAGTACATCCATATCGACAAGTTCCATTCGGCGCTCGACGGCGGCATGGGCTTCTGCGACGTCGTGCTGGGCTGGGACGTCAACGACCAGCTCTACGACAACGTCACCTACACCGGTTGGCATACCGGCTATCCCGACGCCAACGTCCGCCTCCTGCCGGAGACCTGCCGCGAGATCGCGACCGAGCCCGGCAATCTCCTGTTCCTCTGCGAGTTCGTCGACCGTGCCGAGGAACTCTGCCCGCGCGGCCTCCTGCGCCGCGTGCTGGCGCGCGCCGCCAGGATGGGCTTCGAGGTCAAGGTCGGCTTCGAGTATGAGTTCTTCGTCTTCGCCGAGACTGCCTTCTCGATCCGCGAGAAGGGTTTTAGGAACCTGAAGCCGATCTCGCCCGGCTTCTTCGGTTACTCGATGCTGCGCAATTCCGTCCTGTCCGACTTCTACAGGGACTTGCTCGCGATGTGCGAGGCCATGGACATGGGCATCGAGGGCCTGCACACCGAGACCGGCGCCGGTGTGCTCGAAGCTGCGCTGCGGGTCAACGATGCGCTGCCTGCCGCCGATAGCGCCGCCCTGTTCAAGCTCTTCACGAAAGTGCTGGCGCAGAAACGCGACTGGCTCGCCACTTTCATGGCCAAGTGGTCGAAGGAGTGGCCGGGCTGCGGCGGCCACATGCATATGTCGCTGTGGAAGGGTGGCAAGTCGGCCTTCTACGACGAGAAGGCGCCGCACTGCATGAGCACCACCATGCGCCACTTCGTCGGCGGCCAGCAGGCGCTGATGCCGGAGCTTCTGGCCATGGTGGCGGCCAATGTGAACTCCTACCGCCGGCTGATCCCGGGCTTCTGGGCGCCCACCGTGTCGAGCTGGGGTGTCGAGAACCGCACGACCTCGCTGCGCGTCATTCCGGGCTCGGCCAAGTCGACCAGGGTCGAATATCGAGTGGCCGCCGCTGACGCCAACCCCTACCTGGCGCTCGCCGCCGCGGTCGGTTCGGGATTGTGGGGCATCGCCAACAAAGTCGACCCGGGCGAGCCCATCAAGGGCAACTCCTACGACAGGAAGCACCCGGCGAAGGCGCAGCTGCCGCGCACCTTGATGGAGGCGGCGGCGCGGCTGAAAGCATCGAAGGCGGCGCGCGAGCTGTTCGGCGAGCCGTTCGTGGATCACTATTCGGCGACGCGTGACTGGGAAGAGCGGGAGTTCCGCAAGGCCATCACGGATTGGGAACTCGAGCGTTACATGGAAATCATTTGATGACGCAGCCTCTGGTCGGCAATTGGAGCTACCCCACGTCGATCCGTTTCGGGGCAGGCCGCATCCGCGAGCTGCCGGACGCAGTCAAGGCCGTCGGCCTGAAGCGGCCGCTACTGGTCACCGATCCCGGCCTCGCCAGGCTGCCGATGATCGCCGATGCCCTGCTGGCGCTGCGCAAGGCGGGCTTGGAAGCGGCCCTGTTCAGCGACGTGAAGCCCAATCCGATCGCGAGCAACGTCGAATCGGGCATAAAAGTGCTGCGCGCCGGCAAGCATGATGGCGTGATCGCCTGGGGCGGCGGCTCGGGCATCGATGCCGCCAAGGCGATCGCCTTCATGGCGGGCCAGACGCGGCCGATGTGGGATTTCGAAGATATCGGTGACTGGTGGACCCGCGCCAACCCGGCCGGGATCTTCCCCTCGATCGCGGTGCCCACGACGGCCGGCACCGGCTCGGAAACCGGCCGTGCCTCGGTGATCACCAACGTGGAGACGCACACCAAGAAGGTGATCTTCCATCCCAAGATGATGCCGTCGATCGTCATCGCCGATCCCGAGCTGACCGTCGGTCTGCCGCCCAAGCTCACCGCTGGTACCGGGATGGATGCGTTCATCCATTGCCTGGAAGCCTATTGCGCGCCCGGTTATCACCCCTATGCCGAGGGCATCGCCGTCGAGGGTATGCGGCTGGTCAAGGAGAACCTGGCGCGCGCCGTCAAGGACGGCAGGGACATCGAGGCGCGCGGCCACATGCTGGCGGCCTCGCAGATGGGCTCGACGGCTTTCCAGAAGGGGCTGGGCGCCATCCACTCGCTGTCGCATCCGGTGGGCGCCACGCTCGACACGCACCATGGCCTCACCAACGCCGTCGCCATGCCCTATGTGCTGAAGTTCAATCGGCCGGCCATCGACGAGAAGATCCAGCGTCTCGCGCGCTGGCTCGGCCTGCGCCATCCGACTTTCGACGGCTTCATGGACTGGAGCCTCGACCTTCGCCGACAGATCGGCATCCCGCACACCCTGGCCGAGCTCGGCGTCAAGGAAAGCCATCTCGACAAGTTCTCCGAGATGGCCGCCGTCGATCCGACGGCCAGCGGCAACCCGGTGAAGGCAGGCGTGCCGGAGATGCGCAAGATGTACGACGCGGCGCTGGCGGGGAGGCTGTGATGCACCACCACCGTCATGACGGGGGCATGAGCACATTCCCCACTCAAGCCCGCGTCGTCGTCATCGGCGGCGGCATCATGGGCTGCTCGACGGCCTATCACCTGGCCAAGCTCGGCTGGAAGGACGTCGTGCTGCTCGAGCAGGGCCGGCTGAGCGGCGGCACGACCTGGCATGCCGCGGGCCTGGTCGGACAGTTGCGCAGCTACCAGAACCTGACGCGGCTGATCCGTTACAGCACCGAGCTCTATTCCAAGCTCGAGGCCGAAACGGGATTGGCCACGGGCTGGAAGCAATGCGGCTCGCTCTCCGTCGCGCGCACCGAGGAGCGCATGGTGCTGCTGCGCCGCTCTGCCGCCATGGCCAACGCCCAGGGCGTCGACTGCGAGCCGCTCTCACCCCAACAGGCCGGCGACAAATATCCCATCATGCGTACCGACGACCTGGTGGGCGCGGTGTGGCTGCCGGGCGACGGCAAGGCCAATCCCGCCGATATCACCCAGGCGCTGGCCCGCGGCGCGCGCACCGGCGGCGTGCGCATCTTCGAGAAGACCCGCGTGACCGCCGTCGATACCAAGGACGGCCGTGTCACCGGCGTGCAGACGACCGAAGGGCCGATCACGGCCGAGATCGTCGTCAACTGCGCCGGCCAATGGGCGCGCCAGCTCGGCCGCATGGTCGGCGTCACGGTGCCGCTCTATTCCTGCGAGCATATGTACATCGTCACCGAGAAGATGGAGAACGTGCCGCGCGACCTGCCAGTGATGCGCGATCCCGACGGCTACATCTATTTCAAGGAGGAGGTCGGCGGCCTGTTGATGGGCGGCTTCGAGCCCGAGGCCAAGCCCTGGAACAAGGATATCATCCCCGACGATTTCGAGTTCGGCATGCTGCCCGACGACTGGGACCAGTTCCAGATCCTGATGGACAACGCGCTGATCCGCGTCCCGGCGCTGGAGAAGACTGGCATCAAGACTTTCATGAACGGCCCGGAAAGCTTCACGCCCGACCTCAACTACATCCTGGGTGAGGCGCCGCAGCTCAAGGGCTTCTTCGTCGGCGCGGGTTTCAACTCGATGGGCATCGCGAGTTCGGGCGGCGCCGGCATGGCGTTGGCGGAATGGATCGTGGCCGGCGAGCCGACGCTCGACCTCTGGCCGGTCGACATCCGCCGCTTCGCGGGCTTCCACGGCAACGATGCCTGGCTGCGTGCCCGCGTCGCCGAAACATTGGGCCTGCATTACAAGATGGTCTGGCCGCAGCGCGAGCAGGAAAGCGGCCGGCCGTTCCGCCGTTCGCCGCTCTACGACCGGCTGAAGGCCAGAGGTGCCTGGTTCGGCAACAAGATGGGCTGGGAGCGGCCCAACTGGTTCGCCGGAGTCGGCAAGACTCCCGACATGCAGTACGGCTGGGGCCGCGGCGCCTGGTTCGATTCAGTCGCCGCCGAGCATCGCGCCACACGCGAGGCGGTCACGGTGACCGACGAAACTTCGTTCGGCAAAGTGCTGGTGCAGGGCCGCGATGCCCAAGCGGCGCTGCAGCGCCTGGCGGCCAACGACGTCGCCGTTCCGGTCGGCCGCACGGTCTATACCGGGCTGCTGAACGAGCGCGGGACCTTCGAGAGCGATCTCACCATCGCCCGCTTGGGCGCCGACAAGTTCCTGATCATCACCGGTTCGGCGCAGCCGGTGCGCGACATGGACTGGATCGGCAAGCACATGGCCGAGGATGCACATGTGACGCTGACAGACGTCACCTCGGGCTGGACCGTGCTGTCGGTGATGGGCCCGAAGAGCCGCGAACTGCTGCAGAAGGTGAGCCGCGCCGATTTTTCCAACGAGGGCTTTCCCTTCGCCACGATCCGCGAGGTCGGCGTGGGCCACGCCACGGTGCTCGCCTCGCGCCGTACCTACATGGGCGAGCTCGGTTGGGAGCTCTATGTGCCGGTCGAGTTCGCCGTCACCGTGTTCGAGACCCTGCATGGCGCAGGCGCGGAATTCGGCCTGCGCGATGCCGGCTACTACGCCGTCGAGAGCCTGCGCCTGGAGAAGGGCTATCGCGCCTGGGGCCGCGAACTCACGCCGGACGATACGCCCTTTCAGGCCGGCCTCGGCTGGGCGGTGAAGCTCGACAAGCCGGGCGGTTTCATCGGGCAGAAGGCGCTGGTCGAGGCCAAAGGCAAGCCGCTGGCGCGCCGCCTCGTCTCGGTGGTGCTGGAGGATGGCGAGCCGCTGCTGTGGGGCGGCGAGACGCTGCTGCGCGACGGCAAGCCGGTCGGCGACCTAAGCTCCGCCGGCTACGGCCACACGGTGGGTGCCTCCGTCGGCCTGGGCTACGTGAAGCGTGAGGCTGGCGCGGCGATCGATACGACGTGGCTGGAGAGCGCACGGTTCGAAGTCGACCTTGCCGGCATGCGCCTGAAAGCAAAGCTCTCGTTGCGCTGCCCCTACGACCCCACCGGAGCGCGCATCAAAGGCTGAGCCTCCTTGAGCCGAGTGTCGGCGAGCTCGCCGGCCGCCTC
>DASZJU010000525.1:0-6385 GCA_035947815.1 Reyranella sp.
CCCCTACCGACCCGCGAAGGACCCCGGGAGGGGCCGCCCTTTTACCCTATTCCGCGGGCGGCACGAACATATAGCCGACGCCGCGCACGGTGCGAATCACGGTCGGCTTGTCGGGGGTGGGCTCTATCTTGCGCCGGATGCGGGTGATGCGGAGATCGATGGCGCGGTCGAACGGGTCGCGGCTGCGGTGGCTGGTGGTCTCCAGCAGCCAGTCGCGCGACAGCGGCCGGTTGGGGTTCTCGGCGAAGGTTTTCAGGATGTCGAATTCGCCCGAGGTCAGGGCCACGTCCTTGCCGACCGGATCGAGCAGCTGACGCTTGGGCAGGTCGAGCATGTATTGGCCCATGCGGATCCGCTCCAGCAGCGACGGCGTCGCCTTGTTGGCCGAACGGCGCAGCACGCTCTTGCAGCGCGCCAAAAGCTCGCGCGGCTCGTAGGGCTTGGCGACGTAGTCGTCGGCGCCGCTTTCCAACCCCAGTACCTTGTCCACCGAATCGCCGGCGGCCGTCAGCATGATGATGCCGACCTTGGTGCTGCTTTCGCGCAACCAGCGGGCCAGCGCGAAGCCGTCCTCCTGGCCGGGCAGCTGCACGTCGAGCAGCACGAGATCGGGCATCGACCGCGAGATCTGGCGACGCATCTGCGCGCCGTTCTCCACCGCGATGACCCTGAGGTCGTGATTCATCAGGTAGGTCTCGGCCGCCTTGCGTTGGAAAGCGTCGTCCTCGACCAGCAGAACAGAGGGTTGCAACATGACTTGATCCGAAATGAATGTTTCTCTAATCCAGACAAAATAGCATGATTTCTCAATGAGATATAGATGCTTCTTGATATATTTGATACACTTGCGGCCACACCCTCACCCCATGGCATCTCTACCTTTTGATCCGCGACCCGATCCCGTCCCCAGCCCTGGTTCCGGCGGTGTCGCGGAGCATGATGGGAAGGGTTGATGTCAGTCGCCGCCGCTGAGCCTTCCGCCCAACCGGCGGCGCAGGCCCTGACAGCGCGCCAGGAGGCCTTCGTCCGCGCCGAACTCATCCGGCGCCTGTTCGAGGGCTCGGCGCAGTCGCGTTATTTCTCGTTCGTGCTGTGGCCGGTGATCGCCGCCATCTATTGGCGCCAGATCGATCTGCTCGAACTCGCGCCACCGTTCGCCGTCCATATCGTCGTCACCATCGGCTTCGACATCCTGCGGCGCGCCTTCAACCGCGCCCGTCCGTCCGACGCCGAGGTGATCCGCTGGGGCTGGTGGTTCGCCGGCCTGTCGTTCCTCGCCGGCGCCTGCTGGGGCACGGCGGGCTATATCCTGGCCTCCAAGGACTACGAGCTGCAGCGCATGCTGCTGGGCCTCGTGCTGCTGGCCACCATCACCACGGCGGTGCCGATCCGCTCGGCCCATCCGCCGACCTTCTACACCTTCGCCGCCGCCACGACCGCGCCGCTGCTGTTCGTGCTGCTGACCGCGTCCGATCCGTTCTACCAGCTCGTCGGCATCGCCGGCGGCGCCTATGTCGGCCATCTCATGGCCTACGTGCGCGACGTCCATCGCTGGCAGTACGACAACATTGCGCTCGCCTACCAGAAGGAGGATCTCGCCCGTCGCCTGCAGATCGCCTACGACGAGGCGCGGTTCGCGCGCGACTCGGCGATCGACGCGCAGCGCGACGCCGAAAGCGCCAACCAGGCCAAGTCGACCTTCCTGGCCACCGTGAGCCACGAGATCCGCACGCCGATGAACGGCGTTTTGGGCATGATCGACGTGCTGGAGCGCTCGCCGCTCTCGGTCGAGCAGCGCGAGGCGCTGGGCACGGTGCGCTATTCGGCGTCGGCACTGCTCAGGATCATCGACGACATCCTCGACTTCTCCAAGATCGAGGCGGGCCGCCTCGACCTTGAAAGCCTCGAGTTCTCCACCGTGGAGCTGATCGAGGGCGTGGCCGAGACCCTGGCGCCGCAGGCCGCCGCCAAGGGCCTGAAGCTTGCCGCCTATGTCGCAGCCGGCGTGCCCGAGCGCGTGACCGGCGATCCGCTCCGCCTGCAGCAGATCCTGTTCAACCTTTTGGGCAACGCCATCAAGTTCACCGAAGCCGGCTCGGTGCGGCTGTCGCTCGAGAATGCCGATGGCCAGGCGCTGCGCATCAAGGTCGCCGACACTGGCATCGGCCTCAGCCGCGAGCAGCAGAGCCGCCTGTTCCAGCCCTTCGTGCAGGCCGACAGCTCGACCACGCGCCGCTTCGGCGGCACCGGCCTCGGCCTGTCCATCGTGCGCCGCCTCGCCGAGGCCATGCAGGGCGGCGTCGAAGTCCTGAGCGAGCCGGGCGAGGGCGCGACCTTCATCGTCACTGTCTGTCTGGGCGAGGCATCGCCGGCAGCGCCGCGCGCGGAGTTCGCCCTGCAGGGCTTGCGGCTCAGCTTGGCCTTGCCCGACGCCGACGAGGTCCAGGCAATCGCGCGTTATCTCGAGGATGCCGGTGCGCGGGTGGCGTTGGCCGACCCGGGTAGCGGCTTCACCGGCATCCATATCGATGGAATCGACGGCGACGTCCGGCTGTCGGACGGGCCGGCCACGCCGGAGGCTGCGGCGGTGGGCCTGCCGCGACCGTGGCGGCGCGATGCCCTGATCCGCGCCGTGGCCCGCGCGGCCGGCCGCACGCCCGTCGTTGCCGCCGCGCCGGCCGCGGCGCGCCAGGCGGTGCCGCTCAACGGCCGCGTGCTGGTGGTGGACGACAATTCGGTCAATCGCAAGATCCTGGCGCGCCAGCTCGAGCTCGCCGGCGCCTCGACCGATTCGGCGGCCGGCGGCGAGGAGGCGCTCGAGCTGTGGCGCAAGGGCGGCTACGACCTCGTGCTGGCCGACCTGCAGATGCCGACCATGGACGGCTTCGAGCTGGCGCGGCGCATTCGCCAAAGCGAGGCCGCCGAGCGGCGGCCGCGCACGCCCATCCTCGCGGTCACCGCCAGTGCGCTCGAGGAACAGGAACAGAAGAGCCGCGCGGCCGGCATGGACGGCTTCATCACCAAGCCGATCGGCATCGAGCAGCTCAAGGCCACCCTCGATGTCTGGCTGAAGGACAAAGCTGCATGACTGAGGCCTATGACCGCGACAAGCTGGTCGAGCTGTTCGGGGACGATCCTGCCACCCTGGCCGAGGTCGAGCGCGAGTTTTTAGACACCGCGCGCACGGCCGAGTGCGAGATCAAGGAGACCGACGACTTCACCGTCATCGCGCGCGCCGCCCACCGGCTAAAAGGCGCCTCGGGCATGATCGGTGCTATGTCATTGCGCCAGATCGCCGAAGCGATCGAGCGCGCCGCCAAGGCCGAGGATCTGCTGACGGTGCGCCGCCTGCGCGGGATTTTCAGCCACGAGGTGCGCCGGGTCGCCGAGCAGGCGGGTGTTGCGGTCGATTAACGCGGCTTCGTTTTTCTTGTCATCCAGAGCGCAGCGAAGGATCTCATCGCCGCTTGCCACGGGCATGAGATCCTTCGCTGCGCTCAGGATGACAGCTTTGTTGATCTAACCGCGCGACCTGAGCTTTATCGTCGCCGAGTAGGACAGCAGCTTCCGGCCGTCCTGCTCCAAAAGGCCGCGCAAGAAGGCGAGCGACTTGCCGTGACGCGGCACCTCGACCCGGGTCGTGACCGGCGCCGTGGGCTCGCCCGCGGCCAGAAACTCGGCGGCAAAGGCTACCGTGCTCGGCGCCATGCCGGTCGTGAGTCCCGCGGCGCGAGTGACCGCCGAATCGGCGAAGCTCATCATGTAGCCGCCATGCAGCACGCCGCCCGAATTGCACATGTGTGGCAGCGTGGGCTGGATCAGAGAGGCGCCGTCCTTCTCCTTGCGCGCGTAGGACGGGCCGATGTGTTGGGAATAGACGCTGGCATTGGCCAAAAGCGCGAAATCCGCCGGTACGGTCTGTGGGACCGCGGGCGGAGACGACGCCTCCTTGCGCGCCATCGCCTTGGCGCGCGCCACGTGGCGGCACACGCCCGACCATAAGGCGATGGTCCGGCCTTCCTGCGTAATGCTGCCGCGCGCGAAAGCGAGGCGGCCGGTCACCTGCAGCGGCTCGCCGCGCGCTTCGAGCGGTGGGCCGATCCTGCCGGCGTCCAAAAATTCGACGGCGATGCTCACGGTCATGGCGAAGGAGGTGTTGGTGCCGCCGTCGGCGGCGCGGCCGGCCACCAGGCAGAGCGCGTAGTCGGCGAAGGCGAGCGTGGCACCACCATGCACGCCGCCGGCATAGTTGCCGTGCCGGGGATGTGTCGGCAGCACGCAATGCACGCTGCCCGCCTGACGCGCGTCGCCGGTGATGCGGAAATAGAACGGGCCGACATGATCCTCGAACGGATCGGGGGGCACGAACACCGAATAGCGGCCGAGATCGATGGGCAGGGTGTCGGGCATCCGGGTTGGCTCTTGTGAAGCTTCGTGGCGAGTATCTAATAGGGGTTCTAATAGAAGAAATTCCCGCGACGACAAAGGGCCACGGAGCGAAACGTCATGGCGTCAGCCGCGCACAAGGTCGATATCTCCTGGGATCGCCGTCCGGCCGGCGTCGTGGTGCATGTGGTCTTCGACAACGCCCGACGCTTGAACGTGCTCAATCCGCCGGCGTTGCTCGACCTCACCGATGCCTTCCAGTCGCTCGCCCGCGAAGACGACGTCCGCGTCGTGGTGTTCTCGGGCGCGGGCGGCAAGGCCTTCATCGGCGGCGCCGACATCAATCACATGGTGACGATGAGGAGTTCGGAGGACGGCCGCGCCTTCATCACCCTGATCCACAAGCTCTGCCAGTCGATCCGCGACTGTCCGGTGCCGGTCATCTGCCGTGCCGAAGGCTACACTTTGGGCGCCGGCCTCGAAGTCGCGGCGGCCTGCGACATGCGCATCGCTGCCGACAACGCTTTCTTCGGCATGCCCGAGGTCAAGGTCGGCATTCCGTCGGTGGTCGAGGCGGCGCTCCTGCCACGCCTGATCGGCTGGGGCCGCACGTCGCGCATGCTGTTGACCGCCGAGAACATCGACGCCGCCAAGGCCGAGGCCTGGGGACTGGTCGAGGAGGTCGTGCCCGTGGCCGAGCTCGACCAGGCCGTCGAGCGCTGCGTGAATGCCATCGTCGAGGCGACGCCGCTCTCGGTGCGGGCGCAGAAGCGTCTGATGCGGCGCTGGGAGCGGCTGTCGCTCGACGAGGCCGTGCAGGCCGGCATCGACGCCCTCGCCCAGTCGGTGACCGACGGCGAGCACATCGAACGCATGGGCGCGTTCATCAATCGCAAGAAGAAGTGACGGCCATGAGCAAGACAGTCCGAGTCGGCTGCCATTCCGGCTTCTGGGGTGACACCGAGACCGCCGCCGTCCAACTCGTGCGCCACGGCAATGTCGACTATCTGGTGAGCGACTATCTGGCCGAAGTCACCATGTCGATCATGGCGGCGCAGAAGCTCAGGAATCCGCAGGCGGGCTATGCCACGGATTTCGTGAGCGTCGTGATGGGCCCGCTCGCCCGCGAGATCGCCGACAAGAAGATCAAGGTGATCACCAATGCCGGCGGCGTGAACCCGCAGGCCTGCCGCGACGCCGTGCTCAAGGCCTGCGAGGCAGCGGGCGTCAAGCTCAAGGTCGCCGTCGTGCTGGGTGACGATCTGCTGCCGCGGCTAGAAGAGTGGCGCAAGCTCGATATCCGCGAGATGGATACCGGCGCCGAGCTGCCCGAGAAGATCGCCAGCATGAACGCCTATCTCGGCGGCTTCCCGATCGCCCGCGCGCTCGACGAAGGCGCCGACGTGGTGATCACCGGCCGCTGCGTCGATTCGGCGGTCACCCTGGGTGCGCTGATCCACGCCTTCGGCTGGAGCATGGACGACCACGATGCGCTGGCGGCGGGCACCTTGTGCGGCCACATCATCGAATGCGGCGGGCAGTGCAACGGCGGCAACTTCACCGATTGGCGCCTGGTGCCGGACTACGACAACATGGGCTTCCCGGTGGCCGAGGTTTTGGCCGACGGCTCGTTCGTGCTCGGCAAGCCCGACGGAACTGGCGGCCTGATCACGACCGCCACCGTGGCCGAGCAGATGCTGTACGAAATCGGCGATCCGCGCGCCTATATCGTTCCCGACGCGGTCTGCGACTTCACCGGCGCGACCTACGAGCAGGTCGGCAAGGATCGCGTGCGCGTGTCGGGCGCCAAAGGCCGTCCGCCGACCGACACCTACAAGGTCTCGACCACCTGGCCCGACGGCTACAAGTTGAGCTCGATCTTCATGCTGGGCGGCCGCGAGGCGGTGGCCAAGGGCCGCCACAGCGCCCACGCCATCATCAAGAAGACGCGCCGCATGTTCCGCGAGAAGAACATGGGCGACTACCGCGACGTCAGCAT
>DASZJU010000526.1:0-5571 GCA_035947815.1 Reyranella sp.
TGCTTGCCGGCCGTCAGTGCCGCCAGCGACTGCTCGAGATGCAGCGCCGGCGGGGTGCAGATGTCGATGATGTCGAGGTCGGGCATCGCCAGCAGCTCGCCGAAACTTACCGTGGCACGGGGAGTGCTGAATTGCTGGCTCGCACCATGCAGCCGTTTCGGATCGATGTCACAGAGCGCGAGCACGCGGAACTTATCCTGCAGGGTGTTGTAACCCTCGGTGATTGGGGTTGCGCCCGATGCCAGCGCCGACGACAGCGACCTTCCAGATCTTCGTTATGCGCGCCCTTCAGCCATCGCCTGCGCAGTTAGAGCCAGTTCCATCGCCTTGAAGCAGCGTGCCTGAGGCATCGCCGACTCGGTCCGATGCAGCACGTCTTGCACGAGCTGTCGTCCATAAGGCAGATCGGCATCGGTGCAATCGATCCTCCGCACAGAGTTGTTGTCGATCAGGAAGAGATGATCGGTACCGTTTTCGCCGCCGATGTCGATGTACTTGCGCATTTCGATCGTGCCTTTGGTGCCGACGATCACCAGCCGCCCGTCGCCCCAAGTAGGGAGCCCATCGGGGGTGAGCCAGTCGACACGCACATATCCCGTGACGCCGGACGTGCGCAGCAGCATGTCGCCGAAATCCTGCAGCTCGGGATGGTCAGGATTTGCCCGGTTGGCTACGGTCGCGGCTGCCACTTCGGCATCCTCCGCACCGGTGAAGAAGAGGAACTGCTCGATCTGATGCGAGGCGATATCAGCGAGGATGCCACCATAACGCTCGCGCTCGAAGAACCAACCGGGTCGGAAGCTTGGTCGATGCGGTGCGGGCCCAGCCCGACGGTATTAACAACCGTGCCGATTGCGCCAGCCCGCACCAGCTCCCCGGCTCTCACGACGCAGCGCACAGCGAAGTGCTCGGAATAGTAGATCGAATAGATGCGCTTCGTTTCCGCCTGCACACGGCGCACTTCATCGAGCTGAGCCAGCGAGGTCATGCCCGGCTTGTCCGACATGAAATCCTTGCCGGCGCGCATAACCTCGATGCCCAGGCGTGCTCGATCAGAATTTATGCCAGCGCTCGCCACCAGGGCGATATTCGGATCGTCGAGGATGCGAGCGCTACTATCGAAGCGGACCGCTTGCGGATAGCGCGCGGCGAAATCGGCGGCGAGATCGTCCTCCGGCGCGAAAAAGCCTGCGAACGTCGCGCCCGCGCCAAGCAGCGCATTCACCTGGCCCAAGATGTGATTATGGTTGATGCCGATGACGGCGAAGCGGATCGTCACGTTGATCGTGCCTTTTTCCAAATTTCACGACAGTGATCGATCGCCGAGGCGACGATCGGACTGACTACCCACTGCCGGATGGTGGCGGCACCATGCCGCAGCCGCGCGCCCAAGCGCGGTGGCTGGAACAGGCGGTTCGAGAGCTTATCGAGGAATGTGAATACGCTGGAGATGTTGTAACCTGCTAGCAGAGCCAGCGCCGATAGTCCAAGACCTTCCTGCGGGTTCGCCTTGCCGATAGAATCGAAAAAGAGACCAATCATCGCGCCACACAAGACGCCGAGAATGACATCTTGTTGGACGCGTCCGCGGTCGGTCATGGTCACCAAGGACCTCGCGAAATTCGCCGAGACAATAGCACAACGCATCGATCGTATGACCGCCGGTGATCGTCAGCAGGTTGGCGCCGTTCGCGAAATCGGCCTGGTAGGCACGGTCTATGCTGGGTCCCCAATTCGGGGCGCAGCCGATCATCGTCGCTGACAGAACTCGGCCGACGTACCCATCGGCGATCAGGTCCTTGGTGTAGTTGATCGCCGGCGATACCTGGCCCTGCAGCCCCACGGCGTGACGGACGCCCTTTCGGTCTGCCGCATCGCGCATCCCGACCGCCTCGTCGGTTCGCGTGCTTCACCGTGATCTTACCAAGTTTAACTCCAGTTTACTCGGACGTCCTGCGATCCGCCCTATGTTAATGGAGCTGGCAGTCTATCCTGGAGGCCACGGATGTGAACGCGATCGTGCAGATCGCGCTCAGGCGGCCATACACCTTTGTGGTGTTGGCGATCCTGATCCTGCTCTTCGGAGCGATGTCGGCGCTGCGGACGCCGACCGACATCTTCCCGCCGATCAAGATCCCAGTGATCGCCGCCGTCTGGACCTACACCGGTCTATCCCCGTCCGATATGTCGGGCCGAATTATCTACTACTACGAGCGGACGCTCACGACCACGGTGAGCAATATTGAGCACATCGAGAGCCAATCGTACTACGGCAGCGGGGTCGTAAAGATATTCTTTCAGCCGGGCACCGACATCGCCGCAGCGCAGGCGCAGGTGACGGCATCGTCGCAGACGGTGATTAAGCAGCTGCCCGCCGGTGCGACACCGCCCAACATCTTGGTGTTCGATGCGTCATCCGTCCCGGTGCTAGACCTGCAGGTGGCCGCGGACAACATGACGCCGTCGCAGGTGTACGATCTCGCCTCCAACTACATCCGCCCGGCGCTGATCACGGTACCCGGCGTGGCGATCCCGGCGCCCTATGGCGGCACCGCCTCGGACGTGGAGGTCGACCTCGACCAATCACAGCTGCTGGCACACGGGCTGACGGCGCAGGACGTGGGCGACGCGCTGGCACAACAGAACATCGTGCTGCCGGCCGGGGACCAGAAGATCGGGCCGATCGACTACATGGTCACCACCAACTCGACGCCGCTGAACATCGACACCTTCAACGATCTGCCGATCAAGCAGGTCGGCAACGCCACGGTGTATCTGCGGGATGTGGCCTACGTCCACGAGGGCGGCCCGCCGCAGCAGAACGTCGTGGTGGTGAAGGGGCAGCAGGCCGTCCTGATCGAGATCCTGAAGACCGGCGACGCGTCCACGCTGGCCGTGGTCGCCGGGGTCCGGGCGAAGCTGCCGGCGCTGATCAAGACGCTGCCAAAAGGCGTCACGATCACCCCGCTCAACGACGTATCGAGCTTCGTGCGCGCCTCCATCGCGGACGTGGTGCAGGAGATGGCGGCCGCGGCCGTGCTGGCGGGGCTAGCCGTCCTGCTGTTCGTCGGCAGCTGGCGCTCCACCCTCATCGTGGCCGCCTCCATCCCGCTGTCGATCCTGTCGTCGATCATCGCGCTCTCGGCCCTGGGCCAGACCATCAACGTGATGACCCTCGGCGGCCTGGCGCTCGCCGTCGGCATCCTGGTGGACGACGCGACGGTGATGATCGAGAACATCAACACTCACCTGGAGATGGCGGAGCACGGCGGCGGCCCCGTCGACCTCAAGGCTGCGATCATCGAGGCGTCCAACCAGATCGTGGTGCCGACCTTTGTCTCTACCACCTGCATCTGCATCGTATGGCTGCCGCTGCTCCAGCTTGGCGGCGTCGCCGGTTACCTCTTCCTGCCGCTGGCCGAGGCGGTGATCTTCGCGATGATCGCCTCCTTCATCCTGTCGCGCACGCTCACTCCGACCATGGCGGCCTATCTGCTCCGCGGTCAGGTGGCGGCGCTGCAAGTCGGGCGCGCCAGCACAAAGCACCCCGGCATCTTGACCCGCTTTCAGCACGGGTTCGAGGCCCGGTTCGAGCGCTTCCGCGACGGCTATCGCGGCGTGCTCGGACGGCTGGCAGCCCGGCGCCGCCTGTTCGCCTCGCTCTACTTCCTGGCCGCACTCGCCTCGCTCGGCCTGCTGGTCTTCGTCGGGCAGGACTTCTTTCCCAGCATCAAGTCGGGCGAGATCGCCCTGCACGCGCGCTTCCAGTCCGGCACCCGCATCGAGGACTCGGCCAAGCTCGGCGTGCTCGTGGAGCAGCAGGTGCGCGACCTGCTGCCCGGCCACGTGACGAACACCCTGATCAATTGCGGGTTGCCGATCAGCGGCATCAACCAGGCCTACAGCACCAGCGGTACAGTCGGCTCGCAGGATTGCGACCTGACGATCAGCCTCGACAACCAGGCCTCGCCAGTCGCCAGCTACCGCGAAACGCTGCGCGCCGGGCTCGTGCAGCGTTTCCCCGGGACCCAGTTCAGCTTCCTGCCCGGCGACATCACGGCGCAGATCCTGAACTTTGGGCTGCCCTCGCCGATCGACGTGCAGGTCAGCGGACGGGACCTGGAGCAGAACTTCGCCTACGCCACGGAAATGGCGGCGCAGATCAGGAAAATCGCGGGCACGGCCGACGTGCGGATACAGCAGATCATGGACCAGCCCACCCTGCGCCTGGTCTCGAACCGCAGCTTCGGCCTCGGCATAGGACTGACAGAATCGTTGATCGCCGACAACGTACTCGCGACGCTTTCGGGCAGCGGCCAGACCGCGCCGACCTACTGGCTGGACACGAAGACCGGGGTCGCCCATCTCGTGAACATCCAGACGCCGCAGGCACAGCTGGAGAGCATCAATGCGCTGCAAACCATCCCGGTCAGCGATAGCGGCAAGGGGGCCGGCGCCATCCCAGATATCGTCGGCGGCCTGGCCGCGATCAACACCACGGCGATTCCCGGCGTGGTCTCGCACGACGCGATCATGCCGGTGATCGACATCTACGCCAACGTGGAAGGCCGCGACCTCGGCGCCGTCAGCCGGGCTGTCCAGGGCGTCATCGGCGGGATGCAGTCCAAGCTGCCGCACAGCGCCAGCGTCTCGCTGCTGGGCCAGGCCCCGACCATGGACTCGGCCTACGGACAGCTGCTCACGGGCCTGGCTCTGTCGATCGTGCTGGTGTTCCTGGTGATCGTCGTCAACTTCCAGTCCTGGCTGGACCCGTTCGTCGTCGTCTGCGCGCTGCCCGCGGCCCTCGCGGGAGTGACGTGGAGCCTGTTCCTGACCGGGACCACGCTCTCGGTCCCGGCGCTGACCGGCGCCATCATGTGCATGGGCACGGCGACGGCCAACACGGTGCTGGTGGTGGACTTCGCCCGCGCCCAACTCACTGAGCATGGCGACGCGGTCGCGGCCGCGCTTGAGGCCGGGCATGCACGCATCCGGCCCGTGCTGATGACGGCGTTGGCCATGATCCTCGGCATGATCCCGATGTCGCTCAGCAACACGCAAAACGCGTCGCTCGGCCGGGCCGTGATCGGCGGCCTGATCGTCGCCACCGTCACCACCCTGGTGTTCGTGCCGTGCGTGTTCGCTATCGTCCACGGCGGCGGGAAGGGCCGCCCGCAAGCGCAAACAAGGAGCCCGGCGTGAGCGGACCCAGACGGAGCGGGCGCGGCTGGATGGTGGCAGGCGCCGGACTGCTGGTGGCGCTCGGCCTGGCCGGCTACGGCATCCGGTCCCGCAGTTCCAAGGTGCAGGCCATGCAGCAGACGGCCGACCAGGCCGCGATCCCTACCGTGCAGGTAATATCCGCCAAGTCCGGCCCGGCGCAGCTGAGCCTCACCTTGCCCGGCGACGTCGCCGGCTGGAACGAGGCGCCGATCTATGCGCAGGTCAGCGGCTACGTCAAGCACTGGTACAAGGATTACGGCGCCCACGTGAAAGCGGGCGAGCTGCTCGCCGACATCTCGGCCCCTGGGCTGGACGCCGAGTACGCGCAGAGCAAGGCCCAGCTTGACA
>DASZJU010000527.1:0-10478 GCA_035947815.1 Reyranella sp.
ATCGAGAAGAACATGCCGGATCTGTTCGCCTCGACGGTCAAGGTCAACCCGACGGGCAAGTTCGGCACGGCCGAGGAGGTCGCCCACGGCGTGGTCTTCCTGGCGAGTCCGATGGCCAGCCGCATCTCCGGCACCAATCTCGTGATCGACGGCGCCCTCACGGTCGCGGTCTAGGAGCTCCGTTCATGCACAGTCATGCCAAGCACACGATTCACCGCGAGCATATCCATCACGGCTGGAACAACCAGTTCCCGCCGCGGCTCACGATCGCGCCGGGCGAGACCGTGCAGTTCGAGACCAGGGACGCGTCCTCCGGGCAGCTCTCGAAGAGCTCGACGGCGGAGGCCCTGAAGAAGCTCGACCTCGCCTTCGTCAACCCGGTGACCGGGCCCGTCTTCATCGACGGCGCCAAGCCAGGCGATGCGCTCAAGGTCACGGTGCTGTCGCTGCAGCCGTCGGGCTGGGGCTGGACGGGCAACATTCCGGGCTTCGGCCTGCTCGCCGACCAGTTCCCCGCCGCGCACCTGCATCACTGGAACTACGATCCCGGCCTGAAGCCCGCGATGTATGGGCCGGGCGGCAAGGTGCCGCTCAGGCCCTTCCCTGGCACGATCGGCGTGGCGCCGGCCGCGCCCGGCCTGCACAGCATCGTCCCGCCGCGCAATGTTGGCGGCAACATGGACGTCCGCGACATCACCGCCGGCGTCGAGCTCTATCTGCCCATCGAGGTCGACGGCGCGCTGTTCTCGGTCGGCGACACGCATGCAGCCCAAGGCGACGGCGAGGTCTGCGGTACGGCGATCGAAAGCCCGATCGACGTGGCGCTGAAATTCGACCTTATCAAGGGCGCCAACCTCAAGATGCCGCGCTACGTCACGCCGGGGCCGGTGAGCGACCATTTCGACAAGAAGGGCTACGAGGTCACGACCGGCATCGGTCCCGACCTGATGACCGGCGCCCGCACCGCCGTCATGGAAATGATCGATCTTTTGAGCAAGCGCTTCGGCTATTCGCCGATCGACGCCTACATGCTGTGCAGCGTTTGCGCCGACCTCCGCATCAGCTCGATCGTCGACGTGCCCAACTGGGTCGTCTCGTTCTACTTCCCGCGGATCGTGCTGGAGTGACTCATCGGACCGCGGGCCTCCAGGCCCCCATCAGGATCATGAGCGGGCCTGGAGGCCCGCGGTCCGCTTGATCAGGCCACCGCCGCCAGTCTCGCCTGCCGGCTTTGCATCAGCGGCTGGATGCGCTGGCCGAACTGCTCCATGCCGATCAGGAAATCGTCGAAGGTCAGCATGATGCCCTTGGTGGCGGGCACCGTGGCGCACTCGTCGAGCATGCGTGCGACGTTGGCGTAGGAGCCGATCAGCGTGCCCATGTTGAAATTGACCGCACCCGTCGGCGCTGCCATTTGCCGCGCCGTGCTGGTCGCCGCCGCATTGGAATCGGCGTTCGCTTGGTCAGCCAGCCAGGTCATCGCATCGAGATCGGCGCCTTCGTTGTAGTGCTTCCATTTGGCCATCGCAGCTTCGTCGGTCTCGTCGGCGATCACCATCAGCAGCACGTAGTTGCCGACGTCGCGACCGGTCTTGGCGGCGGCCTCGGCCATCGCCGCGTTGGTCGCCGCATGCGCCGTCGGCGTGTTGACGCCCTTGGCCGCGACGAAGTTGTAGTCGCCATGGGCGGCGCCGAACTCGATTCCGCGCGGGCTCTGGCCGGCGCAGACGACCTTCACATAGGCCTGGGGCCGGGGAGAGAGCTTGCAATCCTCCATCTGGAAGTACTGGCCTTTGAAGTTCGAGGTCCCGGTCTCCCAAAGCTCGCGCAGGATCGTCACGTACTCGGTGCTGTAGTCGTAGCGCTTGACGAAGTGTTCCTCGCCCGGCCACAGGCCCATCTGTTCGTACTCCGCCTTGGCCCAGCCCGAGACGATGTTGATGCCGAAGCGGCCGCCCGAGATCGAATCGATGGTCGAGGTCATGCGCGCCACGATCGGCGGCGGCAGGGTCAGCACCGCCACCGAGGCATAGAGCTGGATGCGCTTGGTGACGGCGGCCAGACCCGCCATCAGGGTGAAGGATTCGAGATTATGGTCCCAGAACTCGCTTTTGCCGCCGAAGCCGCGCAGCTTGATCATCGACAGGGCGAAGTCGAGCCCGTACTGCTCCGCCTTCTGCACGACCTGCTTGTTCAGCTCGAACGTCGGCCTGTATTGCGGCGAGCTGGTCGAGATCAGCCAGCCGTTGTTTCCGATCGGGATGAAGATGCCGATATCCATCGGCGTCGTCCTACGCCACCTGCTTGAGCTTCGTCGCCCGGCTCTTCATCAGCGGCTGGATGCGCTGGCCGAACTGCTCCATGCCGATCAGGAAGTCGTCGAAGGTGAGCATGATGCCCTTGGTGGCGGGTACCGTGGCGCATTCGTCGAGCAGGCGGGCCACCGTGGCATAGGAGCCGACCAGGGTCCCCATGTTGAAGTTGATGGCGCCTTCGGGGGCGGAGATCCGCTTGGCGGTGCCGTCGTCGGCGGCGTTGGGGTCGGCGTTGGCCTCACCCGCCATCCAGGCCAGCGCGCCCATGTCGGCGCCTTCGTTGTAGTGCTGCCACTTGGCCATGGCGGCCTCGTCAGTTTCGTCGGCGATCACCATCATCAGCACGTAGTTGCCGACATCGCGGCCGGTCTTCGCCGCGGCCTTCGCCATCGCCTCGTTGGTCGGTGCGTGCGCCGTTGGCGTGTTGACGCCCTTGCCCAGGGTGAAGTTGTAGTTGCCGTAGGTCGCCCCGAACTCCATGCCGCGCGGGCTCTGGCCGGCGCAAACGATCTTCATGTCGGCCTGCGGGCGCGGGCTCAACTTGCAGTCCGACATCTGGAAATACTCGCCCTTGAAGTCGGACGAGCCCTTCTCCCAGAGCTCGCGCAGGATCGTGACATACTCGGTGCTGTAGTCGTAGCGCTTGGCGAAGTGCGCCTCGCCGGGCCACAGGCCCATCTGCTCGTACTCCATCTTGGCCCAGCCCGAGACGATGTTGATGCCGAAGCGGCCGCCCGAGATCGAATCGATGGTCGAGGCCATGCGCGCCACGATCGGCGGCGGCAGGGTGAGCACCGCCACCGAGGCGTAGAGCTGGATGCGCTCGGTGACGGCGGCCAGACCCGCCATCAGGGTGAAGGATTCGAGATTGTGGTCCCAGAACTCGCTCTTGCCGCCGAAGCCGCGCAGCTTGATCATCGACAGGGCGAAGTCGAGCCCGTAATGCTCGGCCTTCTGCACGATCTGCTTATTGAGCTCGAAGGTCGGCATATATTGCGGTGACGTCGTGGAAATCAGCCAGCCGTTGTTCCCGATCGGAATGAACACGCCGATATCCATATGAAGCTCCTACGCCTACGGTGATATCAGGCCGGAGCAAGCGACGTGCCAACCCGCCGGCCGGCGAGGGACTTTTCTAGTGCTGGGTCTGCGGAACCTTGAGCCGGAGGCCGTCGAGCGCGGCGCTGACCTTGATCTGGCAGGACAGGCGCGAGCTTTCGTCGACCTGCGGGCAGAATTCCAGCATCGCCTGTTCCGTCGAATCCTTGGCCGGCAGGCGGTCGCGCCAGTCCGGGGCGACATACACCATACAGGTCGCGCAGGAGCAGGCGCCGCCGCAATCGGCATCGATGCCGGCGACCGAGTCCTTGACCGCACCCTCCATGATCGACAGCCCGTCGGCGATGTCGACGGCATGCTCGTTGCCGTCCGGTTCCTCGAAGATGATCTTCGCCATCCATTTCTTCCTGCGTCTACGCCTGATGTTTTCTAGAGCCGAACGTCCTTCATGGCCACGCGTTCGTCGCCCAGCTTCGCGGGATCGACCCGCGACCGTTCGGCGATGAGCTGCTTGGACATCATGAATTCCGGCGCTCGGTTCACCGCATCGACGGCGATCAATTCCTCCTGGCGCAAATAAAATACGGCGAATGATCGGCCGCGATCGGGATCGCCGCGCACGACGACGGCGTCGTGCCGTGCCGACAGCCCCGCCATCTGCAGCTTCACGTCATACTGATCCGACCAGAACCAGGGCGTCTGAACGGTCGGAGCAGGTCGCCCGCAGATCGCCGCCGCCACCGTCCTGGCTTGTTCGAGCGCGCTGTACACGGACTCGAGCCGCAGGCGCTGGTCGAGCAGCGGGTGCGCCTGGCTGGCGCAATCGCCGATGGCGTGGATGGTCGGATCCTGCGTGCGACACTGGGCATCGACGACGATGCCGTTGTCGACGGCGAGGCCCGCCTCGCGGGCCAGTTCGCTGTTGGGGATCGCGCCGACGCCGACCACGACCAGGTCGGCTGCAAGCCGCAGGCCGTCGCAGATTACCCGCTCGAGCCGGCCATTGCCCTCGAAGCCCGTGACCGCCGTGCCGGTCGCGATCGTCACGCCTTCCTCGCGATGGAGGCGCTCGTAGAACGCCGAAACGATCGGGCCGACGCCGCGCGCCATGACCCGCGGCGCCTGCTCGAGGACGGTGACCTCGACGCCGCGTCTGGCCGCCACCGCGGCGAGCTCGAGGCCGATATAGCCGCCGCCCACGATCACCAAGCGCCGTCCCGGCTCGAGATAGCGGCGGATCGCCTGAACGTCGGCGATGGTGCGCAGATAGGTCACGCCGTCGAGGTCCGCGCCGGGCAGCGCCAGGGGGCGGGGGCGGCTGCCGGTGGCGATGACGAGGGTCGAATAGCGCAGCGTCGCGCCGGCTTCGGTTTTGATCGCCCTCGCTTGGCGATCGATGGCGGTGATGCGGGTGTCGAGCATCAGCGTCGTTCCGGCCTTGTCGTAGAACGCCGTCGGCTTCACAAACAGCCGGTCGAGCTCGATCTCGCCGGCGAGAAATTTCTTCGACAAAGGAGGGCGCTGATAGGGCGGATGCGGCTCGTCGCCCACGATGGTTACGCTGCCGGCAAACCGCTCCTGTGCCAGACTGGCGACGAGCTGACCGGCGGCCTGTCCTGCGCCGATGATGACAAGGGGATCGACCGTCAAAAGAGGCCCTCGGTTCGGCTGTTGGAATGACTGACCGTGGCTAACCTAGGACTGCAGGGCAGCTCCTGCCATAGAAATCGAACAGATGTTAGTTATTCTGTTGACTCTGAAATCGGCCAGCGGCTAGTCGTCTGTCGAGCATCGCCGAACAGAACGGAGCGGCGCCATGGATTTCGAATTGCCAGGCGAGGACCATCCCAAGCGCCAAGCGGTGCGGGCCTGGTTCGAGGCGAATCCGCAGCCCAGCGGCCGTGATCTTGCCGAAGCGGGCTACATCGTGCCGCATTGGCCCAAACCGTGGGGCCTCGCGGCGGAGCCTGAGCTGCAGCTCATCATCGATGAGGAGATGAAGCGCGCCGGCGTCGTGCCGCCGCACAATCCGGTCGCCGTCAACAATTGCGCCCAGTCGTTGCTGACCCACGGCACCGAGGCGCAGCGCCGGCGCTTTCTGCCGCCGGCGCTGTCCGGCGAAGAACTGTGGTGCATGCTGTTCAGCGAGCCGTCGGGCGGCTCCGATCTTGGCGCGCTGCGCACCGTCGCCCGGCGCGACGGTGATCACTATGTCGTAAAAGGCCACAAGATCTGGACGTCTCTCGCCCACAAGGCGAAAGTCGGCGTGCTGGTCGCGCGCACCGAGCCCGACCTGCCCAAGCACCAGGGCCTGTCGGAATTCCTGATCGACATGGACAGTCCCGGCCTGACGGTGCGGCCGATCATCGACATGTCGGGCGACGAGAACGAATACAACGAGGTGTTCCTCGACGAGGTGCGCGTGCCGGCCGACCGGCTGCTGGGCAAGGAGGGCGAGGGCTGGGCCCTCAGCATGACCCAGCTCCAGACCGAGCGCGTGGCGCTTTCCAAGCCAGGCGCGATCTGGGGCCACGGTCCCTCGGCGCGCGAGCTGGTCGAAGGCCTGTCCGAGATCGGCGCCCTGTCGGACGGCGCCCTGCGCGATGAAGCCGCCGACATCTACATCGAAGGCGAGATCCTGAGGCTACTGGCGTTGCGCGCGCTCAGCGACCGCATGAATGCCCGCACGCCGGGGCCCGAGGGAGCCATCCGCAAGATGCTGGCGGCGCCGCATGGCCAGCGCGTGGTCGATCTCGCCAAACGGGCGCAGGGCGCGCGCGGGCTTATCGCCGGCGAGCAGCCCTTCCCCTCGCAACTCGGCGGCAAGGGCACGTTCGAGGATTGGGACTACGCCTTCTGGTTCAGCCCGGCGGTGACCCTGGGCGTCGGCACGCAGGAGATCCTGAAGAACGTCGTCGCCGAACGGGTGCTCGGGCTGCCGCGCGAAGCCGATCCGACGGCGCGCGTTCCGTGGTCGCAAAGCCGCAAGGCCGGATGAGGGAGGGGCCGATGGATTTTGCCCTCAGTGAAGACAATCTGGTGCTGCAGCAATCGGCGCGCACCTTTCTGGAAAAGGAAATCTCGCTCGGCCGCGTGCTGGTGCCGGGCGCCACTGTCGCCGATGCGGACTACGACCGAAACTGGACGAAGATCGTCGCCATGGGCTGGCCGGGCCTGGTTGTCGACGAAGCTTTCGGCGGGCTTGGCCTCTCCTGCATCGATCTGGCGATGATCCTGGGCGAAATGGGCCGCACGCTCGCGCCCAGTCCCTTCCTCGGCACGCTGTTCGGCGCCTGGGCGATCCAGAAGGGCGGCTCGCAGGAGCAGAAGGAACGGCTCCTGCCGCAGATCGCCGCCGGCACGGTCAAGCTGGCGTTGGCTGTTGCTGAATCGAATGGCGCGACCGACGGTCCCGGCCGCGAGGCCGTGGCCCGCAAGCAAAGTGGCGCGGCCTACCTCATCACCGGCGTAAAATCCTTCGTCATCGACGCGGCCGCCGCCGACTGGCTGGTGGTCGCAGCGATGGAGGAGGGGTCGGCCCGTCGCGCCTTCTTCCTTGTCGATGCGAAGCAGGCGGCGGTGCAGGCCGATCCGCTGCCGTGGCGCGACGTCACGCGTCAGGTCTGCGACGTGCGTTTCAGGGATGCTGCCGCCCTGCCGCTGGCGGCCGACGACGCGGCGCTGTGGCCGTGGCTGCGCGACCGCATCCTGTTCGCCCTGGCGGCCGAGAATGCCGCGGGCGCCCAGCGCGTGCTCGAAATGACCGTCGACTACGCCAAGGAGCGCACGGCCTTCGGCCGGCCGATCGGCGGATACCAGGCGATCAAGCACGCGCTGGCCGACATGCTGGGTCTGGCCGAGTGCTCGACCACCGCCGTGCTCTACGCTGCTTGGGCGTTGTCCCAGGAGGACAAGCGCGCTGGCCTGGCGGTGGCGATGGCCAAGGCCTATTCGAGCGACGCCTACGTCTCGGCGACCCACCGGAGCGTGCAGATCTTCGGCGCCATCGGCTTCACCTGGGAGATGAAGAACCACCTCTATTTCAAGCGTGCCCGGGCCAACGCCGAGCTGTTCGGCAACGCCCGCGCCCATCGCTCGCGCGTCATCGACATGGTCGAGAAGAAAGCCGCTTAGGTCCGCCTGTAAAGCACGCCACGACGGGACCAAATGCCCTCGTTGACCGCGGGCCGCACAGGGAGATAGAATTTCAAACAAGTGTTAGATAAGACGACGAGGAGGAAACGATGGACATCACCGTACCGAATCCAGGGCTGCCTCTGACCTCGTCGGACATGGTGGTCGAAGACCGCCAACGGCATCTGTTCCGAGTCGCCCGGCGGGCCTTCACCGACGAGGAGGTGCTCGAGCAGGAGCGCCGGCAGATCTTCGACCGCTGCTGGCTCTATCTCGGCCACAGCTCGGAGATTCGCAACAATTGCGACTTCGTCAGCCGCGCCGTCGGCGGCCGCGAGCTCATCTTCAACCGCGATCGCGGCGGCGCCGTGCATGCCTTCCTCAACACCTGCCCGCATCGCGGCGCGATGGTGGTGCGCGAGAAGACGGGCAATGCGCTGTCGTTCCGCTGCTTCTATCACGGCTGGTCGTTCAACGTTAACGGCCGCTTCGCCTCGCGCTTCGAGGAAGGCAACTACGGCAAGGAGCACTATGGCGGCGGTTGCGCGGACCTGGTCCAAGTGCCACGGCTCGAAAGCTACCGCGATTTCTGGTTCGTCAATTTCGATCGCAATGCCGTGTCGCTCAGCGACTATCTCGCCGGCGCCAAGGAATATATCGACCTGGTTGCCGACCAGGGCGAAGCCGAGATGGAGATCGTCGGCAGCGGCCAGCAATACATCATCAACGCCAACTGGAAGCTTTTGGCCGAGAACAGCATCGACGCCTTCCACGGCTTCCCGGTCCACAGCACCTATTTCGACTACCTGCAGAATATCGGCAGCCTGCGCTCCGATGGCTTCAACGCCAAAGGCATGACAAGCCTCGGCAACGGCCATGCTGTCATCGAGTATGCCTCGCCGTGGGGGCGGCCGATCGCCCGCTGGGTGCCGTCATGGGGTGAGGAGAAGCGCGAGCTCGTCGAGCGCATTCGCCAGGGACTGATCCAGCGCTTCGGCGAGGAGCGCGGCCTGCGCATCGCCGAGACCAGCCGCAACATGGTGATTTTCCCGAACCTGGTGATCAACGACATCATGGCCATCACCGTGCGGACCTTCTTCCCGGACGCCGCCAACCGCATGACGGTGAGCGCCTGGGCGCTGGGCGCGCGCGACGAGGATCACGAGCTGCGCAAGCTCCGGCTGTTCAACTTCCTGGAATTCCTGGGACCGGGCGGCTTCGCCACGCCCGACGACCAGGAGGCGTTGGAGAATTGCCAGCGCGGCTATCGCAACCAGCGCGAGGTCGGCTGGAACGACATTTCCAAGGGCATGCCGCGGCAGGGTCCGCCCAAGAACGACGACGAGGAGCAGATGCGCTGCTTCTGGCGCCAGTGGCGCCAGCGCATGGCAGGTGCGGCATGAATGCCGACGTGAACCTGTCGCAGGGCCTCGCGAAGGATGATCCGGGCCTGCGCGCCAAGGTCGAGGACTTCCTCTACCTCGAGGCGGACCTGCTCGACGAGTGGCGCATCGAGGAATGGTTCGCCCTGTTCGCCGAGGGCGCCACCTACGAGATACCGCCGACCGGGGAAGATGACGCCGATCCGGCCACGTCGCTGTTCTATATCGCCGACGACTATGTCCGGTTGCGCGAGCGCGTGGTGCGCCTGACCAAGAAGGAGGCGCACTCCGAATTCCCGCGCTCGCGCCAGCGTCACATGATCAGCAATGTGCGCATCACGGCAATGGCGGCCGGCGTCGCCGACGTCACCTGCAACTTCATCACCTACCGCGCCAAGCGCGGCGTGGTCGATACCTACTACGGCAAGCATCACTATCGGATCGACTGCACGGCCAGCCCGTGGAAGATCAAGTCGAAGCGCTCGGTGCTGGGCATGGACATGCTCTATCCGGGCAAGCTCACCATCATCATCTGATCGCCTTGGCAAAGCCCCGTCTCATCGATGTGCATTCGCACATCGTACCGCGTACGCTGCCGGCCGACCCGACCGGCGGCGGCATCGACAAGTGGCCGTGCGTGCAATGCCGGAGCCTGACCGCGGCGACGGTCCTGATGGGCGCCAAACCGTTCCGCGAGATCGACGAACGTTCCTGGGACGTCGGCCGCAGGGTCGCCGACATGGATCGCGACGAGGTCGCCGCACAAGTGCTGTCGCCGATGCCTGAGCTGTTGTCCTACTGGCTCGATGTCGGGCCAGCGACCGAGCTGGCCCGTTACGTCAACGGCGCGATCGCCGCGATGGTGGCCGAGCGGCCCGATCGCTTCTACGGGCTGGGCAGTGTCCCCCTGCAGGATCCCGAGAAGGCGACCGAGGAGCTGCGGCTGGTCAAGGAGCGCTTTGGTCTCCAGGGCGTCGAGGTCGGCAGCAACATCAATGGCCGCTATCTCGGCGACCGCCGCTTCGATCCGTTCTTCGCCGCGGCCGAGGAGCTCGGACTCGCCGTGTTCGTGCATGCCTTGCACCCGCTGCAGGCGCCACATCTGGCAGCGACGCCCAGCCTGGTGCCCTTCGCCGCCTTCCCGGTCGACACGGCCCTGTGCGCGGCCAGTATGATCATGGCAGGCGTTCCGGAACGCTTTCCGCGCCTGCGTTTCGGCTTCAGCCATGGCGGGGGTGTCCTGGCGCCCATTCTGCACCGTCTGGAACATGGCTGGCACGCCACCAAGGGCTTCGAAGGCAAGCTGCCACATTCTCCCAAGAGCTATGCCGCGCGCTTCTTCTACGACAGCCTGGTCTATGACGCGCAGTATCTCGCGCATCTCGCCAATCATATTGCCCCGGGGCAGGTCTTTGCCGGCACCGACTATCCCTATCTCATCGAACAGCGCGAGCCCGCCGCCTTCATCGGCAGCGTCGCCGGTACTGTCGCCCGGGGCGACACGCTGTGGTCCGGCGCCGCCCGCCGCTTCCTCGGGCTGGACGCTCCGTGAGGCCACTCCTATAAGTTTCGGAAGGTGATGCAGCAG